>JBBSQN010000155.1:0-13662 GCA_038257875.1 Mycobacteriales bacterium
CTGCTGTCCGATCCCGAGGCCCGCTACCGCGACCTCGGCTCCGACTTCTACGACAACCGCGTCGGCCCGGAACGCAAGAAACGCAACCACGTCCGCCAACTCGAAGCCCTCGGCTACACCGTCACCCTGCAACCCGCCGCCTAGTCCACAGTTCCCCCGTACCCGGCTCCCCAGCAACACCAGGGTGGACCGGCAGTTCCGTTCGCCCGTCCCCGGCCTATTTTCGGATTAGAGCGCCACCCCACGGTCCGAGCAAGTCTCGACCGAATGCGCAGGATCGCGCGAGACAGCGGTGGAGCCGCCCGCGGCGCAGATCTGATCGATGAGCGGCTGCCCTAGCTCACCGCTCATACGCACGTCCTTGAGGCTGCCGACCTTGCCCAGGCACTGGCCTTCGGTGTCACAACCGAGCTGGACATGTTCGCAACTCCTCCTGTCGGGACTGTTCATCGTCAAGCGGTTCACGCATCGGTCGTCTCGATGGTCGAGCACGTCACCACCACGAGCTCAGGCCCACCACTGCACGAGCAACGGGTGGACCTCGTGGCGGTCCTCGACGATCAGATACACCACCTGTCCGGCGTGGCCGGAGCCGAAGCTCCAGCGCCGAACCGCGCCGTCAGGGTTGCCCTCGTGCTGTGGCTGGCCATTCCAGGGACTGAGCTGGAGGACTTCCAACAGCTCGGCGTAGTCGTCCAGGGCCTCGTCGGGCAGTGCGGCGACCTGCGCGATGGTGACCGGGTCGGGAACGATCCGGTACACTTATCGATCTTGCCGCTGACGGATCACTGCTTGCAGCTGCTCATACGGCACGGCGTCGGGGTTGCTGCCGGTGCGCTGGATCTGCTCTGCTTTGCCCAGCATCCGGTAGTAAGCGCCGGGGTCGCGCATCTCTAGGTACGCGGTGTGGCGCCACTTGTTCAACCACGCATGCAGATCCGTGAGGTCCATGGACTGCTTCACCCGGTCGAGCACGATCTCCCACTCGTGGTCGAACTCTGCGGCCAGGGTCGAGGTCAAGCACGCACGGATGGCTTGCGGGTCCGCCGCTGGCGGGACCGGCGCGGACTCCGGGAGCGTGCCGACAGAAGCCATGCCGGACACGATAGCCGTCCTCGGCGACAGGGGTGGTCCGCTCCCCACCGCGCCAGCATGGGTTCCGGGTGGGGAGGTCTACGGCGACGACGTCGTGGCCGCGGTGCCGCAGCGCGGCGCCGACCAGGTGCCAGTCCTGCGCAGCCACCGGCGCCCGGAACGAGGACGTAGGTGGCCATCAGGCACGGCCTCGGCGGGCGACCTGCACCGCGGTGGCGGAGGAGCTGATCAGCCTCGTCTCGCTCGGCAGTCCCGGGCAGCACGCGGGGCAGCCCCTGGGAGCGCAGCGACGCCGGGTCGTTCTCACGAGGGCGGCCCGAGACCCTTCTCCGCCGGTGGCTGCATGGAAGACCGTTCAGGGTGCGTGTGCTGCGGTGCTCGACAGGAACGCACTGGCCAGAGAAGTCGAAACGCGGGCAGGAGTCACGACCGTCGGCGCGTTCCTCGCCAATCTCACCGTCGATAACACGGCACACACGTGGGACCTGGGCACGACCGCCGGTCTGGACGTGCGCCTCGACGCCGACCTCGTCGACAACGCCCTACGCCACCTGAGTCCGCCGATGCGCAGACCAGACTCCTCGCCACCCTTGGCCGACGCGCCTGGTGACCCATCGACGGGTCTGCGGACGCGACCTCAGCCGCGCGGTGTCGACGCAGTTGATCGAGCCCACCGCGGCCGTGGGTGAGCTACGTGGCGGACGGCTCCTCCACCACGACGACATGGTTACCGTCCGGGTCGCGCAGCATGAACATGAGCGGGGCGCCTGGGGTGCGCATCGGCTCCGGATCGAGGTCGATCCCACCGATGGCCTTCAGGCGTGCGTGCTCGCCCAGGACGTCCACCGTCTCCACACCGATCGAGCTGCCGCCGGGCTCACCGCCCATCGGCGGGTTGAGCGCCAGCCGCGTCCGCGACCCGGGCGGGGCCACCTCCAGCCAGCGCATCTCGTCGTGCTCACCGAAGCGCGTGTCGCTGCGCACCTCGAAGCCGAGCTTCTCGGTGTAGAAAGCGAGCGCTGCGTCCTGGTCGGCGACGGCGAACATGACCACGCCGATGTTCGAGATGGTCGTAGGGGTTCGCGTGAAATCACTCATGGCCGGTCCCTCGTCAGCGAAAGAGAAGCGTTCGAACGTAGCGTAAGCGTACTGAAGAGGGACCAACCGCGTCCGTCCCGACCCCGCGGCCAGCCTCAGTCACGGTCGGTGATCAGGGCTTGTGTCCGACGGCACCTACGATGCAGCGCTGTACCGGCGCTATCGGCTTGATGCGAGGGCCCTCCGGCCACCAGTCAGCGCACAAGACGATACCGGGTTCGACTAGATCAAGACCAGGAAACATGCTTTCGATCGCAGACTGGGTGCGGAACCATCCACTACCCATGGGACTGTGCAAGAATATCTCCTCCATCCGTCTAGCGAGCCTGCTGTCCTCGGTGGTCTCTGGATCGAAGAAATGGCTCAGCGCGACGTACGAACCCGAGGGTAGCGCGTCGATGTACTCCTGCATGATGTCGCCCGGGCTCCGCTCGCCCGAGTAGTGGTGCAGCGTCCCGCACTGGTAGAGCGCGATGGGCTGGGAGAAGTCCAGATATCTGTGGACGAGTTCGTTGTTGATGACGTGGTCCGGCTCGAAGATGTCCGCGGAGATGAGATGCGTGTGGTCGTTCTCCTCGAGCAGCGCCCGGCCGTGGGCCAGCACTACCGGGTCGTTGTCAACGTAGACGACGCGAGCGTCGGGCTGGATCCGCTGGGCGACCTGGTGGGTGTTCTCGGCCGTCGGCAACCCGGAACCACAGTCCAGGTATTGCGTGACGCCTGTTTGACTGACGATGAAGCGAGTTGCTCGGATCAGGAATTTCCGATTATCCCAACCGAGCTGCGTGGCCTCGGGTGCGACCTGTTGGATGCGACGCAGGACCTCGCGATCGATCTCATAGTTGTCTTTACCGTTCAGAAAAGCATCATACACCCTGGCAACGCTTGCCTTCGTCGGATCGGCATAGAAAGGTATTGCCTCATCGGACGGGAGGGTCTCGTCTCTGAGCATTCATGGCCTCACTGCGTAGTCGATCACTAGCGGAACCTGGTTGCGATGAGCGCATGGAGCCTAGGGCAGGTGGCCGGACCCCGTCGAATCCCGGGATGCATTTTCGATCGTTGGAGGTTGATGGTTACGGACAGTCACATTCTTGGGGCGGTAGACCCTTCTGTCTCACCTGAGAAGGTGGCTGCGGCGGGGAAACGACAGGTAGCACGGCGGCGTCGACATGGCTGCCGCGGTCGCGCTGAGGCGGCCGCGGCCAGCGGCGAGCCCTGGGACGCAGGCACGGGTGTTCGGCGGTCCGTCCGCTGGTCGTGGTATCAGGGGAGGGTTCCCGGTCTCTTGGTTATCAGCGGGCTGTTGCAGCTCGCGCAACGAAGGGGGTCGGTCGATGAACAAGCGTTTTCTCGCCACCGTCGGTGTGCTCGCCGTGGTGGCCGTGGCGTCGGGGGTGGGTGTCAGCACTGCCTTGGCGGGTAGTGACGCACCTCGCGTCGGGGAGGCCAGCCTCGTGGATCCTGCGGGTAAGCCGCTCGGAACCGTCGAGCTGGTCGAGCAGCACGGACGGCTGAACGTCATCGGTCAGGTTCGAGGCTTGACCGCCGGCTTCCACGGGTTCCACATCCACGAGAACGGAGAGTGCGTCGGGAACTCCACGCCTCCGTTCACGTCCGCTGGTGGGCACCTGAGCCCGGCCGGCGACAGCCACCCCGACCACGCCGGCGACATGCCGGTCCTCCTGGTCGGCGGCGACGGCGCCGCCCAGGCGTCCTTCACGACCGACCGCGTGACGTTCGCCGACATCTTCGACTCCAACGGGAGCGCGATCATCGTCCACGCCGAGCCCGACAACTATGCCAACATCCCCGCCCGGTACGCCCCTGAGGGTCCGGACGCCGCCACCCTGGCGACGGGTGACGCGGGTGGACGGGTCGCCTGTGGCGTGATCACCCCGCGCTGATCGCTCACGCGAGCTGGGGTGACGCCCGCCCGGCTGTGCCCGTGCGACCACGTCGATAGGGTGACCGTGGAAAACGCCGAGCGGAGGGGGACATGGAGCTATCATGCGGCTGTCCGGTGTGCGGGGGGGGCTGAGTTCGCAGCGCGACGCGCTGCGAACTCAGCTCTGGCCGCTGCCCACGATCGGCGTCGGGCTCGCCCTCGTGTTGGGGGTGGTCCTGCCGAGCCTGGACGCGTTGATCGCCGACGAGCTGCCTGCCTGGGTGCGAACGTACCTGTTCGGCGGAGGGGCGGCAGCGGCCCGTACGGTGCTGGACGCGATCGCCAGCTCCCTGGTCACCGTCACGTCGCTGACCTTCTCGCTGACGGTGGTGACGCTGCAGCTGGCCAGCAGCCAGTTCTCCCCCCGGTTGCTGCGCACCTTCAGTAGCGATCGGTTCGTCCAGGTCACCCTTGCGCTGTTCCTCGCCACGTTCACCTACGCGCTCACGGTGCTGCGCACGGTGCGGACCGCCGACGGCGGGCAGGAGATGTTCGTCCCGCGCCTAGCGGTGACGGTCGCGTTCGTTCTTGCCCTGGTCAGCGTGCTGGGTCTGGTGCTGTTCCTGGCCCATCTGGCGCGGCAGATCCGGGTCGAGACGATGTTGCGCGACGTCCACGCCGAAGCCAGCCAGACCCTCCGCCGGGTCCTGCCCGAACGCGCCGCCGCGGGCGGGACCGTGCTGCCGACACCGCCCGTCGCAGCGGTGGCTCTCCCGGCCGCCGCCTCGGGTTTCATTGTCAGGGTGCACGAGGGGGCGCTGCTGGCGGCGGCCGTCGAGGCTGACGCGGTCCTGTTCGTCGATCGCCATCCGGGCAGCTCGCTGGTCGCCGGCACGCCGGTCGGCGTCGGTTGGCCACGTGCCACGAGCTCGTTCGACGAGGACGCCCGCAGCCGCCTGCAGCAGCGGGTAGCGAGGGCGGTCTCCACCGGGTTCGAGCGCACCGCGGCGCAGGACGTCGGTTTCGGGCTGCGGCAGCTCACCGACGTGGCGGTGAAGGCGCTCTCACCCGGCATCAACGACCCGACCACCGCCATCCACGCGCTGGGCCACTCCTCGGCGGTGCTGTGCGAGCTCGCTGGCCGTGACCTCGGACCCCTACTGCTGCGCGACGACCAGCACCAGGTCCGAGTCGTGCTGTGCCGTCCGGGCCTGCGCGACCTCCTGGACCTGGCGGTGGCCCAGCCCCGACGCTACGGCGCGGGCGACCCCTCCGTCCTGACCCGGCTCCTGTTGCTGCTGCGCGAGGTCGCCTGGTGCGCGGAGCCCGACCAGCGCCAGGCGGTCGCCGAGCAGCTCACCCGGATGCGCGCCACGATCGCCGCGCAGGACTTCGACGTCGGCGAGCGCGACCGGCTGGCGGAGCTGGCCGGCCAGGTGGAGCAGGCCCTCGTCGGACGCTGGGTGCCCGACGGCCAGTGGTCAGCAGATCGTGGTGGGTCACTGCTACTCGGAGCGCACGCGCCGCAGCGCGTACAGCACGGCGCTGAGCAGGAACATCGCCCCGGTGATCAGTAACCACCGTTCGAGATAGGGCTCCATGGTCAGCCCGCTGGCTGCCTCGTAGGCGGCCTCGCCCTGGCGGATGATCACGGGGAGGAACACCAGCAGCAGGAGCACGGAGCCCAGCACGGGCACCCGGACGTAGTTGGTGGCGGGCACCCGGCTCGGGCGGGCGTGACGGCGCCGACGCGCCCGACGACCGGCCAGCAACGACCGGTCGGCCAGCGCGTAGAGCGGGTACAACACGAGGTCGTGGCCGATGACGGCACCGACGAACCAGATCCCCAGCTGTATCGGCGTGGGCGCCTGGACGGCGAAGCTGACGGCGTAGCCGGCGAGGGCGAAGCAGCCGAGCAGGGCGAGCAGGTGCAGCGGGTTCTCGCCGTAGAACCGGCGCCACCCGGCCAGCACACCGCTGATCATGGTCGCCATCAGGCGCTGCGGAGGTCGATGGAGGATACCCATTTGGTGTTGTGCACCCCGGGTAGTGCCGGGACGATGACACGCGCTGGGAAGCCGTGATCCAGCGAGAGATCCGCGCCGTTGACCCGGAGTGCCAGCAGCGAGTCCGGGTCGAGCACCTGGTTGGCCTGCAACGTCGCCTGGTTGAACGCGCCGTCGCGTTCCAGCGACTGTACGAACGCGTTCGCCGGGGTCGGGACGCCGGCGCGGGCGGCGAGGTCGCGCAGCCGTACCCCGCTCCAGGTCTGCGTCGTCGACCAGCCCTCCACACACGCGATCGGGAGCTGCGCGGTGTGCTGAGGCATCCCGAGCAGGTCCTGGCGGCTCAGCACGAGCGGTTGACGTCCGCCGGTCAGCGTCAACGTCCAGCCCGCGACCACAGTGGGTGTGATTTCTGCGGTCTCGGCGGTGCGGTTGATCTGGAAGTCGTTCGGGCCCTGGCCGTAGGAGCGACTCCGCGGGGCGAGCAACGCGCTGGCGCGCACCGCGTCGCCGATCGTCTGCCCGGCGGTCATCACCGCCATGAGCACCACGCCCCCACCGACCAGGGCGAGCAGACCCCGGCGGCTCAGCGTCGGCTCGGCCGGGTGCTCGGCGACCAGGCCGTGGGTGTCGGGTGGCTCGGGCACGGTCGTTGCGAGCGGGGTGCGCAGCTCGGCGCGCAGCGACCGGGATCGCAGCGAACGGATCATGGTGGGCAGCTTGAGGGCGACGTGAACGACGAACCCGGCGATGAACACCCACGCACCCCAGTAGTGGGCGGTGTAGAAGCTGAACCCGAAGATGTAGTCGTACTGGATGTTCAGCACGCCGGTGACGATCTCGAACAGCACCCCGCCCACGAGCAGGGCCAGCGAGATGCGCTCGAGGAGGTGGGCGAGGCTGCGGGCCGGTGGCCAGGTGAACAGCTTGGGCACCACCGACCACAGCTTGGCCAGCACGACCGGGATGAGCACCAGCCCGAGCACGACGTGCAGGCCCTGGTTGAGCCGGAACAGCCAGCTCGGTCGGGTCGGCCAGTCGAACAACGGCAACCGCAGCCCGCCCACATCGGCAGGCAGCGCCTGACCGAACTGCGGGCCGTAGGCGATGTAGGACAGCAGGCCGGTGATAATGATGATCGGCATCCCGACGAGCAGGATCGCACCGAACACCGAGGTGATCCACGGACCGCGCAGCGGGCTGCGCCACGTCCGCGGCGAGAACGGGGGTCCGGGTGGACGCCGCCGAGCCATCGCCGCCCACAACCCGCGCGGGAAGCCGTACTCCGGCTCCCGGACCGCTGTGCGCGGGTGGGGGTCGAGCTCGACAGGGTCCGTGCGCGGTAGCGGCGGCATGACCGGACAGTACAGTCAGGCCTCGGATTCCACCAGAGTGGATCTCGTACCTCCTTTGTGAGCCGTCGAAGCCCGCCGATGATCCCCGGACAGCAGTTATCCAGGCCGATGCCCGCGACCCCGAACGTGTTCTCCGGGATCGGCCGGAAGGACCGGGTAGATCACGGTCGTTTCGGCGACATGGCAAACTTCGCGCTGGAGGTCGAGGTGCTGCTTACGGCGATCATGGTCACTATGGTTCTGCTCGGACGGCTCGCCGTCCGGCTGACGTGCTCGCACGTCGTATGATGTCTCGCAGGAGCCGCGCTGGGCGCCCGGTCGCCAGCGTGCTGGTGGCGGGCCTCGCTCTGCTGTTCGCCGCGGGTGGGCTGTCGTGCGCGTCGGCGCCGGTCGCTGCCTCCGTCCCACCGGTGCCGCCGACGTCCTTCACCGTGGTCGCCACCGGCGACGTGCTCCTCCACCAGAAGGGCTCGCTGGTGAGGGGAGCGGCGCGGACCGGAGAGGCGAACGGTACGGCCTACGACTTCACCGGGGTGTTCGCGGCGGTCGCGCCGGTGATCCGCGGCGCTGATCTGGCGATCTGCCACCTCGAGACGCCGGTCGCGCCGCCGGAGGGGCCGTTCCGCGGCTACCCGTCGTTCGCCGTGCAACCGCAGATCGTCCACGCCCTGGCCGATGCCGGCTACGACAGCTGCTCGACCGCCTCGAACCACTCGTTCGACGGCGGCTTCGACGGGCTCGTCCGCACGCTGGACACCCTCGACGCGGCCGGGGTGGCGCACACCGGCACGTCGCGCAGCGCCGCGCAGCGCGACGTGCCCCGGATCGTCGAGGTCCACGGGGTGCGGGTCGCCCAGCTCTCCTGGACCTACGGTCTCAACGGCATCACGCTCCCGCCGGCTCAGGAGTGGTCGGTGAACGTCTTCGACGCCGCGCGCGCCGACGTCACCGGAATGCTCGAGGAGGCGGCCAGGGCACGGCAGGCCGGGGCCGAGATCGTCATCGCGAGCGTGCACTGCTGCACGGAGTACGACCACGACCCGAGCGACGCCCAGCTCACCGTCGCGCAGGCGCTGCTCGCCTCCCCCGACATCGACCTGGTGCTCGGCCACCACGCCCATGTCGTCCAGCCGTTCGAGCGGATCGCCGGCAAGTGGGTGGCCTACGGGCTGGGCAACCACGTCGCGCAGCAGAACACGCCCGGCGGCACCAGGGACTCGGTCATCGCCCGGTTCACCTTCACCCGCGACGCGGACGGTCGGTTCACGATCACCCGCGCCGAGGCCGTGCCCACCCGCATCGACGTCGCTGAGGCCGGGGTGCGCGTCGTCCCCACGGCCGCGCGGGTCGATCCCGCTGACGCCGCCTCCTACGACCGGGTCGTCGAGGCGCTCCAGCTCCGCGGAGCGGTGCAGGACGGGCTCGTCGTCACCGGCGGTTGACAGCCCAGCGGTGTTCGTGCCGCGATCGCCGCGATCGCCGCTAGTGTGCGCTCATGGTCGGGACCCCGACACTGAGCGCACACTTTCGGCGATCACACAGCTCCGGTGCCCAGCGAGCGGGGCCGGGCACTGCTCTCGGCACCATCGGGCGTCCGGCTGCGGCCTCGCAGCCACGGCACTCCTCTTACGTTGCCTGCGCCTGCTCGAACGTTGGCGTGCTCTACCGGCGCTCCAGGCCGTGCAGCACCGGCTGGCGGGCGGTGTCTTCGAGCAGCGTCATGCACCTCTCCTCGCTCGTGCGTCACGGCACGTCGCGCCCGTACGTCGCCGACCTACAGCCCGAACCCGTCGACGTCGGGTGGAACCGTCCGGAACCGTCCGGGCGTGAAGGGCAGCGCCCTCGACGCAGAGGCGGGATCAGAACGCCACGCAGGAGGGTTGCTCGTCCTCTCGCAGGACCGACTCCTGACGGAAGGTCGTGTCGTACGCGGCGCGAATCTCGTTGATCTTTACGGAAGCGTCGGCGGCCGAGTCCAGCGGGTAGAACAAGATCAACAGGACGCTGGCCTCATGCGCGATCACTCCGCTGGCCTCGCGGTACTGGCCCATCGCGGGCACCGCGTGAACCCGGCCGGGAACCGTGGCGTGACCTCCTGGTCGAGGAATGGGTCAGCCGTTCCACGCTGACTGAGAGCCCGAATGAATCATTCGGCATCAATGACGGGTAGGGCTGCGAGCAGCCGAGGCAGGTCGTCGGTCACGGTCTGCCATAGGACGTCGAGGTTGACGTCGAAGTAGTGGTGGATCAGGCGGTCACGCATACGGGCGGCGGCAGCCCACGGGACGTCGGGATTCGCGGCCCGCAACTCCGGGCTGACGTGCTTGGCGGCTTCGCCGACGATCTCTACGAGCTTGGTCAGGGCGAGCCGGAGCAGCTCGTCGCTGTCGAGATCTTTCCGCTGCTTGTCCTTGCCGTGGGCGACCGCCTTGGTCGCGGCCTCGGCGAGGTGCCGCAGGCGGACCTGGTCCTCAGGCCGCATAGAGGGGGCGCGCGGTTGTGGCGACGTTGTCGCGGAACTGGCGGCTGAGGTCCTCGTAGGTGCGCAGCTCGACTGGCCAGCCGATTGCGGTCTCCAGCTCGAGCTCCATCTGGGCAAGATGGAGAAGCCCCGGTGTCCTTCCGGGCAGGAACTCGACGAGGATGTCGATGTCGCTGGCCGGCCCGAAGTCCTCGCGCAGGGCTGACCCGTAGAGGGCGAGCCTGTTGATGCCGTGGCGCACGGCGAAGTCGTCGAGGACGCCGTCCTCGATGTTCAGACCCGGTCGCAGCTCCATGCAGTCATGATGCCGTATCTGCCCGGGTCTCGAGTCACGGTGACGTGCTGGACCTCGACCGGCGACCGCAGGTCACTCGGCCCGAGTAGGTGAGCGACCACGCACCCAGCCCGTACTGACGGTGCCATCGCTCGCGCGGCAAGGGCGTGCTCGCCCAGCGTCCGGGGCGCATCGACGTGCCGCTGCTGAATCGGAGTATCCCGAGCTCGCGCTGCGCGAGGTGATAGTCAACGCGGTGGTGCATCGAGATCTGTCCAGGACCTCCGGCTTCAGACGACGATCACCGGGGCGCCGGGATCGAGGTGCGTCATGTCCCGGGGATCGCTGGTGACGATGTGGTGTCCGCGGGATCGCGCGCACAGCAGAACCGAGGCGTCGATGACGTCGGTGGTGCCGGTGTGTCCGCACAGCTCACCAGCGGCCCGGGCGGTCGGGCCGTCGAGCGGAGCGAGGGCCGGAGCATCGCGTCGCGCGCGGAGGAACCCGGACAGTCGAGCCTGCTTCCTGCCGTCACGCCACACCTGAGCGAGCACGCCGGCGGGGACGACGATCGGCAGCTCGGCGCGTCGCGCCGTCCGGATCAAGGCGATCACCCGTTCGTCGCCGCGCTCGATGGCGATCAACCCTCCCGCGTCCAGGGTCAGTCCGAGCACACCACCACGTCTGCTCACGCGGGCCGTCTCGACCGATCGGTCGTACCCAACACCGACTCCGCCCAGGCGAAGGCCTCGGGAGAGGGGGGCCCGAGCTCGTCGTCGACCCGATTCAGCCACTCGTCGAGGGTCACGGCCTGGCGATAGTGCTCGATGGCGGCGGCGACGTACCCCGAGACGGAGGCAGCGTGGCCGGCGTGGACGGCCTCGCGAGCCTCCGCGGCCACGTCGTCCGGCACGCTGATGGTGAGCTTTGTGGTCACACCGCCGATACTACCGGCCTGGTCGCGGACGGTCGAGACGGCACTCCCGGTCCGGATCCGTCCAGCCACGCTAGACTTACTTGATCATTCGCTGATTCTCTCCCGTGTTGCGGCGGCTTTGCCGCCTGTCGTCGTGGCGTCGAGTTCCTGGGCGAGCCCGCCATCGCCATCGCCACCGTCAGGAGGCGAGCGACTCCGTCGACCTCCCGGTCGCCCGCATCGACCAGCTTCTCGACGATAGCGACCGCGACCTCGGTGGCACGCTCCTCGCCGGGATGCGCGGCGCTCGGGTACAGGCCCTCGATCAACATGATCTCTGACCCGTTTCGCGGGATCGTGCGGTGATCCCAGGCGGCAGGGACATGTCTCCGTGTCGTTCTGCTCATTCTTGGCTTCGGTGCCGGGGGGCGGTCGAGTCGTGCCCCGCGGCGGTGTCGCGCCGGTCAATCGTGAGCCCGCCGTCGGGTTGGGCGAGGCGGCTGTGCTTGCGGCTGTAGAGGAAGTAGACGACGAACCCGATGGCCATCCAGATCAGGAACCGCAGCCAGGTCTCCACGGCCAGGAACAGCATCAGCACGACGCAGGACAGCACCGCGAGAATCGGCACCAGTGGTACCAGCGGGGTTCGGAACGAGCGCCGGAGATCGGGTTGGGTGCGCCGGAGCACGACCACGGCGACCGAGACGAGCACGAACGCGAACAGGGTGCCGATGTTGACCAGCTCGGCGAGCTCGGTGAGCGGAATGAACCCGGCCAAGATCGCCACCACGACGCCGATGATGATCGTGATCCGGTACGGGGTGCCGAACCGGGGGTGCACTGTGGACAGCCCGCGTGGGAGCAGTCCGTCGCGGCTCATCGCGAAGGCGACCCGGCTCTGACCGAGCATCAGGATCATCATCACCGTGGTCAGACCGGCCAGCGCGCCGACGGTGATGATGTTGGCGAAGATCGGCTGTCCGACGGACACGAAAGCCGCCGCCAGCGGGGCCTCCGTGTCGAGTTCCTGGTAGTTCTGCATGCCGACTATGACCAGCGAGACCGCCACGTAGAGGATCGTGCAGATCGCCAGCGAGCCGAGGAGCCCACGCGGGACGTCGCGCTGTGGGTTGCGGGTCTCCTCGGCCGTCGTCGCGACGATGTCGAAGCCGATGAAGGCGAAGAACACCAGCGCGGCCGCGGCGAAGATCCCGCTCACCCCGAAGTTGGCCGGGGCCTGGCCGAAGATCGTCTCGACCACGGTGGCGTCCAGCCCGGTGGCCCGCTCGGCGTCCTGGGCGGGCGGGACGAACGGGGTGTAGTTCGATGCGCGGACGAAGAACAGCCCCGCGACGATCACGAGCAGCACGACCGCGACCTTGATGGCCACGACCACCGCGTTGAACCGCGCTGAGAGCTTGATTCCGAACACGAGGATCGCGGTGAGCAGCAGCACGATGACGACGGCCGGCAGGTTGAACACGCCTTCCTCGCCGCTGGAGATCGCGGTGGGCAGTGCCAGCCCGAGGGTCTCCAGCATCGTCGCGAAGTACTGCGACCAGCCGACGGCGACCACTGCGCCGGCGAGAATGAACTCCAGGGCGAGGTCCCAGCCGATGATCCAGGCGATCAGCTCGCCGAGCGTGGCGTAGGAGAAGGTGTACGCGCTCCCGGCCACCGGCACCGTCGAGGCGAGCTCCGCGTAGCACAGCGCGGCGAGCCCGCACGCGATCGCGGCCGCGACGAACGAGGCGGCCACCGCCGGGCCCGCGGTACCGTTGGCCGCCACCCCCGTCAGCACGAAGATCCCGGTGCCGATGATGACCCCGACGCCGAACACGGTGAGATCGAGGGCCGAGAGCTCCTTCTTCAGCGCATGCTCGGGTTCCTCGGTGTCGCGGATCGACTGCTCGACGGACTTGGTCCGGAGAACGCCCATGCTGCCCACCTTCAGAACTCGTCGTCGCCTGCCGGCAAGGCGATCTGTGATCTGGCTAGTAAACCACTCACCCCTGGCCCTCGACGGTTCTTCCGCAGCCTGGACGAGGCCGTGGCACCGACTTCCGCCCGGCTCCATATGCTCGGCAGCCGTGGGCTGGATGGTTACCATCCGATCAGGAACTCGGGAAGGCACTGTGATGACCGCTACGACACCAGGTCTGGATCCGGACGGCCGGGAGCGGCTCGAGCGGGAGCTGGCGCAGTTGCGTGCGCAGCGTCGGCACCTGGCCGCTGACGGGCGCGACGACGATCCGGTCGGGGACCGGGCGGACCAGGCGGTGGAGTTGGAACGCAATGACGACCTGGCCAGGATGGACGCGCGCATCAGGGAGATCATCGAGGTGATCGCGCGAGGCGCCGCGCCGGGCGAGGCGACCGACGGTCTGCCGGACGGGACCGAGGTGACGCTGCGGTTCCCTGATGGGACCGTCGAGACGATGCGGGCGGTGCTGGTCACCGACGAGATGCCCGAGGACGAGCAGGCTCGGGTACTCACGGTGGACAGCCCGCTGGGTCGCGCGCTGGCCGGTCGCCGTGCCGGCGACAC
>JBBSQN010000156.1:0-13576 GCA_038257875.1 Mycobacteriales bacterium
AAACTGGCCCAACAACACCACAACCCCAACACACAAGGCCATGGCAAAAAACAAAACTGGCACAAAACCAATTCATGATAACGTATCATGTTAAAACATGATACAGCTCGACACACTGTTGAGTTCTCAAAAGACACCCGCGCACCATGGCGGTCCTCTCGGACCGGGCCGGGACAACTTTCCAAGGTACCTGGTCCTGAGCGCGGAGTCAAACCCCGCCAGGCCCACGTCCTAGCTGAACGCCATCGTCAGGTTACACCCTGAGGTGCGATCCCTTCCGGGGACGATCACCATGATCGAGGGGCTGTCGTGCTGCCCGCCGTGGCGACTGGAAGGAAGTTACACAGGGGCTTCGCGAGGAGTCACACCGGGGTGCCGTTTCGGCGTCATCGCAGGTCAGACCCACCGCGCGCATCTGCGGCCCGCTCGAGGCGCGCTCCGGCGAGGGTGCGCTTCCCGCGCCGCACGACGAGCCACCCCCCGGGCAGGAGGTCATCCGGGCCCGGGACCCACTGGTCGTCGGCGACCTTCAGGTTGTTCACATAGGCCCCGCCCTCCCCGACCGTGCGCCGAGCGGCTCCCCGGCTCGCTGCCAGGCCGGTAGCCAGGAGCAGGTCCACGACGGTGGTCCGCTCGTCGAGCCGGATGGTGGCGCTCGGAACCTCGGCCAGCGCCGCGTCGAGCGTCTCGGCATCGAGCGTGCGCAGGTCACCGCGTCCGAAGAGGGCCGCGCTCGCCGTCACCACCTGTTCGGTGTGATGTCGCCCGTGCACCAGCGTCGTCAGCTCCTCGCCGAGCCTGCGCTGTCCGGCGCGCTCCTGGGGTCGTTCGGCGACGGCTTTCTCCAGGTCCTCGATCTCCTCGGCCGAGAGGAAGGTGAACAGCCGCAGGTACCGGCCGACGTCGGCGTCGGCGACGTTGACGAAGTACTGGTACCAGGCGTACGGCGAGGTCAGCTCCGGGTCCAGCCAGATGTCGCCGCCGCCGGTCGACTTGCCGAACTTGCGACCCTCGGCGTCGGTGACCAGCGGCGTGGTCAGCCCGTGCACCGTGGCGCCCTCCACCCGCCGGATGAGCTCCACCCCGCCGACGATGTTGCCCCACTGGTCGGAGCCACCCAGTTGCAACCGGCAGCCGTGCCGCCGGTACAGGTGCAGGTAGTCCTGGCTCTGCAGGAGCAGGTAGCTGAACTCGGTGAAGGACATGCCCTCGGCGGCGAGCCGGCGTCGGACGGTCTCCCGACCGAGCATGACGTTGATCGAGAAGTGCTTGCCGACGTCGCGCAGGAACTCCAGCACCGACTGGGCGCCGGTCCAGTCGAGGTTGTCGACGATCAGTGCTCCCTGCGGGGACCCGTCGAACGCGACGAACCGTTCGAGCTGGCCCCGGATGCGCCCGGCCCAGTCGTGCACCGTGTCGGCGCTGTGCAGCGACCGCTCACCGACCTCGCGCGGGTCACCGATCATGCCGGTCGCCCCGCCTGCGAGCACGATCGGCCGCGCTCCGGCCAGCTGGAAGCGGCGCAGCGTGAGCAGCGGCACCAGGTGGCCCGCGTGCAGGCTCGGCGCCGTCGGGTCGAAGCCCGCGTACACGCTGAGCAGCCCGTCGGCGAGGTCACGTCGCAACGCGTCCCGGTCGGTGCTCTGCGCGATGAGACCGCGCCATTCCAGCTCGTCGAGGATGTCGGCTCCCACGGGTCGATCCTCCCGCACCGCGGCCACCGGTTTCCAGGTCGGGTCCGTCATCGGGGACGGCTCCGGCCGGGGCGGTAGGGACTGACCGCGGGCGAGCCGTCGATCCAGAACCGCCACGGCACATCCTGGGCAGCGGCGACACCCACCCGCGGACCCGAACGGACGAGCGCGGCGTCCACCGGCGGTGCGGTCAGCACCCGCACCGGTGACGCGGGATCGGTGACGTCCAGGCCGTTGTGCTCTCGGCCCAGGCCCAGCAGGGACGCGAGCCGCGCGGGGCCGCGCGCGAGGTCGTGGTCCCGGCGGGCGGTCGGGCGTCGTGCCCGGGCCACCGTGACATCCGAGACCACCTCGGCCGCGCGCAGCAGCACCGCCCCGGCCGCACCGTCGTCGAGGCAGCTGACGTTGGCGCAGAAGTGCATGCCGTAGACGAAGTACACGTACAGGTGCCCGGCTGGCCCGAACATCACCGCGTTGCGCGGCGTCGGCCCGCGGAAGCTGTGCGACGCCGGGTCGTCGGCACCGCGGTAGGCCTCGACCTCGACCAGACGCGCGGCCACGGTGCCCTCGGGTGTGTCGGCCACGACCGTGCACCCGAGCAGGCGAGCGGCCGCCGCCGGCACGTCGGCGGCGAGCTCCGCACGGTCGAACAGACCCGTCACCGCTGGGCGAGAGCCAGCCGGACACAGACGGCCACCCCGACCATCGCCCGCTCCACCTCCTCGAGCTCGGGAAACGTCGGCGCGAGGCGGATGGTGCTGTCCTGCGGATCGTCTCCGTAGGGGTGCGTGGCACCGGCGGGGGTGAGGGCGATACCGGCCTCCTTCGCCAGCGCGACGATCTCGGCGGCCGTCCCCTCCGGCACGGTGAGGGTGACGAAGTAGCCGCCGGCGGGTCGCGACCACGACACGCCGGGGGTGTTCGCGAAGTTTCGGGTCAGCACGTCCTCGACCACCGCGAACTTCGGCGCGATCAGCTCGCGGTGCCGGCGCATCTGCTCGCGCAGGCCGTCGGCGTCACGCAGGAACAGCACGTGCCGGAGATGGTTGATCTTGTCCGGTCCGATGGTGCGTTTACCGGTGAGCGCGAGCCACCAGGTGACGTTGGCTGCCGAGGCTCCCAGGAATCCGACGCCCGCACCCGCGAACGTGATCTTCGACGTGGACCCGAACACGAACACCCGGTCCGGACGGCCCGCCTCCGCGCAGCACGCGAGCACGTCAGCGATCGACACCTCGCGATCGGTGAGATGGTGCACGGCGTAGGCGTTGTCCCAGAAGATCCGGAAATCCGGCGCGGCGGCCGGCACCGCCGCGAGCCTGCGCACCGTCGCCTCGGAGTAACAGGTGCCGTCCGGGTTGGAGTGCTTCGGAACGCACCAGATGCCCTTCACCGCGGCGTCGGCCGCGGTGAGCTGCTCGACGATGTCCATGTCCGGACCGTCGGGGGTCATCGGGACCGGAACCATCTCGATGCCGAGCCGCTCGCAGAGCGCGAAGTGGCGATCGTAGCCCGGGACCGGACACAGGAAGACGATCCGCTCCTCGTCGACCCAGCGGCACGGCGCGCCGGGCAGCGGGCTCAGCAGTGCGTGCACCAGCGTGTCGTGCATCAGCTCCAGGCTGGAGTTACCGAACGCGATCAGCTGCTCCACCGGCACCTGCAGCGGCTCGCTGAAGATCGCGCGCAGCTCCGGAAGCCCCTGCAGCCCCTGGTAGTTGCGGGTGTCGGTGCCGTCGACGGCCCGATACCGCTCGCCGGGCAGGCTCAGCATCGGCATGGCCAGGTCGAGCTGGGCGGGCGCGGGCTTGCCGCGAGTGAGATCGAGCGCGAGACCCTCCGCGACGAGTGCCTGGTAGGCCGTGCGGGCCTGCTCCACGGAGCGCGCCAGGCTGGTGGGTGAGGTCATGCTGGTCCTCCGGATCGGGTGCCGAACACGGCGCGGGCGGCGGCAGCGGCGGCGCGCAGGTCGTCGAGCTGCTCGGCGACGCGCTCGGCCGCGGTACCGCCGCGGGCGCTGCGGGAGGCTATCGAGCCCGCGACGGTGAGCACCTCCCGCACCCGTGGCGTCAAGGCGGGTGCGACCGCGGCCAGCTCGGCGTCGGTCAGCTCGGCGAGACCCACGCCGCGCGCCTCGGCCACGCGGACGCAGCCGCCTGCCGCCTCGTGGGCCGCGCGGAACGGCACGCCCGCGCGCACCAGCCACTCGGCGACGTCGGTCGCGAGGGCGAACCCGGCCGGGGCCAGCTCGGCGAGCCGGTCGGTGTGGAAGGTGAGCGTGGCCACCATGCCGGCCACCGCGGGGAGCACCAGCTCGAGCTGCTCGACGGAGTCGAACAGCGGCTCCTTGTCCTCCTGCAGGTCGCGGTTGTAGGCCAGTGGCAGCGCCTTCAGCGTGGCCAGCAGCCCGGCCAGGTTGCCGATCAACCGCCCGGCCTTGCCGCGCGCGAGCTCGGCGACGTCCGGGTTCTTCTTCTGCGGCATGATCGAGCTGCCGGTGGCGAACGCGTCGTCGAGGCTGACGTAGGAGAACTCCGCCGTCGCCCAGACGATCACCTCCTCGGCGATCCGGGACAGGTCCACCGCGATCATGGCGAGCACGAACGCCGCCTCGGCGGCGAAGTCCCGGGACGCGGTGCCGTCGATCGAGTTCGCGGCCGACGAGTCGAAGCCGAGCTCCGCCGCGACCGCTTCGGGGTCCAGACCGAGGCTCGACCCGGCGAGCGCACCAGACCCGTACGGCGAGACGGCGGCGCGCCGATCCCAGTCCCGGAGCCGGTCGACGTCGCGCAGCAGGGCATGGGCGTGCGCCGCGAGATGGTGCGCCAGCAACACCGGCTGGGCATGCTGCAGATGCGTGCGACCGGGCATGGGCGCGTCCGGGTGCGCGGTGGCCTGCGCGACGAGCGCGTCCACCACGTCCAGGACACCCGCGCCGACCCGTTCGGCCGCGTCCCGCAGCCACATCCGGAACAGCGTCGCGACCTGGTCGTTGCGCGACCGGCCGGCCCGGAGCTTGCCCCCCAGGTCCGCGCCGGCCCGCTCGATGAGCCCCCGCTCCAATGCGGAGTGGACGTCCTCGTCGTCGGGCGCCGGTCCGAACGCGCCGGACGCGACGTCGGCCTCGAGCTTGGTCAGCGCGTCGAACATGCCGGTGAGCTCGTCACCGGTGAGCAGGCCGGCGCGCGCGAGCACCCGGGCGTGCGCCTTCGAGCCGCGCAGGTCATAGGGCGCCAGCCGCCAGTCGAAGTGGGTGGACCTCGACAAGGCGGCCAGCGCGTCGGACGGACCGGAGGCGAACCGCCCACCCCAGAGCTGGCTCACACCCCGCCCAGCCGCTGATCCCGCCGAGCCGCGATCTTGCTCGGCAAGCCCCAGAGCTGCACGAAGCCCTTCGCCAGGGACTGGTCGAACGAGTCGCCCTCGTCGTAGGTGGCGAGGTTGAAGTCATACAGCGACGCGCTGGAGCGCCGGCCCGTCACCGTGGCCCGCCCGCCCGCCAGCTGCACCCGGATGTCACCGCTGACGTGCTGCTGCGACTCGGTGACGAACACGTCGAGGGCCCGCTTGAGCGGGGAGAACCACAGGCCGTCGTAGACCAGCTCGGTCCAGCGCTGCCCGACGGTGCGCTTGAACCGGGCCAGGTCACGCTCGACGGTGACGTTCTCCAGCTCCTGATGCGCGGTGATCAGTGTCATCGCGCCGGGAGCCTCGTAGATCTCACGGCTCTTGATGCCGACGAGGCGGTCCTCGACCATGTCGAGGCGACCGACACCGTGGCGCCCGGCCCGCTCGTTGAGCTGCTCGATGGCCTGCAACATGGTGACCGACCGGCCGTCGATGGCCACCGGGACACCCGCCTCGAAGGTGAGCACCAGCTCGTCGGGCGCCTGGAACTCCTGCGGATCGGCGGTGTAGGTGTAGACCTCCTTCGTGGGTGCGTTCCAGAGGTCTTCGAGGAATCCCGTCTCGACGGCCCGACCCCAGACGTTCTGGTCGATGGAGAACGGCGAGGAGGTCGTGACGTCGATCGGCAGGCCGCGCTCCCCGGCGTAGGCGATCGCCTTCTCCCGGGTCCACGCGAAGTCGCGGACCGGGGCGATCACGTCGAGGTCGGGGGCGAGTGCCTGGATGCCGACCTCGAACCGCACCTGGTCGTTGCCCTTGCCGGTGCAGCCGTGCGCCACCGTCGACGCGCCGTGCTCCTTCGCGGCCGCGACGAGATGCTTGACGATCAGCGGCCGGGACAGCGCCGAGACCAGCGGGTAACAGTCCATGTAGAGCGCGTTGGCCTGCAGTGCCGGCAGGCAGTACTGCTCGGCGTACTCGTCGCGGGCGTCGGTGACCACGGCCTCGACGGCACCGCAGGCCAGGGCCCGCTTGCGGATCTCCTCGAGGTCCTCGCCGCCCTGGCCGACGTCGACGGCGACGGCCACCACCTCGGCGCCGGTCTCCTCGGCGATCCACCCGATACCCACCGAGGTGTCCAGCCCGCCGGAATAGGCCAGTACGACCCGGTCTGTCATGTGTCCTCCTTCGTCGGACGCTCGTGCGCGGAAATCGTCGTCCGAACAGCGTTATCCGCGCACGAGCGCGTCAGCGCCTGGAGTCGCTCGACGAGCTCGGCGCCGGTGCGCGGCTCGCGGGCGACCACCAGGAGCGTGTCGTCGCCGGCGATGGTGCCGACGACGTCGTTCAGGGCGGCCCGGTCCAGGACGCTGGCCAGGTAGTGCGCGGCCCCGGGCGGGGTGCGCAGCACGGCCAGGTTCCCACTCGCGTCCGCGGACACGAGCAGGTCCCCCAGTAACCGGGCCAAGCGGGCGGTGCCACCTTCGATCCCGCGCACGGGGCTGCCGTCCTCGGGGATCACGTAGACCGGGGTGCCGCTGTCGGCGCCGCGCAGCTTGACCGCGCCGAGCTCGTCGAGGTCCCGCGAGAGCGTGGCCTGAGTGGTGTCGATACCTTCGGCCTCGAGCAGGCTCAGGAGCTCGGTCTGGCTGTGCACGGCCCGGTGCGTGATCAGCTCGATGATCCGGGCCTGGCGCGCCACGCGAGAACGCGCCACGTGGGCCGTCATCGTCGGAGGAGCCATGTGAGCAGCGCCTTCTGTGCATGGAGACGGTTTTCTGCCTCGTCCCAGACGGCACTGGCCGGGCCGTCGAGCATGTCGTCGGTGATCTCGTCGCCGCGGTGCGCGGGCAGGCAGTGCAGCACGATCGCCCCGGGCGCGGCCCGGCCGAGCAGCGCGGCGTTGACCTGCAGCGGACGAAACGGCGCCGTACGGTCCCGGCCGTCACCCTCCTGGCCCATCGACACCCAAGTGTCGGTGACCAGGACGTCGGCGCCGTCGACCGCGGCCTGCGGGTCGGCGACCAGCTCCGCACCGCCGCCGATGTCCGCGGCGCGGGCCTGCGCAGCGCGCAGCACGGCCGGGTGCGGGGTGAAGCCCTCGGGCGCCGCGACGCGCACGCGCAGCCCGGCCGTCGCCCCGCCCAGCAGCAGGGAGTGCGCCACGTTGTTGGCGCCGTCGCCGAGGTAGGTGAGCGTGAGCCCGGCGAGGCGGCCGAAGCGCTCCCGGATCGTCTGCAGGTCGGCGAGCACCTGGCAGGGATGGAACTGGTCGGTGAGCGCGTTGACGACCGGGACGGTCGACCCCGCGGCCATCTCCTCGATCCGCGACTGGTCGCCGGTCCGCCACACGATGGCCTCGACGTAGCGCGACAGCACCCGCGCGGTGTCGCCGATCGTCTCGCCGCGGCCGAGCTGGCTCAGCTGCGTGTCGACGATCAGCGGGGCGCCGCCGAGCTGGCCGATACCGACCTCGAACGAGATCCGGGTGCGCGTGGACGACTTGTCGAACAGCACGGCCACGGACCTCGGGCCCGCGAGCGGGCGGTGGCCGAAGCGGTCGGCCTTCATCGCGTCGGCGAGATCGAGGATCTCCCGCTGCTCGTCGGGGGTGAGGTCGTCGTCGCGCAGCAGGTGCCTGGTCCTGGTGATCGCCGTCACAGCGCTGCCTCCAGGATCGACGGGAGCGCGGTGCAGAACTCCCCGGCCTGGGCCTCGGTGAGCACCAGCGGCGGGGCCAGCCGGATCCGGTCGGGCACGGCGTTGTTGATCAGGTAGCCGGCGTCGCGCGCAGCGGCGGCCACCGCGGCCGAGACCGGGGCGGTGAGCCCGATGCCGATGAGCAGCCCCGCACCGCTGATCTCACCGACCAGCGGGTGCCGCAGCGCCTCGACGGCTGCCATGATCTCCTTGCCGACGAGCGTGACGTGCTCGAGCAGGCCGTCCTCGGCGATCGTGCGCAGCACGGCCAGCGCGGCGGCGCAGCACACCGGGTTGCCACCGAACGTCGTGCCGTGCTGGCCGGGTTCGAGCAGCGCACCCGCCGCGCCGATGCCGATGCACGCGCCGATCGGGAGCCCGCCGCCGAGGCCCTTCGCCAGGGTGAGGACGTCGGGGACGATCCCCTCGCGCTGGTGGGCGAACCAGGCGCCGGTGCGGCCGATGCCGGTCTGCACCTCGTCGAGCACGAGCAGCGCACCGCGGGCGGCGGTGATCTCCCGGGCGGCCGCCAGGTAGCCCGCGGGCGGGGTGACGACTCCGGCCTCACCCATGATCGGCTCCAGGAACACCGCCGCGGTGTCCGGGCCGACGGCGGCGTCCAGCGCGGCGAGGTCCCCGTAGGGAACGTGCGAGACCCCAGGGAGCATCGGCTCGAACGGTGCGCGCTTGGCTGGCTGCCCGGTGAGCGCGAGCGCGCCCATGGTGCGGCCGTGGAAGGCGTCCTCGGCGGCGACGACGTGCGGCCGCCCGGTGCGGCGGGCGATCTTGAACGCGGTCTCGTTGGCCTCGGCTCCGGAGTTGCAGAACAGCACGCGCGCGTCGAGATCAGCCCGCCCGCCGAGATCGAGAAGCTCGCGGAGCTTCTCGGCCAGCTCGAGGGGCGGCTCGGTGATGTAGAGGTTCGAGGTGTGGCCCAACGTCGAGAGCTGCCGCGTGACGGCCTGCACGACCGCCGGGTGCGCGTGGCCCAGCGCGTTGACGGCAATGCCGCCGAGCAGGTCGAGGTAACGACGGCCCGCGTCGTCCCAGACCTCGGCGCCCTGCCCGCGCACGAGGGTGAGCGACGGTGTGCCGTAGTTGTTCATCAGCGACGACTGCCACCGGGTGGCGAACTCGGTCACGGGATCACCATCGTTCCGACTCCTTCGCTGGTGAACACCTCGAGCAGCACCGAGTGCGGTACCCGACCGTCGATCACGTGGGCCTTTCCCACCCCGCCGCGCACCGCCCGCAGGCAGGCCTCCATCTTCGGCGCCATCCCGCGCTCCAGGTCGGGGAGCATCAGCTCCAGCTCCGCCGCGGTGAGCTCGCTGATCACCGACTCGGGGTCGGGGTAGTCGGCGTGCAGGCCCTCGACGTCGGTCAGCACGACGAGCTTCGCGGCGCCGAGCGCGACCGCGAGCGCGGCGGCGGCGCTGTCGGCGTTGATGTTGTAGACGGTGCCGTCGAGGTCCGGGGCGACACCGGCCACCACCGGGATCCGACCGGCTGCGACGATGTCGAGCACGGCGTCCGGGTTGACGGTCACGACCTCGCCGACCAGCCCGATATCGACGGGCTCCCCGCCGACCAGCGCCGCGCGCCGCTCCGCGGTGAACAGGTGCGCGTCCTCGCCGGACAGGCCGACGGCGTAGGGCCCGTGCTGGTTGATCAGCCCGACGAGCTCGCGGCCGACCTGCCCGACGAGCACCATCCGGATCACGTCGATCGTCTCGGGGGTGGTGACGCGCAGGCCGCCGCGGAACTCCCCCGGCAGACCGAGCCGGTCGAGCATCGCGGTGATCTGCGGGCCGCCCCCGTGCACCACCACGAGATGGATGCCGGCCAGCCGCAGGAACACCATGTCCTGCGCGAACGCCTGCTTGAGCTCCTCGTCGACCATGGCGTTACCGCCGTACTTCACCACGACGACGCGGCCGTGGAAGCGCTGCAGCCAGGGCAGGGCCTCGGCGAGGACGCTCGCCTTCTCCCCGGCCCGCTTGAGCCGCGCGGCGGTGGAGAGCTCAGGAGGAGTACGCACTGTTCTCCTCGACGTAGGCCGGGGACAGGTCGGTGGTGAGGATCTCCGCCGTCCCGTCGCCGAGGCCCAGCTCGACCGCGACCGTGATCTCCTTGCCGGACAGGTCGGCGGCGGCACGATTCCCCGCGGCCAATCCCCCGCGGCAGAGCGTGACGCCGTTGATCGTGACGTCGAGCCGCTCGGGCACCACGTCGGCGGCGGAGCAGCCCACGGCGGCGGCGATCCGGCCCCAGTTGGGGTCGGAGCCGAACAGCGCGGTCTTGACGAGGCTGTCGCGGGCGACGGCGCGGGCGACGGTGACGGCGTCGTCCTCGGTGGCCGCGCCGCTCACCCGCACCGTGATGCGCTTGGTGACGCCCTCGGCGTCGGCCTGCAGCTGCTGGGTGAGGTCGCGGCACACGGCGGTGAGCGCGGCGGTGAGGTCCACGGGATCGGCGGTGACGCCGCTCGCTCCCGAGGCCATGGCGAGCACGGTGTCGTTGGTGGACATGGAGCCGTCGATGTCGAGGCGGTCGAAGCTCACCCGCACCGCGGCGCGCAGCGCCTCGTCGAGCACCGGCGCGTCGACCGCAGCGTCGGTGGTGAGCACCACGAGCAGGGTGGCCATCGACGGGGCGATCATCCCGGCACCCTTGGCGAGCCCGCCGACGCTCCAGCCCGCGGGATCGGTGCGGGTGGCCTGCTTGGCGACGGTGTCGGTGGTCATCACGGCGGTGGCGGCGGCGAGACCGGCGTCGGCGGTGGCGACCAGCGCGCCGGCCGCGGAGCCGACCCCGGCGAGGACCACGTCGCGGGGGAGCTGCGCGCCGATGAGGCCCGTGGAGCAGACGGCGACCTCGGCCGCGCCACAGCCGAGCACGTCGGCGGCCTTCTCAGCGGTGGCGTGCGCGGTCTGGAAGCCCTCGGGGCCGGTGCAGGCGTTGGCGCCGCCGGAGTTGAGCACGACGGCGCGCAGCCGGCCCGTCACCAGCACCTGTTCGGACCACAGGACGGGCGCGGCCTTCACCTTGTTGCGGGTGAACACGCCGGCGGCGGCGTGGCGCGGCCCGTCGTTGACGACGAGCGCGAGGTCGGGGCGGCCGCCGGCCTTGATCCCGGCGGCGATCCCGGCCGCCCGGAACCCCTGCGGTGCCGTGACGCTCACGGAGCCACCCCCGTCATCGGCAGGCCGGTGGTCTCGGGCAGCCCGACGGCCAGGTTCATGCACTGCACGGCGCCTCCCGCGGTGCCCTTGGTGAGGTTGTCGACGGCCGCGACGGCGACGAGCCGCCGCGCGTCGGGATCGACCGTGACCTGCAGGTGCACGGTGTTGGAGCCGAGGGTGGCCGCGGTGCTGGGCCAGCTGCCCTCGGGCAGCAGCGCGACGAACGGCTCGTCGGCGTAGGCCTTCGCGTAGGCCTCGACGACCTCGGCGGCGGACGCGGCGGTGGCCGCCGAGCAGGAGGCGAGGATGCCGCGCGGGAGCGGGGCGAGAACCGGGGTGAAGCTCACGGCGACCGGTCTACCGGCCACCACCGACAAGTTCTGCGCGATCTCGGGGGTGTGCCGGTGCGCACCCCCCACCCCGTACGCGGACAGCGAGCCCATCACCTCGGCCCCGAGCAGGTGCGGCTTGAGCGCACGCCCCGCGCCCGACGTGCCGGTGACGGCGGTGACCACGACGTCCGGTTCGACGAGGCCCGCGGCCAGCGCGGGGAACAGTGCGAGGCTGACCGCCGTCGGGTAGCAGCCCGGGACGGCCACCCGGTGCGCGCCACGCAGCGCGTCGCGGGCGCCGGGCAGCTCGGGCAGACCGTAGGGCCAGCTCCCGGCGTGCTCGCCGCCGTACCAGCGCGTCCAGGCGGCGGCGTCGGTGAGCCGGTGGTCGGCGCCGCAGTCGATCACCACGGGGCCCTCCCCCAGCTCGGCGACCAGCGCGGCCGAGTGCCCGTGCGGCAGGGCGAGGAAGACGACGTCGTGCCCGGCGAGGACCTCCGGCGTCGTGTCCTGCAGCAGGCGGTCGGCCAGCGGCAGCAGGTGCGGCTGGTGCCCGCCCAGCCGCGTGCCCGCGCTGCCCCCCGCCGTCAGCGCGCCGATCTCCACCTCGGGATGCGCCAGCAGCAGCCGGAGCAGCTCCCCCCCGGCGTACCCGCTCGCACCCGCCACCGCGACCCGCACCATGTGGATGATTATGCACAGCCATGCAAGTCAATGCAAGACGCCTCCCGGTGCGGCTACGGCGCGGTCAGGTCCGGCCGAGGCCGGGCGATGTGGACCACTACGGTGGCGATCGGTGATCACGGCGGCCGAGCGTGATCCTGCTTCAGGGTCGTGGTGACACGTCCGAACTCCGCGTATTTTAGCGTCATGTCAGACAGTGAGGCTTATTCAGGACGCGCGTACGGTTCAGCATCACCGCAGCTCAGACGTGGTGGAGCATGATCTACTTCTCGCCCGTGAATAAGCCTCAGTGCAGTAAGAGCCGTTTCGAGTCGTCGTGCTAATGAGGGCCGTAGCTTGGGGACAGCGTCATGAAGGAGGCTTATTCAGCGATCTTGATCGGAGGCGTATCTCCGCAGCTCAACCGCGGTCTTACAAGATCCACACAACTCTCCTGAATAACCCTCAAGGTGAAGGAAAGTCACGTCGCTAACCTCTTCGCTCGATAGCGTAATTCGGTTGACTTGCGACGGGTCCAGAACTCCGCCGCTGTATATAGATTGAAGGCTATCGTGCCATATGCCGTGCGTGGGTACCCAATCGACGAGTAGCAATCGATTAATATCGAGATCTAGTCCGAGTTCTTCACGAACTTCGCGACGACATGCAATCAATGGCGATTCCCCATCCTCCGCCATGCCACCTGGTACGTCCAGATAAGGCTTGTAGGCTGGGACGACGAAGAGTATCTCATGCGATTGGTTGAAAATGAGAGCTCCGCTCGCAACATTTTCACGGGGCAGTCGGCCAGCGATACCCACGTTAAACTCTGGTTCTGGGTCGCCCTCGGCTGCAAAATCAGCCGCAAGCTTGGCCAGATTGACGTCGACGGGATGATGCTCTTGACTCGCCATGAGCAATCCACCCTTTACCGAGGAGGCGGTCCCGCGCCTTACCCGGACGCGGCTCGAAGATGCACAGAAAGCTATCACCACGAGGCGTGTACTGTATGTCAGCGAATCGGTGACTCAGTGGCGCCGTTTTCTTGAGTCGTCATGGCGATGAGGTCGTCATGAAAACATATAGCTTGGGACTCTGTTGGGTACCGCTGCTGGAGAATCTCGTCTAGTTCTGTCCCGATCATTAGTAACGATGGCTGGGAGCGGCGATCGATCGAAAGGGCCTCTCGTCCGTAGGTGCAGGCCGCGTCTAGTTCACCTTTACGCGCGGCGACGACACCCAGCGTCAGGCGTGCTTCTGCGTTCCGCATAGGCGAGCTAAAACTCCCGTCCGGGTTTGTGGTCTTCCGGATTATCTCACGGGCGTGCATCTCTGCGAGTTTGTCATCGCCGATTAATCGATGGCAGTCCATGGCGTAGAAGTCGAACTTGTCGGGGTCTACAACGAAATGATTATCAGGACGTTCTGGGTAGGGAAGTGAATCGAGCAGAACCCGCCCGTTTTCTAATGCTCGAACCGCGTTGCGCTGATTGCTCATCCGTGCCCATGCTTTGTAGTCGTAATGAAATAAACTATCGATTTGATCTCTCCTTGATGGTATAGTTCCAGTCACCGTGAAACGCGTGTCGCTCGATGGGAATCGCCTCCTTCTGCGCGTCGGTGAGCTTTATCTTGGTGGGGTAGTCCCGGGGGT
>JBBSQN010000157.1:0-13512 GCA_038257875.1 Mycobacteriales bacterium
ACCCCGCCACCCCGAACCCGACGACGAATCAACCCCACCGTGCCTCGAACGGCCGATCCTGCACCGACCAGCACCCGACCCACCACCACCACCCCGACCGGACCGCCCACCCGACGACGACATCCCACCGTTCTGACGTGCTCGGTCGGGCCCACCGATGAGTACCGCCGGCGGGCAGGGTCCTACCAGCATGAGTTCCATCCGAGAGGAGCATCCATGACCGCCATCCTCGACCTCGACCCGCCTGCCCAGCAGCTGATGACACTGCTGAAGGGCGTGCGCGACGACCAGCTCACCGCACCCACCCCGTGCGCCGAGTACACCGTGGGAGACCTGCTCGACCACCTCATGGGCCTGACCGTCGCGTTCCGACAGGCCGCCACGAAGTCGCCTGGTCCGGCTGGTGAGTCCCGCCCCGGCGAGGCCACGGTCGCCCACCTGAACCCCGCATGGCGTGATCGGCTCCCGGAGCGGCTCGCGGAGCTCGTCGCCGCGTGGCGGGACCCCGCGGCGTGGGACGGGATGGCCGAGACCGGTGGGGTGCGGCTGCCCGCCGAGGTCATGGGCGGCGTCGCCGTCAACGAGCTGGTACTCCACAGCTGGGATCTTGCCCAAGCCACGGGCCAGCCCTTCACGTGCGACCCGGACAGCGTCGACGCGTGCCTCACGTTCACCTCGGCGATGTCCCAGCCAGGTGCGGAGTCGGGGCGCGAAGGGTTGTTCGGGCCGGTCGTCGAGGTGGCGGCCAGCGCATCGGTGTTCGACCGGGTCCTGGGGCTCAGCGGCCGCGACTCGTCGTGGAAGCCGTGACCGGCGACGGTGGAGCCGGAAATACCGATGAGTTGTTGGCCAGAACAGGTCATTATGGGGCACCGGTCCATCCGCAGCATCGACAGGGGAGCCATGAGCTCGCTCGCCATCGAGGCCACCGGCCTCTGCAAGGCCTTCGGCGCGACGCGCGCCGTGGACGGCGTCGACCTGGCCGTGCCGGCGGGGTCCGTGTATGGCGTGCTCGGTCCCAACGGCGCCGGAAAGACCACGACGATCCGGATGCTCGCGACGCTGCTGCGCCCCGACGCCGGCTCCGCGCGGGTGCTCGGGCACGACATCGTGGCCGACGCCGATGCGGTGCGCAGCGTCGTCAGCCTCACCGGCCAGCTGGCCTCGGTCGACGAGGACCTCACCGGCCGTGAGAACCTCGTCCTGCTCGCCCGGTTGCTGGGTCTGAGCCGCGGCGGAGCCCGCGCTCGGGCCGGTGAGCTGCTTGAGGCGTTCGATCTCGCCGACGCCGCCGGTCGGTTGGTCAAGAACTACTCGGGGGGCATGCGGCGCCGGCTCGACATCGCCGCGAGCATCGTCGTCACGCCCCAGCTGATGTTCCTGGACGAGCCGACGACCGGGCTCGACCCGCGGTCGCGCAACCAGGTCTGGGACATCATCCGCGCGCTCGTCACCGAGGGGACCACGATCCTGCTCTGCACGCAGTACCTCCATGAGGCCGACCAGCTCGCCGACGGGATCGCCGTGATCGACCGCGGCACGGTGATCGCGGAGGGTTCACCGGCCCAGCTCAAGGCCTCCGTCGGGTTCGGCGCGCTGCACGTGCGCTTGCTCGACCCCGGCCAGCGCGGCGCCGCCGAGCGCCTGCTCATGCGCCGCCTCGGCGGTGTCGTGCACCTGGAGCCGGACCCGGCGGCGCTCTCGGCGGCCTGCGCGGACGCCGACCGGGCCGCCGCGGCGGTCGTCGAGCTCGCGCAGGCCGGCGTCGAGGTGGCCGAGTTCTCGCTCGGCAGGCCGAGCCTCGACGAGGTGTTCCTCGCCCTGACCGGTCGACCGGCAGCTGAGGACGCCACCGGGGAAGGAGCAGCGGCATGAGCACCACCCCGGAGACCCGACCCACTCCCGCCGCGGGTGACCAGGCGCTGCGCCGGGCGCTGTCGGCAACACCCCGCCCGCCGCGCCCGAGCGCGCTGTCGGCGGCCCTGACGTTCGGCTGGCGCGGGATGCTGAAGGTGCGCCACGTCCCGGAGCAGCTCGTCGACGTGACGATCACGCCGGTGCTGTTCCTGCTCATGTTCACCTACCTGTTCGGCGGTGCCGTGGCCGGTTCCACGGCCGTCTACCTGCAGTTCCTGGTCCCCGGAGTGCTGGTGATGTCGGTGCTGTTCACCACGGTCTACTCCGGGGTCGCGCTGAACACCGACATGACGAAGGGCGTGGTCGACCGCTTCCGCTCGCTGCCGATCTGGCGGCCGGCGCCGCTCGTCGGGGCGCTGCTCGGGGACAGCGTGCGCTACCTGCTCGCCGGGGCGGTGATCGTCGTCCTGGGCGTGGCGCTGGGCTACCGGCCGAGCGGTGGGTTCGTCGGCGTGCTCGCGGCGATGCTGCTGGTGGTCGTCTTCGCCTTCGGCCTGTCCTGGGTGTTCACCACCGTCGGCCTGCTGATGCGCTCGCCCGGCGCCGTGATGAACGGGGGCTTCCTGGCGATCTTCCCACTCACGTTCCTGAGCAACGTCTTCGTCGACCCGCAGACGCTCCCGGACTGGCTCCGGACGTTCGTGAACCTCAACCCGGTCTCCCATCTGGTGACCGCCGCGCGCGGCCTGATGGACGGGGCGGCGACGGCCGGGGGCATCGGCCTCGTCCTGGCGACGGCCGGTGTGCTGACCGTCGTCTTCGCGCCGCTCACCATCCACCTCTACCGCTCCCGCGGCTGAGTGTCGGGGCGCACGCCTACACTCGCTCCGTGGCCGGACGGATCCGCGACAGCGACATCGCGGAGGTCCGCGACCGCACCCGGATCGACGAGGTGATCGGCGAGTACGTGGCCCTGCGCCGCGCCGGCGCCGGGTCGCTGAAGGGGCTGTGCCCGTTCCACGACGAGAAGACGCCGTCGCTCAACGTCCGCCCCACGCACGGCACGTTCCACTGCTTCGGTTGCGCCGAGGGCGGCAGCGTCATCGACTTCGTCATGAAGATCGAGGTCCTCGGCTTCGTGGAGGCCGTGGAACGCCTCGCCGACCGGATCGGGTTCCGCCTCACCTACACCGGTGGCGGCATCTCGGTGCAGCGCGACCGCGGCACCCGCAGCCGGCTGCTCGAGGCGAACAAGAAAGCCGCCGAGTTCTACGCCGCGCAGCTGCGCACCCCGCAGGCCGCGCCCGCGGTCCAGTTCCTGACCAGCCGCGGGTTCGACTCCGCCGCCGCCCAGCAGTTCGGCTGCGGGTTCGCCCCCGCGGGCTGGGACACCCTCACCAAGCACCTGCTCACCTCCGGGTTCACCGCCGACGAGCTTGTGAAGTCGGGGTTGTCGAAGGAAGGTCGCCGCGGCGGCCCGATCGACCGGTTCCACCGCAGGCTGGTGTGGTCGATCCGCGACCTCGGCGGCGACGTCGTCGGCTTCGGCGCCCGCCGGATCTTCGACGACGACGGCATCGACGCGAAGTACCTCAACACCTCCGAGACCCCCGTCTACCGCAAGACCCACGTGCTGTTCGGGTTGGACCTGGCCAAACGGGAGATCGCCAAGCGTCGCCAGGTGGTGGTCGTCGAGGGCTACACCGACGTGATGGCGATGCACCTCGCGGGCGTGCCCACCGCCGTCGCGTCCTGCGGCACGGCCTTCGGAGCCGAGCACATCTCGATGATCCGCCGGCTGATCGGCGACGACTCGTTCGACCTCGGCGAGGTGATCTACACCTTCGACGGCGACGCGGCCGGGCAGGCCGCCGCGCTCAAGGCGTTCGAGGGTGACCAGAGCTTCGCGGCGCAGACGTTCGTCTGCATCGCACCCGACGGGCAGGACCCGTGCGAGCTGCGGCAGAGCCACGGCGACACCGCCGTGCGCGACCTCGTGGCCCGGCGCGAGCCGTTGTTCGAGTTCGCCATCCGCTCCATCCTGGGTGAGCACAACCTGGACACCGCCGAGGGTCAGGTGGCCGCACTGCAGCGCACGGTGCCGCTGGTCGCGCGGATCCGCCGCGAGGACCTGCGCGACGAGTACGCGCGCCGGCTCGCCGGATGGACCGGCTGGTCCGACGAGTTCACCGTCGTCCGCAGGGTCCGGGAGACGGCCGGCGGGGGTGGGCGGGGAGACGACGCGGTGCGCGTCCGGGGACGGCCCGATCGCCGGGAGGCCCCGGACGCACCGCCCAAGGACGATCCCCGGCTGCACGTGCAGCGCGAGGTTCTCAAGGCCGCCTTGCAGGTGCCCGCCATCGCCGGGCCGAGCTACGACGAGCTGCCCGAACAGGTGTTCACCCACCCCGCGTTCGGCGACGTGCACCGGGCGGTGCAGGCCGCGGGTGGCGTATGCGGCGGGCGCGACGGGCAGGCCTGGCTGGAGGTCGTCCTCGCCGGGTGCGACCCGCAGACGCGGCGGCTGGTCACCGAGCTCGCGGTGGAGCCGCTGGAGCTGCCGCGCAAGAACATCGAGGAGGCCCGGTACGTGGCCAGTGTCATCGCCGGTGTCCGGCTCGCGCTGGTCGAGGCGCAGGTGGCGGAGCTGAAGTCGCGGTTGCAGCGCACGAACCCGATGGAGGAGGCCGACGCCTACCACCAGCTCTTCGGCGACCTCGTGCCCCTGGAGCAGTACCGGATCGCGTTGCGGGGCAAGGCGATGGGAGGCGTGTAGTGAACCTGCTGGGCGCGGTGCGCAAGCTGCTGGGACGCGACGAGCTGCCCGCGGGGTTCACCGGCCGCCTCGACACCGACGAGCAGGTGCTCGCCGTGGCCCCACTGACCGCAGGCGGGCACCTGGTCGTCACCTCGCGCGGGCTGTGGCTCCCGACCTCCGACGGTGCGGTCCGGCGGCTGGGCTGGCACCTGGTCAGCAAGGCATCCTGGCAGAGCTCGACGATCGTGCTCGTCGAGGCGCGGGAGGGCGACGTCGTCGACGGCGCGGTGTTGATTACCGATCTCCCGGTGCGACGGCTGCGGCTGGCCGAGCCGGGTCGGGTCCCCGAGGTGGTGCACGAACGCGTCACCGGCTCTATCTGCTCCCGGCACCACCGCGAACTGCCGGGGGGCGGCGCGTGGTTCGTGCAGCGCAAGGTGCCCGGTCGCGACGGGATCGTGTTGCAGGTGCGCCCCGACCCCGGCACCGACGACGCCGCGGTCCGCCAGGTGGCGGGCGACGTCGCGCGGACGCTGGGCCTGGGGTGACCACCTGGGACCCCACCCTCTACCTCACCTTCGACGACCACCGTTCCCGGCCGTTCCACGACCTGCTCGCGCGGGTCGGGGCGCTCGCCCCGCGCCGCGTGGTGGACCTGGGCTGCGGGCCCGGACACCTGACGGGGCTGCTCGCCGCGCGCTGGCCCGGCGCCGCGGTGACAGCGCTGGACTCGTCGGCGGAGATGGTGGCGGCGGCCCGCGAGCGCGGCATCGACGCGGTGCAGGCCGACGTCCTCGACTGGATGCCCGCCCCGGACACCGACGTCGTGATCACCAACGCGGTGCTGCAGTGGGTGCCGTCGCATGCGGAGCTGCTGCCGCGGTGGATCGCCGCCCTGCCGGACGGGGCGTGGTTCGCGCTGCAGGTGCCGGGCAATGTCGAGGCACCATCTCATGCCGTGGTCCGGGAACTGCTCGACGAGCCGCGCTGGCGGGGGTCGGTGGAGCTGCGTCGCGACGTCGTCGTGCTCGAACCCACCGGTTACGCCGAGCTGATCGCCGCTACCGGCGCGAGCGTCGACGTCTGGGAGACCACCTACCTCCATCCCCTGAGCGGCCCGGACCCCGTGCTGGCGTGGATCAGTGCCACGGCGCTGCGCCCGGTGCGCGACGGGCTGGACGAGGATGCCTATGCCGCGTTCCGTGCCGAGCTGGCCCCACGGCTGCGGGCGGTCTACCCGGCACGGCCGGACGGCACGACCTGGTTCCCGTTCCGGCGGATCTTCGCGGTCGCCCGGACCGGGTAACTCGCGGGTCCGATCGCCGTCGGTCTGCTACTACTTGCTCATGCAGCAGATCGCCAAGGGCCTGCTGAACTGGGCTTCCCTCCTGGAGGACAGCACCCGGGAGCAGGCTCTGCAGACCGCCGCCATGCCGTTCGTGCGACCGCACGTCGCCCTGATGCCCGATGCCCATCTCGGGATGGGCTCGACCGTCGGCAGCGTGATCCCGACCCTGCGTGCCGTCATGCCCGCCACGGTGGGGGTCGACATCGGGTGCGGGATGGCGGCCGTGCGTACCCAGCTCACCCGGGATGACGTGGTCGCGAACGCGAGGGGGCTCGCCGCGCTGCGGGAGGCTGTCGAGCGGGCGGTGCCGGTGTCGAAGGGCGGCTACAACACCCACCTCACCGACAGCGCGACCGCCCGGGTGGACGCGCTCGAGGCCCGGGCGACGAAGGACGGGTTCGACCCGGCTTCCTACGCCGGGAACTGGCGCCTGCAGCTGGGCACCCTGGGCTCGGGCAACCACTTCATCGAGGTCTGCCTCGACGAGACCGACCGGGTCTGGGTGTTCCTGCACTCCGGCTCTCGCGGTGTGGGCAACCGGATCGCGCAGCACCACGTGAAGGTCGCACAGCGGCTGTGCGAGCAGTGGTGGATCACGCTGCCGCACCGCGACCTCGCCTACCTGCCCGAGGGCACCGACGAGTTCTGGCGCTACGTCCGCGAGCTGACCTGGGCGCAGCAGTTCGCGCTGCTCAACCGCGCCGAGATGCTCGACCGGATCGTCGACTGCCTGGCCGAGTGGGCCGGCCGCGAGATCGAGCGGGCCGAGGACGTCCAGTGCCACCACAACTACACCGTCCGCGAGCGGCACGGCGGAAAGGACGTGTGGCTCACCCGCAAGGGCGCCATCGACGCGACGGTGGGCCGGCGCGGGCTGATCCCGGGCTCGATGGGCACGCGGTCCTACGTGGTGACGGGGTTGGGCAACCCGGCCTCGTTCTGTTCCGCGCCGCATGGTGCCGGACGTAGTTTCTCCCGCCGCGCCGCCCGGGAGCGGTTCACCGTCGAGCAGCTGGCCGAGGCGATGGCGGGCATCGAGTGGCGCGCGGAGAACGCCGAGGCGTTCCTCGACGAGATCCCCGGGGCGTACAAGGACATCGACCAGGTGATGGAGGACGCGAAGGATCTCGTGACGATCGACCACACCCTGCGCCAGATCCTCAACGTCAAGGGCGACTGATCCGCTGCTCCGAGGAGCTGTTCACGCGGCTCGCTCCCGCCGACGGCTCCGCCGCCCGGATCTGCGGCTCCCGGTACCCCGCGCCGGCGAACGCGGCGCGCACCGCCGCGCGCACCGCGTCGGACTCCTCGAGCGGTACCAGCGCGATGGCCGAACCGCCGAACCCGCCGCCGGTCATCCGGGCACCGAGCGCGCCGGCGGAGCGGGCGGCGTCCACGGCGAGGTCGAGCTCGGCGCAGGATACCGCGTAGTCGTGCGCCAGCGACGTGTGCGACGCGTCGAGCATCGGGCCGATCTCGGGGAGCCGGCCCGCGTCGAGCAGGGAGACCGTCTCGCGGACGCGCGCGATCTCGGTGACCACGTGGCGGGCCCGCGGCACCAGGTCGACGTCCAGGGTCTCGACGTCGGCGAGCGTGGCGTCGCGCAGGCTCGGCAGCCCGAGTGCCGCGGCCGCCCGCTCGACCGACGCCCGGCGCGCGCCGTACTGCCCGTCGGCCAGCCGGTGCCGCACCCGGGTGTCGATCACGAGCAGGCCGAGCCCGGCGTCGGCTGGCGCGAAGGGGACCTGCCGCGTCGAGCCGTCGCGCGTGTCGAGCAAGAGCGCATGGCCAGCGGTGGCCAGCAGCGACGCGGCCTGGTCCAGGCCCCCTGTCGGTGCGCCCACCACGTCGTTCTCCGCACGCTGGCAGGCTGCGGCCAGCCGGCGGCGGCCCCCGGCGGAGTCGAGCCCGAGGTCGAACAGGTCGTTCACGGCGAGCGCGCAGGCGCACTCCAACGCCGCCGACGACGACAGACCTGCCCCGAGCGGGACGGTGTCGGTGACCAGCAGGTCGATCCCGCCGACGGGGTGCCCGCCCGCCCGCAGCGCCCACAGCACACCCGCGGTGTAACCGGCCCAGCCCGCCGGTGACCCCGGCCCCACGTCGTCGAGGCGCCCCTCCCAGCCGCCGCGTTCGGCCCGGCTGCGCAGCCGCAGGCGTGCGTCCGGACGAGCGGCCGCCGCCACCACCGTCCGTTGTGTGATCGCGAACGGTAGGCACAGGCCCTGGGCGTAGTCGACGTGCTCGCCGATGAGGTTCACCCGCCCCGGGGCGGCCCACCGGCCGTCCGGGTCGCGGCCGAACAGGGTCCGGAAGCTCACCCCGACCCCACGTCCCGCAGGCGCGCTGCGATGTGCTCGGGCACCGTGTCGTTCAGCCACGCCCCCATACCCGACTCGGAGCCGGCGAGGTACTTGAGCTTGCCCGGGGCGCGACGCAGCGAGAACAGCTGCAGGTGCAGCCGCGTGCGGTCGCGCCCGGTCCGTACGGGCGCCTGGTGCCAGCCCGCGACGTAAGGCAGCTGTGCCGGTTCGCCGAACATGCGGTCGAGCCGGCGCAGCAGGTCGCGGTACAGGACGGCGAGCTCGTCGCGCTCACCGGCGTCGAGCGCGGCCAGGTCGGGTACGGCCCGGTGCGGCACCAGGTGCACCTCCACCGGCCAGCGGGCCGCGGCCGGCACGAACGCGGTCCAGTGCTCGCCGGGCAGGACGACGCGGATTCCGGCCGCGCGCTCGGCGTCGAGCACGTCGCCGAGCAGGTCGCGGCCGGTGTGCTGGCGGTGCGCCGCGGAGCGGGCGAGCAGCTGCGCGGTGCGCGGGGTGACGAACGGGTAGGCGTAGATCTGCCCGTGCGGGTGCTCGAGGGTCACCCCGATCTCCGGTCCGCGGTTCTCGAAGCAGAACACCTGCTCGACGCCGGGCAGCGCCGACAGCGCGGCGGTCCGGTCGGCCCAGGCCTCGATCACGGTGCGGACCCGCCGGATCGGCAGCGTCGCGAACGAGGCCTCGTGGTCACTGGTGAAACACATGACCTCGCAGCGCCCGACCGCAGGCCGCTGCGGCACCAAGGGGTTGCCGTCGACCTCGGGCGGCACGTCCGGCGCGGCCCCATGGGCGAACGACGGGAAGCGGTTCTCGAACACGACCACGTCGTAGTCGCCGGCCGGGATCTCCGACGGCTCGGTGCCCCGCCCGGTCGGGCACAGCGGGCACTCGTCGGCAGACGGCAGGAACGTGCGGTCCATCCGGTGCGCCGCGATCGTCACCCACTCGCCGGTGAGCACGTCGAACCGCATCGTCGAGCCGTGCTGCACCGGCGGCAGCTCGCGGGTGTCGGGCACGACGCGGCTGGCCGCGCCGCTCGCGTAGGGCTCGGTGTCGTCGAAGTAGTAGAGGTCCCGCCCGTCGGCCATCGACGCGTGGATCCGGCGCACGTGCGACCCCCTCCGCGTGTTGTTGGTCATCCTGCCGCAGGGTTCCGACACCCGCCGTGCCCTGTCGTCTTGTCGGCGTGTGACTCCTCTCAGGCGAGGAGCGCGCGTACCACGACGTCCTCAGGTGCGAACGCAAGGTCTCGACTCTGTGTCATATGTATGATCCGGGTATGAGCACGACGCGCATCACCATTAGCGTTCCTGATCAGATCGCGGCCAAGGCCCAGCGAGCGGTGGCTTCCGGTCACGCTGAGAACGTGTCCGGATACTTCAGCACGCTGGCCGAGCAAGAGCCGGACTGGGCGGAGGCCCGTGCCGTGCTCGATGAGATGATCGCTGAGATTGGTGGGATTCCCGAGGAGGACCGTCGGTGGGCACAGTCCGTGTTGAAGACCGACCCTGCCGAGTCCGCATGACGGAGGTCGTTCTCGACACCGGCGCGCTGATCGCGCTCGAGCGCCGGGACACCCGGATGGTCGCCCTTGCCGACGAGCTGTATCGGAGCAGGCGTAGTGCCTTCGTCCCGGCCGGGGTCATCGCCCAGATCTGGCGTGGCTCGGCCCGACAGCATGCCGTGCTGCGGCTGATCCGCGCCGACGCGGTGCGCGTCGATCCGCTCACCGAGGATGTCGCCTGCGGTCTGGGCCTGCTGCTTGCCAGGTCTGGGACGTCGGACGTCGTCGATGCTCATGTCGCGTGGCTTGCCTACCGACTCCGCGCGACGGTCGTGACCTCCGATCCGCACGACATCGCGGCGCTGGAACCTGGCCTCACGACCGTCGTCATCTAGTGGGTGCGCGGGCGACAGCGGCTCAGCGGCTGTGGCCGTTGGTGGTGACGTCGACCGTGTGCCTGCCGCCGTTCACCGTCTCCTCGACACGGGCTCGCACGACACCTGCAGCACCCTGCACGGCAGGATGGTCGGCTACCCGCTGGTAGGTGCGCTTGAGCTGCTCGTAGCGCTCGTGCCCGGCCTTCGCGCCCAGCACGTAGCCGACGGCCGCACCCAGCAGGAACTTCAGCATGACGCCTCCCGGCCTCGTGATCCGCTTGTCGCTGTCATCCTGCCGTAAGAGTCCAACTGGGTGAACGTCGGACCGGCTACAGGGTGTTGGTGGAAGGTGGACACGAGATGGGTCACGGCGCCGGAACTGCGCTGTGGTGCCGGGCCCCGCCGAACCCGGGTGCGGCCGTGCGCTAGGGTTGTCCCGCCAGCGGGGGTTGTCCTCCGCGCCGAACGGTCCTCCGTAGCTCAATTGGCAGAGCATGCGACTGTTAATCGCAGGGTTACTGGTTCGAGTCCAGTCGGAGGAGCTTCCGTCGCAGGTCGGGTCTTTCCGCCTTTATCGCCCGGGTGATTCACCCACCGTTTACCCGGCGTAAACGTCATCGGTGTCGTCTCCGTTCGCGTCGTGGTGTGCCCGGTCGAGTGCGTCCGCGGCGTCGGGGTCGCCGGTGCCGCGGCCGAGGTAGTGGTCTTGGGTCATGGAGACCTTCGCGTGGCCGAGCTGGTCGGCGATCTGCCGGGCCGACAGGCCGGCGCGGTCGAGCTCTGTCGCCGCGGTCTTGCGGAACACGTGGCTCGTCACCCACGCGAACTCCGCCGAGCCGCGGACGGTCCGCAGGTCACGGGACGTGTTGGACGGGTCGCGCCACCCGCCGACGGAGTCGGGGAACACCGGCCCCGACCCGCCGGATGCCGCCTTGCGGCGGCGCAGCATGGCGAGTGCGAACGCAGGGAGCCGGACGGTGCGCCGTCCGGCGCTGCTCTTGGTGCTCTTCCGGATCAGGCCGACGCCCTTGACCCGGACGAGGGTGTAGTCGATGCGCACGACCCCGGCGGCCGTGTCGATCTCGTCCCAGCTGACGGCCAACGCCTCCCCGATCCGTACCCCGGTCGCGAGCATCCATTGACACAGGTCGGGCAGGTCCTTCCGGCGGGCGACCGTGTCCGCGCCCAGCTGCGTGATCCAGTCGTGTCGTTCCTGCGGTGTCAGCGCGCGGGGCCGGCGTGTCGGCCGGGCGGCGATCCGTCCGATGTCCCGGATCGGGTTGGTCGGGATGGCGCCGTGTTGGACCGCCCGGGCGAGCACCCCGGACACGACGGACCGGGTGAGCTTCGCCGTCGCCACGCCGCGGTGGGTTCGGACGCTCTGCACGAACGCGTCGAGCCTGGGCACGGTCGCTTCGCGGAGCCGTAGCTCACCGATGCCCGGCAGGACGTGCACGGTCAGGTTGAGGCGGTAGATCTGCGCCGTGCTCGGCGACCGCAGTCCCTGCGCTGTGAGGTCGTCGACGGCCTCGAGCCATTGCTCGGCGGCGGTTCGGAACCGGGAGTCGCCGGTCAGCCCGGAGACCGGGCCCTGGCGCGCACGTTCCCGGAGGTGTTCGCGGAGCCGGTTGCTCGCCGCGGACGTGGTGAGCCCGTGGCGCTCGACCTTTCGTGTCACGCCGTCGTGGTCGCGGAACCGCGCGTGCGCACGGTACCCGGCTCCGTTGTCGAGCTTGTGGGTGCGGATGCTGCCGTGGGTGCCGATCGGCAACGGTGGACGTGCCATGACGGTCCTCAGTCTGTCGTTGTGGTCTGTGCGTCGAACCAGGTACGGACGTCTTCGGGGCGGTAGCGCAGGTAGCGGCCGACGCGGGTGCCTGTCGGGCCGTAGCCGATCCGCCGCCAGTGGTAGATCGTCATGACGGGTATGCCGAGATGGTCGGAGAGGTCCTGAACCGTCCATAGCCGTTCCGGGGCGGTCGTGTGTCGGTCGGTTGGTGTGGTCATCGGTAAGTCCTCCTGCTCGACGGGTCGGTCAGTAGCCGCGCCCTCGGGTGGGCGATGTGGCGCGCGCCGGGTGGTGGCGTGGCAGTGGCAGGGCGTAGGCATCAGCGGTGGCCCCGGCGTCGGTCGTGCTGGTCGGCCTCGGCGAGCTGCACCGGTGTCGGCTCGGGTGGGGGCTGGTAACGGCCGTCGGCGGTCCACGCCTGCGCGATCTGCTCGGCGGCGTCGCCCAGGGGTGCGGCGGTCGGGGAGTGGGCGTGTTCGGCGCCTGCGGCGTGCAGGGCCAGCTCGCAGCCGGCGACGGTGGTGCGGAGGCGTTTGACGACGCCGGGGCGTTGGCGGTCGTGCCAGTCCCCGGCGCGGGTCCAGGAGGCGTCGGTGCCGGTGTAGGCGTCGGTGTGGGCGTTGCGCAGCCACCACAGCTCTTCGACGACGGTGGGGTGCCACAGCCAGCAGGAGGGCAGGGCGGTGTCGGGGTAGCGCAGGTACACCCGGTGCAGCCACTCGACCAGGTCGGTCAGGTCGGTGCGGGCCTGGTCGGGGTCCTCGACGAGCAGCCACGCCCGTACCCCGCCGTCGGTGTCGGTGTCCGCACCGTCGGGGGTGGGTTCGGCGAGGGCGGTGAGGTCGGTGGCGAGCTGACCCAGCAGGGTCGTCAGGTCGGCGACGCGGCGGGTGGTGCGGTCGAGGTCGCGGGCGAGGGCCTCGACCCGCGCGGGGGTGTCGTCGTCGGTCATCGGGGGTCTCCGCCGGTGGGGTCAGTTGTGGGCATCGGTGGTCTCCGGGGCGAACTCGCCGGTGGTGGTCCACGCCCACTCCGGGCCGTCGGGCGGGGCGTGGGCGGGGAACTCGTCGCGGTGCCCGCAGCGGGCGCACGGCCGCCACGCCATCGGGCACCACGGCTGCCCGGCGGGGTCGGGTCCGACGGCGGTGTGGGCGGGGATCGCCCGGGCGCACGGGCACAGCGCCCAGGTCTCGGGGCCGCCGTAGGTGTGGCCGCGGAGCCGGCAGTGCAGGCGGGCGGCGAGGACCGACCCGAGGCGGGCGGCCCGTCGGAGGAGGCGGGTGGGAACACCGATCACCGGCCGCGTCACACCGCGGGCGGCGCGGCCCGTTGCTGTGTCGAGCCGGTGCAGGGCGCCGAGCACGGGGTGGTCGAGGGCGTCGTGCAGGGCGCCGAGCACGGCGCGGTCGAGGAGGTGGAGGGCGGCGGGCACCGGGTGGGTGCCGCGGACGTCGCGGCGGCGCCACGCCATCGCCACCCGCCCGACCACGGGTGCCATCCCGCGGGTGAACAGGATCACCCGGCGGGCGGGGAGGTTCGCCACCCGCGCGGGTGG
>JBBSQN010000158.1:0-13206 GCA_038257875.1 Mycobacteriales bacterium
ATGGGGCAGCGCATCGTCGCCGTCTCCGACCTGAGCGGGTCGGAGGAGGACGTCCAGCCGGTTGTCCTGCTGGGCGCGGACGGCACCAAGCTCACCGTGGACCTCTCGGTCCACGAGCGCAACGACCTGGAGGACGCGCTGAAGCCGTACCGCGACGCCGCTCAGCCGGCACGTGGTCGTCGTCCCAGCGGGGCCCCGCGGTCCAAGCCAGCCAGCAAGGGCCGCGAGCGGGGTCGCCAGGCCAAGCCGACGGACGTCGAGAAGCCGACGCCCATGTCCGGCGAGGAGCCCACCGGCTCCATCGGTCCCAGTGACACCCCACTGGGCTGACCCGCACCACCCGCACAACCCAGAGCCCGCCCCGGTCCTCACACCGGGGCGGGCTCTGCTCGTCGACGAGGAGATGACGTGCCGAAAGCCAAGCCGTGCATGGCGTGCGGGACCCAGCCGAAGTTCCACGGACACCCACGCTGGTGCCGCGAGTGCTGGTACCTCCGTCAGCCCGCCGAGGTGCAGCTGCAGTGGTCCGTCCGGCGCCTCGCTGCAGTGCCCGCCGAGCTGCGCCGAGCGCGTGTCCCCGAGCGGGACTGGCCCCCAGGGCGACGCTGGTGCTCGGGCTGCCAGAGCTTCGTCCGCCTGGACGACATCGGCAAGGGCCAGAGTCGGTGCAAGGGCTGCGCCGGCGCCGTGGCGCGCGACTCCTACGTCCAGCGGGAGTACGGCATCACCAAGGCCGAGGAAGACGCCATCTGGGAGGCGCAAGGCCGCAGGTGTTACATCTGCCGCCGCGAGGTGAAGTCCAAGCGCCCCGCCGTGGATCACGATCACCTCACCCTGAAGGTGCGGGGCCTGCTGTGCCCGGACAGCGAGCGCGGCTGCAACAAGGCCATCATCGGCAGCATCGAGGCCGCGACCCGGAATCACGCCGACGCTCTCGCGATGGCCGAGCGCATCGCGCACTACTTGCGCAACCCACCCGCCGACGCTGTGCTTACGAGGCTGCGCGGTGAACGGTACTGATGTCGACGTCGCCTTGACTCATCGACAAGTCGATGCTTAGATGATGACACAGACACCGACCCCCACTCCACCTGGAGGAACCAATGACCGAGATGACCACCACCGCGGCGCAGACCGTGACGCGCTTCGCCCCCGACGACGCTGCTGGGCTGATCAGCAACGCCGAGCTGACGCTGGAGGCGTTGCGCCTCATCCAGTCCACCGGCACCCCGGTCCCCACCCACACCAACTCCCAGTACGGCACCCTGCGGTGGCTCTACTTCAATGGAGACCACCGGGGCTTCGCCACCGAGAAGGAGGCAGCCCAGGCCGTCATGCGTGGCCTGGGCGGCAAGTGGGACAAGACGCCCGGCAGTCTGTTCCAGTTCACCCGAACCCTGTCCACCGGTGTGAAGCTGGAGATCGTCGTCGAGCGCGCCGCCGTGTGCAACCGCGTCGTCACCGGTGTCGAGAAGGTCGTCACCGAGGTGCCGGCGAGCCCCGCGGTGCAGGCTCACACCGTCGTGGAGGAGGTCGAGATCGTCGAGTGGAAGTGCGAGCCGGTCATGGGCGAGACGACACTGGGCGAGGAGTCCGCATGAGCACCCTACTGGCCTACACCCCCATCGTCGCGAGCTGGATCAAGCAGTGCGACAAGGACGTCGACTACCTCGTCGACGAGGCCCGCAGCGCCGCCGAAGAGTTCGTGCGTCTCGGGATGGTCTACGTCGAGGTCGAGCCCGGCGACATGACCAGCTACAAGATGTTCCTGGTCGACCTCGACAAGCACGCCGCTGAGTCCGGCGACAACGACGGCCACGACGGCAGGGCCTACGGCGGGAACCTGCTCGTCACGCTCGTCTCGGCGAGCCGAGGCGGCGCGGCCTACGTGCTGCAAGTCAACGGCTTCCACGTGCCGTCCTACGTCGGGCAGAAGCTCGCGCTCGACCCGCACAGCGCCGCCGTGGTGGCCGCGTTCCTCACGCTGTTCAGCGCCGCCGTGGTGGAGGCGCGAGCCTGATGCCGCGCATCGCGACTGATCCTGGTGCGCGCCGCGTTGACAGCGCGGCGCGCACCCAGTAACTTTGTCAATACGAGATCGACACGCCCTCTCCACCAGGAGCTGATCGACATGCTCGACCACGAGCTGAAGAACCGCACGAAGAAGGCCACGCGCCTCGCACTGCAGGCGCGCATCGCGGACGCCACCAGCGCAAGCCTCGACGACCCCGAGGTGCGTCAGCGTCTCGTCGCGGTGACGCCGTCGCGCGGGCCGCTGCTGCGCCGCAAGTGGAAGGGTGTGTGGCCGATCTACTCCAGCGTGTCCGAGGAGACCTGGGAGATGGCCGGCATCATCCTCGACGAGATGAACGGAGTGCGACAGTGACGCTCGACGAGCGCAAGCAGTTGCGCACCGCCCTGATCGAGCTGAAGTTCCGCAGGCAGGGCGTGACGAAGAACCCCGGCGACGGGAAGTACCAGGAGCGGTGGGTACGAACCCGCCGCGGACGCACGACTGACACAGTCCTCATCGACTGGGACAAGGTGACGAAGTGAGTGATCTGAACTGGGTGCAGCTCGTCTACATCCTCGTGTGCATCGCGTGCCTGATCGGCCTCGCGGTCTACGCGCAGCGGCGCAACCGTGCCGCGACGGACCGCGCGCTCGACAGCGTCAACGTCGCGAACTACCCCATCGGGCCCGAGCCGCCCGCGCCGGTGGCACCGAGCGAGCAGCAGGTGCCGTTCCAGCTCGGGTGCGACGCTTTCATGCGCGAGCGACACAGCACGAGGCACGGTCTCATGGCTGCGCTGCCGTTCTTCCGTCAGGTCGAGGAGGCAGCCATCATCGAGCTGATCCGCCAGCAGCAGCGCGAGATCGTCGACGCCGCCGACGGCCTCGCTCCGAGCCCCGCGCAGATGATCGCGCTCAACGAGCTGGAGACCATCATCGAGCTGATCGAGGAGGGCCGGCACTACCGCGCCCACCCCGACAGCTTCGCCACGCCGCGGGCGCAGACGTGAACAAGGAGACGCTGAACGGCCCGCACCGCTTCGCCGGCGCCGAGGTCGGTGAGACCGAGCTAGGCACGGGCTGGCGCTGGCGCTGCTCGTGCGGGCAGGCCGGGCGCTGGCAGTACCAGAGCGACACCAGGTGCGAGCACGACCACGTCCGCCACGTCGAGAAGATCGTCGAGAAGAAGGCTCACAAGGCGGGGACCTGGCGTGCCGGCGCGCGCCGGATGGGTCGGAAGTCGCGCAGGCACGGCTCGTGATGGGGAAGACGCACGCCGTGTCCGGGGCCCTGTCGTGGGCCCTGCTGGCACCGCTGGTGACCGACTCGGTCGAGCAGCGCGTCATCGGCCTCGCCGTGGCGGGAGCGTTCGCCTACGGCCCGGACCTCGACCACCACGGCAGCACCGCCAGCCGGGCGCTGTTCGGGCCGTTCCGGGGCAAGGTCGTCGGCGTCATCTCACCGCTGCTCGGCGGGCACCGGGCGGGCTCTCACAGCCTCCTGAGCATCGCCGCGGTGTTCCTGGCCGTCTGGCTTGTCGCAGCGCCCCTGTGGGGCCCGCAGCTGTGGCTCGCGACCGCCTGCGCTGCCGGCTGGGCCGCTCACATCCTCGGGGACATGCTCACCGTCGACGGGGTCAAGATCTTCTGGCCCTTCAGCCGCTGGGATGTCCGCCTCGCAAGGCTGAGGACTGGCGGGCGGGGGGAGAAAGCCTTCAGCCTTGCGCAAGGCTGCGTCCTTGCCTACTCCACCGCCGTGCTGTTCGATTTCGCCACCTGGAGCGACGCCGGCGACGCTGTGCATCTGCTCGCGAAGACGGTGGCAACCGCGTGAGCTTTGAGCTGTTCCTGGACACCGACGACAGCACCGAGGTGATCGAGGTCGAGGAGAAGCCGGCGAGCAACCGGCTCCCGCCGCTGCAGTGTCTGTGCGGTCGCTTCGCCAAGTCAGCGGGCGGTCGCGGCCACTACTACAACGGCAACTTCAACTGCTACAGCTACGACGTGGACTGCTCGCGCTGCGGCATCGTCACCATCGAGTGCGTGTGAGCATCGGCCTGCGACCGCCACCCGAGCCGCCTCCGCGCCTGACCAAGAGGGGCGCGGAGGCGCTGCTGCGTCAGCCGGGCTGGTACATCTACGCGGACACGCTCCCGAACCGTCAGTGGCCGGCGCACTGCATCGGCTGCGATCGACCGCTGCAGCCCGGTGACATCGTGCGCTGCGAGTACGGGCTGACGCTGCAGGACATGCGCCGCCGTGGTGCGTGCTGCAGGTTGCCCGGTCGCACCGTGTTCACCGACGACACCGCCGACGCTGCAGCTCGACGACGTCCAGCGCAACGCGAAGGCGGATTCTTCGGTTGACGTTGTTGCATCGCGGCACGGTGTCCAGTAACTTAGTCAACATGACATCGACACCGGACGAGACGCCCGACCCGATCACCGAGATGCTGCGCGAGCGCGCCGGCGACGACTACCGCACCGAGGACGACAAGCCGTTCCCGACCGAGGCCCAGCGCTGGGCGCTGTTCCACCGCAGCGCGCTGGAGCCGCCGAGCATCGAGGTGTGGGATGCCGACACCTTCCACGTCCAGGTCGCCCCGCACGGACTGCTCGGTGTCTACCGCCACGACGGCGCCAAGCAGTTGCGCGCCTACCGTGTCGAGCGCGAGCAGCACATAGGCGAGGGCTACGAGGTGCACTACGACTACGGCCAGGGCTTCCCCCAGCGTGTGAAGGACGTCATCACGCCGCCCCCGTTCTGACCCAGCACAGCAGAGAGCCCCCCGCAGACACCGCCGCGGGGGGCTCTCGTGCTGCCCTCGGAACACCAACCCATCACTGCCCGAGGCGGGCCAGGATAGCGTCGTCGCCGGCAAACTCCAACCGGCGCGCGTCGGGGGTCCACCACGCCTGATCCTCGACCGGCTTGCCGTCGCCGATCTGGAACGTGGTCCGGCCCTTCAGCTTCATCGGCACGTCGCGCCCATAGCTGGAGTCACCGAAGCACATCCTCGACAGCTCGGCAGTCGCAGCGCCGACGCACGCGCGACCCTGCAGGTTGTCACGCGCCGCGCCGCCGAACCACGAGGAGTCCGGGCGCTGCGTGCCGATGACGATGTGGATGCGGCACTTCCGCGCCATCGCGAGGACCGACTTCATCGCCTGCACTGCGGTGCACTTCATGCCGGCCTTCGTCTTCTTGCCCGAGGTGATGAAGTAGTCCTCCATCCGGCGCACGTACTCCTCGTACTCGTCGATGAACACGAGCAGCGGCGGGAAGTCGTCTTCGGTCGCCTCCTCGCGCTCGATCATGCCGTAGCGGCGCATCATCTCGGCGTGCGTGTCGATGGCGAGATCCCACAGATCTTCGTCCGACGTCGCGAGGCGACCGACGCCCTCGCGCTTGCGATAGGCCATCAGCTCAATGAGCTTCGGGTCACCCAGCCACACCTGGGCGTCGCCGTGGCGAGCGGCGTGCAGCAGGCTTTCGATGATCGAGCGCATGAGCGACGTCTTGCCGGCGAGGGTCGCGCCGACCACGAGGATGTGGCTGGTGACACGCAGGTCGTAGGTCACCTCGTTCGCGACGGGGATGAGGTACCAGGGCTTGTCCGCAGCGAAGCCGGGGTGCGGGATGCGCGCGGCGAGGTCGGGCCGGCGACGGATCTTCACCAGGTCGTTGCCGGTCTGCCACGTCGCGAGCCAGCGACCGTCGTCGATCTTGGCCGTGATCATCTCCATGAACCCGACGCGCCACTCCCCGCTGTGGTCCGGCGCTCCGGTGTCGTCGTAGTGCACGTCGAAGCTCAGCAGGCGACCGCTGTCGTCGAGGGCGAGGTCGGCGACGGACACGACGCCCTTGGTCGACTTCACGGCCTCGCGAGCTGCGGCCTCGATGCGCGCCTTCATGCGGACGCTGGGGTCTACAGGCGGGGGCGCCACGGCGGGCTCAGCGGGCTTGGAGGGCGTCCGGGCCTCAGCACCCAGCCACCACTTCACCAGGGCCGTCAGCGGGCGCAGGGCGAACAGCAGGGCCAGGAATCCGACCATGCCCCACAAGTAGGGGCCCAGCGCGATGTCGGAGACGAACGCGCCGGTGTCGCCGCCGCCGAGCGCGACCACGCCGAACCCCAGAGCCATGACGATGGAGTAGGTCAGGATCGCCGGCGCCACCAGGCGCAGCGGAGACCACTCGGACCGCCTCGCGCGCCGAGCCCTCTGGCGAGCCTCACGAGCTGTCTTCTCGGCGTGACAGCCGCGCGTCGACGGCGGGGCGCACAGCACCTGCAGGTTGTCGCGGTCGTGGGCCTTGTCCGGGGCCAGCCACTCGGGCTCGATGTGGTCGACCTGCACGTGCGGTCGCGGGAAGTGCTTGCGGCAGCTGGCGCAGCGGACCTTGCCGTCGGGGCGGGTGGCCTCGTCGATGACGTCGCGCTTCAGGGCTGCGGGGAGGGTGCTCGACATGCTGCCATGCTAGCGGGTTAGCGTCGTAACAGCAGGGACCCCACCGCGCTCGGATCGCGCGGCGGGGTCGAGGAGCAGGTGCAGGGTGCTAGCGGCCTACAGTCACGGACAGGTCGAGCCCGACCGGACGTTCCACGTCTGCGCGGCCAGGCGCGGGACATCGATGGTGCGACCGTTCGCGTACCTGCCGTTCTGGACGTGGCAGGTGCTGCCCGAGCGGGCGGCGGTACCTCCGGGGAAGTTCACCTGGGTGATCTCCCCCAGCGCGTCGGACCGACACTGTCCGGGCTTGGCTGTCAGCCACGCCCGGCTACCCCGGTTGTAGACCTTGATGTTGCTCTTACTCTTGGCGCTGTTGCAGATGTGCACGGCAGCTGCAGCCGGCTCGACCTGGGAGTCGACCATCGCGGCCACGGTGGGCGCGTGCTCGGCCAGGGTGTCGTTCTGCGCGAGCGTGGCGGGACCTGCGACGAGCGCTGTCGCCATGGTGAGTGCGGCGACGATGCGGAGCAGTCGGTGCTTCATGTGCGGATCTCCTTGATGGGTTGGTGCCACCCCGCGCCCGGTCGAGCACGGGGAGTCTGTGGGGCTCAACGGCCCTCGGGTATGCCTTCCCAGGCGTCCGGGTTGTTGATGCCCCCGCCTGGTAGGGCACCGTGGTCGACGTGGTCGACGTGGTGCCGGCGTGCAGGGCCTCGTCGGTCACGCGCATCCGCTGACAGACGCACTCGACCTTGCGGATGGTGTCGAGATCCCAGATCACTGCCTGTCCAGCCCCTCGCCGTGGTCACCGACGCCGCGGGGCTCCAAGCTCTCGACGATGGCGCCGAGAATCAAAGCCATGACCAGTTTGGAGCGGTCGCGAGCTTCCGCGCGCGCGGCGTCGTGCTCGGTTGCGATGAGCGGCGCCACGGGTGAGTCCCAGCGCTCGCCAAGCGGCTTCGTGGCGCTCGGCGGGTACTCCACGTGGACCCGGTAGCCCCACGCCGGCACCGTGTCGTTGATCCATGCGTCGCGAGGTACGACGGGGCGCTCGATCAGCTCGATGCGGAACTGGGGCAGCTTCGCGTCCTCGACGTCGGTGGGCTCGGGCTGGTCGATGCTCATGCGTTCTCCTCGTCAATGACCCTCGCCAAGAAGCGAAGGCGGTTCATGGCTGTGGGGATTGGGTCTCCGGGTGCCGGGCCGACGTCCTCACCGATGCAGCGCACCCAGTCCGCGAGCACCTCGCACACGACATCACGGAAGCGGTCGCAGTTGCCGGAAGCGGTGCGCCATGCGGCCTGGTAATCCTCTGCCGCCGCCCGTTCCTCGTCCCGTCCCCGCTGCTCGGCTGCCGCGATGGCGTCCCGGACGGCGGCCTCGGGGTAGAGGGGGGTCTCGCGCCAGCCGTCCGCAATCATGGACGGCGACAGACCCGACGATGTGGGCGTGGTCACGTAGAGCCTGCCGTTGGGGCCGTACAGCGCCCACGCGACGGGCTCGCCCAGCCCCGGCCCGCTCGGGGCGGTCATCGGTGCTCACCGCGCCGCTCATCCAGGTCTTTGAGCACGGAGGCGTAGCCGTAGATCACCGGCTCCGGCAGTGCCCCCGGCCCGCTCACGGCGTCACGTCCGCGCACGAGCATCCGCACTGCGACGATGACGGGTCGGCCTGCCCGGTGGCGGCGGCGTGCTTGACATCGTCAGGTCCAGCCCACGAGTGCCAGGTGGGTGGGTCGAAGTGGCTGTCGCACATACACCCGTCACAGCGGGCGTAGCAGACAATCAAGCCCGTGAGATCCAGTCCAGCCATGCTCGGGCCGGTCGGCTCCGGCCCGCTCACGGCGTCACGTCCGCGCGCAGGGCAGCCCAGGCGGGTGCGGTGTCGGGCGCTGGTGACTGCTGGTCGTCGAGTGCGGCGTGGAGGCGGTTGGTCCAGCCCGCGGTGATGTCGTCGTCGGCGAGAGCGAAGTCGGCCTGGGTCGCGGGCTTGGCGGCGTTGGTCAGGCTGCGCTCCACGCCCGCCCATGCGTCGCTCCACCGCCTCGCCGCCGTGGCGAGGCTGGCCTTGATCGCGGCCCAGCCAGCGTGGATCTCCGCGGTGGCGTACCAGCGTTGCAGCTCGTCCACCGACAGATCCGCCGTGGCGTCGGCGACGAAATCGAGGTGGCGGGCGTCTGCGTCACACGCGAGACGGATCATCTGCGCGCGGGTGACGTCGATGTCGTTGTCAGGCATCAGTTCTCCTGGATTCCGTGAAGCCTGCGAGCTTCAACCCACAGGTCTCGCAGTGCGGCGCGCATCATGAGACGTACTGCGCGGGCGTGCTGGTGGGCCAGCGACAACGGGCTGCCGGCCTCGGCGGGCTTACCCTTCGGGCCACAGCGCACGCACGCCACCGGGTGCATCGCATCGGCATACCGCACCCGCGCCGCGTCGTAGACATCGCGGTACGGCCCGGACATCTTGATCGCGGGCTGGACGCAGTTCCAGAGACGCATCCGGGCGTCGCCGTTCCAGTTGACCTGCTCGCCGCGACGCTTCGCCCTGGCCTTCCCGTCGACGGGTGCCATGCCGGCGTAGGACACAAGCTGCCCGAACGTGCGCAGCTCACCCGTCGCGGGATTCACGGCGGGGTCGCCGATGCAGCCCAGCAGGCGTGCGACCGTCTTCTCGCCCAGCCCGCGACGGGCCTTCACGTAAGGCCCGAGCGGGTGCTTGCGCATCGCACGCTGCAACGCCAACACCGTCTCGTGCTCCAGGGTGGCAAGCCCGTCATGCACGGCCTGCACGGACCGCACGGTCGGGTCGGTGGCGTCGAGGCCGAAGCCACGCTCTTCGCCGTCACTGTCGGGTTCGGTGGACGTGAGGATGCGCAGGCGGCTCGCCTGCGCCTTCCGCAAGCCCTCCAGGTCGTCGACCGCCGTGGCGAGCAGCGCGAGGATGGGGTCGGCGAGAGTGAGGCCGGGAATGACGACGGCCAGCGTGTGGGTGTCGAGGGTTCTTTGGTCGTCACCCCCGGAGTGTGCACCGGGAATGACGACGGATGGTGCGTAGGTGTCGCGGCGCCTATGGTCGTCACCCCCGGAGTCTGAGCCGGGGATGACGACGGCCGTCGTGTAGGTGTCGGGGTGTCGCTGGTCGTCACCCCCGGAGTCTGAGCCGGGGATGACGACGGGTCTGCATTGGGTGTCGTGGGGCCCTTGGTCGTCACCCCCGGAGTGTGCGCCCGCAGCGGTTGTCGCTCGCTGAGCGGTGCGGCTGCTGCGGGAGTTTGTGATGGTGCTCATGACGTCGCCTCCTCGGCGGTGAACATGGCCGCGACGACAGTGTCGGGCAGGTCGGCGACGGTGCGGACGCCGGCGTCGGCGAGAGCCTTCCGCAGCTGTTCGTACTGCTCGGCCCGGTAGGCGTTACGAGCGGCGTGGTCGCGGCGCTCCTGCGCCGCGAAACCCAGGTCGGCTTCCGTGCACTCGTCGAGAGCACGGAAGACGTTGGCAGCGACGTGCACCGTGAGGGCGCGCACCTGAGCCGCGTAAGCGCGGATGCCGTCGACCCGCCAGGACGACGACGACTTGGCGGCGGTAGGCGTGTGTGGGCCAGCCGCGACCTCGCGGCGCTCCTGCTGCCACAGCTGCGGTACCAACGCCACAGCGTGCGCTCGCGCGGCCTCGGCGCGTTGCCTCGGCGTCCAAGCGTCGAACACCCGCTGAGCCAGGGCCTGCACGTCGCGAGTGTCGGCGGTCGCAAGGACATCGCGAGCAACGTCGCGGCAGAGCTTCACGTCGCCCATCAGGACTCCTCGGGGGCCCAGTGCAGCAGCAGCAGGTACTGCCGCTTGCGGGGCTGGAACATCGTCAGGGACTCCCACGTCTTCACACGGCCCGACGGGGAGTGCCACAGACCGTCGCTCTGGAAGCGCTGGTAGATCGTGCCGGTGATGCCCTCGCTCATGACGACCGAGGAGTACGGCGGCTCCTCGGCGTTCTCGCGCAGCTTGGGCAGGTCGGAGTCAACGACGTGCTTCTTGTCCTCGACGGTCGGCCTGACACCGCGACCGACGTGCGCGTGCTCGATGTCGCCGGGGGCGATGAACTGGGGCTGGGTGGTCACTGCTGGGGCTCCTGGGTCTCGGGCTGCTCGACGCGGGTATCGCCGAGCTGGGTGAGGACGTCGTGGGCGAGCTTGTCCATGCTGATGTGCATCGGCAGCTTGCCCTCGGCCATCGCCACGAGCAGGCCGTGCGTGTCGCCGTCGAGCAGGTTCGCCGCCGACCACGAACGCAGCACGGGCTTCGGCTCGACGATCAGGCGGGTGCTGCCCAGGCTCATGATCTGCGACGTCAGCTCGGCGTCGAGGTCGCGGACGCCCGTGACGATCTTCTGGGGCATGAACGCGTACACCAGCCCCGACGGGCCGACCAGCAGTGGGCGGATCGCGTCGGGGACCTGCGCCTCGATCTCGGCGAACACCTCCGCGGAGGGGCGGTTCGGGTCGTAGCGGAACGAGCGCCGGCCAGCGGTGTAGCGCGCCCAGGGCTTGCCGTCCTTCGTGACCAGCGCGCCCGACAGCGAGATGCTGTAGACGTCCGGGCGGGTGCCGAAGTGCTGGGTCAACGTCTCGGAGGCGCGCTCGACGCGGAACCGGCGCGGCTTCTCGATGCGGTCGGTGGTCTCGCTCACGATCAGCAGCTCGGGCAGCTCGCTGAGGTCGAGGGTGTGGCTGGCCTGCGTGGTGCCGGTGATGTCCATGTGGATCTCCTATCGCGGGTGGAGCGCGGACGATGTCGTTGTCGACGTCATATTGATGAAGTTACAGCACGGGCGGGGCTCGATGCAAGCCCCGCCCGTGCTCAGGCGGATCAGCCGGTGTAGTTCGGCTCTCCGGGGATCGCCACGGCGGCGGGCGCCTCGCTGACGCGCGGGGCCGTGGCCTCGCGCTGCACCTCGACCTCGACGCCCACCTCGACCTCGCGGGTCACGGTCTCCGTCACGGTCGGCGTGGGCTCGGGCGCCGTGGTCGAGGTGGGCGTGCCGATGTCACCCGTGGGCTCGTCGGTGGGCTGCGGCTCGCAGGACTCCGGGTCCTCCTCGGCGCAGGTCGGCGTCGTGGCGGGCGGCGTCGACGGGGTGGTCGTGCTCGGCGTCGGCTCGGGCTCGACCGACGGCTCCTCCACCTCGGGCTCGCACGGCACGTTGATCGTCACGTGCCAGGACTGCAGGAAGACGGCGCCGTCGTCGCCGTTGGAGCGCAGCACGCCGGCCGCGTCCAGCTCGGCCACGACCGCCTTGTCCGCGTCGGTCTCGTGCTTGTAGCGGTCCTCCTGCACGTAGATCGGCCCGCCGTCGGTGCAGTCCGGCACCGGGGAGACGGCGGGCTGCGGGTAGCGCTGCCGGAACGGCGTGGAGAAGTCCGTGCCCGCGGGCAGGACCCAGGTGCGGGTGACGGTCTCGCCGTTGAAGTCCGCGTCGCGGACCACGTCGACGACGCGGGTGTTCTCGGGCTCGGCACTCGCCAGCGCCGTGGTGCCGACGCCGACCGTCAGGACGACGGCGGCGATGCCGGCCAGGATCGTGATGGGTCTCATGATGCTCCTCGTGCTCGATGGTGCTCAGTCCGCCGCGCGGATCGGCGGCGGAAAGTCTCGGGTGGTGCGGTCAGTCCTCGACGCCCAGCCAGCCGAGCAGGTCGAAGACGCTGGTCGCCATGTGGTCGACCATCCGGTACATCAGCTCGGGATCGACCGGGTTCTCCAGAACTCCTCGACCTCGGCGATGATCAGCCGGCGCTCGGCCTGGCGCTCGGCCTCGGCGTAGGTCATGACGCACGCGCCTTGACCGCGTCGACGATGTCGTCCCAGTCCTCGCGGGGCCAGCCGATCCGCTCGGTCTCCTGCAGGTCGACCCACCGCTGCGGGGCCGGAAGCCTGCCCGAGCGGACCCAGCGACGGATCGTGCGGATCGTGGTGCCCAGCTCGCTCGCCGCCTCCGCCGCGCCGACGAGGTCGCGGCGGACCTCGTAGCGCCGGCAGGTGCGCCGCGCGAGCGTCACGTGCGGGTTCATCGCTTCGGGACGTGGTAGTTCGGGCCGAAGCCGGGACCCTCGTGGTGGCAGTCGTCGCACAGAGGCTGCCCGCACACGAACTGCCCGGTGTGGCCGCAGTCGGTCGTCGCGACCTTCTTGCACGACACGCAGAGGAGGTTCGCGTGGCGGTCGCAGTGGCCGTCGCCCGCCACTGCCGTGGCCTTGCACGGACCCACCCAGGCCATGATGAACCCGCAGTCGACGTGGGGCTCAGGCTCGCGCGGCTCGGGTCGCGGCTTCCGCCTGCCGGCCACGCTCGGCGTCGGGTCTCCGGCCCTCATTCGGTCGCGCTCGATGCACGGGACGATGTTGGAGTGCAGCAGGATCGTGCGGACGCTGCCCCCGGTGTCCATCGCCAGCTCGTGCATCGGACGCGTCGACCAGACGTTGATCTCCAGGCCCGCCACGACGAGGTGCTGCAGGCTGTAGAGGACGCGGCGATCCTCCTCACCGCCACCGGTCTCGACGACCTCGACGACGCGCTTCTCCGACGTCATCTGACGGCCGATGAGGGGGCCGTCGACGAAGATCCCGGTGTAGGTCATCGGCGGGCCTCGGTGCCGATGGTCCCGACCGCCTGGCGGAACTGACCCGGCGAGCGTCGCGAGGCCAGCGTCATGACGGCGAGGATGACGATGCCGAACAGTGCGAAGTAGAAGC
>JBBSQN010000159.1:0-13092 GCA_038257875.1 Mycobacteriales bacterium
CCCCCCCCCCCCCCCCGGTGCCCCCCCCCGCCCCCCGGGCGCGCAAACCGCCCCCCGGGCCCGTATTACCCCGCACGGGCTGTGCGGTGGCCGTCTCGCCGCACCTTGACGATGCCGTGTTCTCCGCGGGCGGCACGATCGCGGCGCTCGTCACGGGCGGGTGGGCCGTCCGGATCGTCACCTGCTTCACCGCGTCGGTCCCCGAGCCGTCGCCGTTCGCGCTGTCTACCCAGCTCGACAAGGGCCTGCCCGGCGACGTCGACTACATGGCCCTGCGCCGTGCCGAGGACGACGCGGCGTGCGCCGTGCTCGGCACGGAGCCGATACACCTGCCGCTGCCCGAGGCCCCGCACCGCGGCTACACCAGCGCCCCCGACCTCTTCGCGGGCATCCACCCCGACGACGACATCGGGCCCGCCCTCCGCGCGGCCCTGAAGCCGTGGCTCACCGGCGTCGACGTCGTGCTCGCCCCGCAAGCCCTCGGCGATCACGCCGACCACCGCGTCGTCGCCGAGGCGGTGGCCGCGCTGGCGCCGCAGACGCTGTGGTGGCGCGACGCCCCGTACGTGCTGTACCGCCCGGACGCCACCCCGTGGACGGCGGTGCCGCGGGGTCGTGAGCAGGTCCTGGACATCGGCCCGTACCTGGACACGAAGATCGCGGCGTCGCGCTGCTACCGCACCCAGCTCGGCTTCCAGTTCGGCGGCCCGGAGCACGTCGACCCGCGGCTGTGGGAGCTGGCCGCCGCCGAGGCGGCCCGGGTGGGCGCGCCCGCACCCTGCGAGGCGCTCACCGGCGTTCGCCACCCGGCTCAGGCTCGACACGGCTCCCGACCGGCACGAGTCAGCCGCACTGCCTCGACCCCTCGACCTCCCCAGCAGAGAGGAAGGTAGTGAGCCCCGTGACGTGGCTTCTCACCGGCGGTGCCGGTTACATCGGTTCCCACGTGGCCCGCGCGCTGCGTGCCACCGGCCGGGAGGTGGTCGTCCTCGACGACCTCTCCACCGGGCTCGCTCGGCGCGTCCCTCCGGACATCCCCCTGGTGCAGGCCTCGGTCCTGGACAGCGCGACGGTGACCGACGTGCTCCGGCGCTACCGGATCGACGGCGTCATCCATCTCGCGGGCAAGAAGTCGGTCAGTGAGTCGGTGGCCGACCCCGGTTACTACTATCAGGAGAACGTCGTGGGCTTGTGGCGGCTTCTCGCTGCCATGGAGGCTGCCGGCGTCACACGGCTCGTGTTCTCCTCGAGCGCAGCCGTCTACGGCGAGGCCTGCGGCGCCGCGGTGGACGAGACCTCCGGGACCGTTCCGCTGAGCCCCTACGGGTGGACGAAGCTGGCCGGGGAGGACCTCATTCGCCACGCCGGGGACGTCGACGGGCTGCGCTGGTTGACCTTGCGCTACTTCAACGTCGTCGGCGCCGGCTCGCCCGCGCTCGGCGACACCACCGTCTCCAACCTCGTCCCGATGACCTTTCGCGCGCTCGACCAGGGCCGCCGCCCACGGATCTTCGGTGACGACTACCCCACCCGGGACGGGTCCTGCATCCGCGACTACGTCCACGTCGCGGACATCGCCGACGCCCACGTCGTTGCCGCCGCGCGGCTCGAGGGCCCCGGCGCCGAGGTGAACACCGTCTACAACGTCGGCAGGGGTGTCGGGGTCTCGGTCAAGGAGGTCCTCGACGTTGTGCGCGAGACCACCGGGCGAACGTTTCAACCCGACATCGTGCGCCGCCGCGAGGGCGACGCCCCCGCGGTCGTCGCGCAGGTCACCGCCATCGACCAAGCGCTGGGCTGGCGCGCCCAGCGCGATCTCACCGACATGATCCGCAGTGCGTGGGCCGGCTGGCGCACACCGATTCCGGCGCCCATCCCGCACCGTCTCGGCAATGAACGACCTCACGAATCTACGGGCCAACTCCTGCTTGCACTGGGCGAGCGCCACTGATCTGTTGGGGTGGCGCCGTTTCGGGTACGCCACGGCAGGAGGTGATGCGTCATCAACCCGCTGCGCAGGACCCGCGTCCCGGTACTCACCGATGCCGCGCCGTCAGCGGACGAGCAGCTGCGGTCACGTCGCCGGCGTTACACCACGCTGATGGTGATCCACCTGCTCGGGTTGGCCATCGGCGGCGCGCTGTATGAGAAGGCGTGGGGCCTGGGCCTGGCCATCCTGATCATCACCGGGCCGCTGCAGTGGGTTGCGGTCATCCTCGCCAACGACTCACCCCGCCGCGGCGCCCGGCGCGACCGCTCGGCCCGCGCGGATCCCGTCGCTACCGGTGGGATCGGTCCGGTTCCGCAGGGCTCGACGGCGGGCGACCACGGTGGCGACGAGCAGGGCACCCGAGGTCACCGGCATGGGGTATTCGAGCAGAAGCCCGAGGGTGATGTCGAGCACGGGAGCACCCACCCCCGCGACGAACACCCAGGGCCGCGCGGTCGGCAGGCGCACCGCTGTCCCGCTGGAGCGGTCGGTGGCCCAGCGGGTGCGGCGTCCAGGCTTGGCGATCGAGAGCCAGGCCTGGAACCCGAGCGCGGAGGCCATCGCCCCGGCGCCGACGACGAGCAGCACCGGGGACCCGGCGGCACTGTCGGCGGTGCGGTCGAGGGTGCCGGAGAGAACGAAGATGCCGAGATAGAGCTGGGCGAGGGTGATGACGAACTTGGTCAGCACCCACCGGTGGTGGACCATATCTGCCAGGCTCGAGCGTCGCCGCCTCGCACGTAACCGGGTTCGTCCCGAGGTTGGTCAGGGTCGGGCAGCTCGGGGTGCTCAGGGTGTCCAGTTCGGGCCGGATGCGAGCGATCAGCTGAGGCCGAGCATCGCCGGCAGCTCGGCGATCGAGTCGAGGACGTGCTGCGGGCGGTGCCCGTCGACGCCGTCCTCCGCGTCCGGCTGGTACTTCCCGGTGCGCACCAGCACGCCATGCAGGCCGTGGGCCTGCGCGCCGAGCACGTCGGCCTCCACGTCGTCACCGACCATGACGGCCTCGTCGGCGGCGACGCCGACCGCGCGCAGCGCCGCGGCGAAGAACGCCTCGGCGGGCTTGCCGAGGACGACCGCCTCGGTTCCGGCCGCCCGTTCCAGGCCGAGCAGGAACGCGCCGCTGTCGAGCCGGAGGCCGGTGTCGGTGCGCCAGAACAGGTTGCGGTGCATCGCGACCAGTTCGGCGCCGCGTTGCAGGTGTCCGAACAGCTCGTCGAGCGCGGCGTAGTCGAACTCCGGGCCGGCACCGCCGATCACGACGACGTCGGGGCGGGAGTCGGGACCGGAGACCAGCCGCAGGCCGTGCAGGTCCTCGGTGACGTCGCCGCTGTTGAGCAGCAGGCAGGTGGCGTCGCGCCGGTGCTCGCTCAGGTGCGCGGCGGTGGCGGCCGGGGCGGTCAGGACGTCGCCGGGGCCGATGGGGAATCCGGCGTCGGCGAGTGTGTCGGCGATCTGGGCCCGAGTCCGCGAGGTCGTGTTGGTCAGCAGCGCGATCGGCATCCCGGCCTCGCGGACGGCCCGCACCGCCTCGACGGCGCCGTCCAGCGGCTTCCAGGAGACCGTCAGCACCCCGTCGATGTCGATCAGCACCGCGCGCACGCCGTCCACAATCACACGCTACGTCTTCGGCGTACCTCTCGTGGGCGGGCCGAAGAAGCTGGCGATCTGCTCGGGTGCCGGGTCGGTGGCGAGCAGGTCGAGCAGGGCGTCGCGGCGATCCCGGGGGACGACGACGGGCAGGGCGAGTACTTGGGGAGCGGTGCCGTTGTCCAGGAGCCGACCGCAGAACAGCTTGAGCGGCTCCGCGCAGGTGGAGAACAGCCGGTCGGTGACGTGGACGGGCTCGCCGTCGGGCAGGGCGCGCAACGTGAGGCCGGTGCCGCGCCGAACCTCGAGGGTTTCGTAGAGCGTGACCGGGACCGTGCGCCAGCCGTCGATGAGGTCGCGCTCGTCGGGCCGTAGCCAGTGGCCGCGGGCAGCGAGGAACCGGTCGACCATGCCGCCGGGGAACAGCGTGAGGTCGAGGCAGAACGTCGCGTAGTGCGGCGGGTTCGCGGTGCGTTCGGTCAGTGGCAACGCGATCTCGAGGCCGGGGGCGCGCTCGGCGTAGTTGCCCAGCAGCGCGTAGAGGAGCTGGGCCCGGGCACTCAGCGGGGGAACGGCGTTGCGTCGGCAGCACATCTTGTACTTGCGGCCCGACCCGCACGGGCAGGGCTGGTTGCGTGCGGTGGTGCCCGCTTCGGCGGCGACCAGGATCTCCTTCAGCCCGGGTTGCAGCGGGTGGGGGGACCGGGCCCGGCGCAGGTGGTCATCGGCGGCGAGGTAGTTCCCGCGGGCGGCGGCGTACTCGCCGGCGTCGCGGTGGGCCGGAGCCAGATCCGGGCGCAGGTCGAGCACCTGGTCGATGAGGTCGCTGGCCTGCTCGGAGTCGCCGGTTCCCTCGGCGCCGCGGGCAGCGATGAACGTGACGGCGGCGATGGCGTGCTTGCCGTGCGCCCGGGCCTGCGGACGCAGCGCCGCGACGAGGCGGGCGACGTCGCCGCCGCGCGCGGTGTGGGCTTCGACCTGGCCGGTCACGAAGTCCAGCGCGTGGTCGGGAGCCGCGGCGAGCACGTCGACGAGGAACTCGATCTGCACACCCTCGGGCGGCTGGTCGTTGGTGAGCATCCGGGCCACGGTCTGGCCGTCGGCGATCACCTCGTTGCGGGCTACAGCCGCCCGCCCACTGCTGGTCATGGGTTCTCCTCGTCCTCCTCCTCGGCCAGTTGGCGGTTGATCGCGTCCTGGTCGAAGGGCTCGGATTCCGGGCCCTCGATCCAGTCCTCGACGGGGGAGTCGCCCTTGCCGGCGACGCAGACCGGATAGGTCGTGTCGGGGGCGAGATCGAGTGTCTTCTCGTGGGTGATGGTGTGGTCCCAGCAGTCACCGAAGTCGTAGCGGTAGGCGATCGTGCTGGTGGAGGTGAAGGCGGCGCTGCACCGGAGCCCCTCCTCGTCGTCGACGTCGGGGCTGTAGAAGGGGTCGCCGTAGTGTCGTGGGCCCACGGTGAACGCGTGGAGATGGTCGCCGTCCCAGCCCATGACGACCTGGATCACCTCGTGCAGCGTGCCGAGGCTGGCGGTGGCGGGCAGGAGCACCCGGCGCCACACGGGGGGTTTCGCCCGGTTCAGGGAGATCTTGAGCTGGTAGGCCTGCGCCGACGTCGGTGTGACGCCCGAGGCCAGGAAGGCGGTTAAGGCTTCGGCCAGCTCGGCGGTGGCTGGGTGCGCGCCGCACTCGACCGTCCGCAGCTGGGAGTCGAGCCCGTCACCGGGTATCTCCTCGGCGAGGTGTGTCAGTGCCTCGTCCGGTCCGGAGGTGGCCAGGGCGGCAGCGGCATACTCGACCGCGAGCCAGGCGGAGTCCTGCTCGTTCAGGACATCGCACTCCACGGCTCGGGCGTGCGGCGCCAGGGTGGGGATCGCCTTCGCCTCGTCCCAGGCCTCCTCGGCCGGCTTGTCGAGCTCACCGACCAGGTTCACGGCGACGACGCGCTGCGCGGGGGTGGCGGTGGCAGCGGCGGCGAGGAGCTCGCGGGCCGCCTGCAGCGGAGACCGCTTTTCCCGCCAGGGTTCCGCGACGTACCACACGCGCCCCGTCTCGATGCCGGTGAGCCGGGCGAGCAGCTCGGCTGCCGGAAGGTCCGCGGTGATCGGCTGCGGCGCCCGTGCCTGCATCTCCTGCAACGCCCAGTGGCCCAGCGGTGTGAGCCGCACCCGCTGGCCGTGCCGCTCGACGGCGCCGAACCCGACCAGCGGGTCCACCGCCGCCGCGACGGGATCGACCGTTCGGCGCCAGGCGGTGAAAAACTCGAAGGCGACCCCGGAGTCCTGATCGTCGAACGTCTCGCGGGCTCGCCTCGACAGCTCCACGACCGCCAGTGGCGGGTCCGTGGCCAGCACGGCCAGCAGGATGCGGGCGACCGTGGCGGCGCCGGCTTCGTCCCCGCGAGGCACCGTGACGGTGAACGCGGTGGCCAGCGCGGCCAGCCACACCGCGTACACGGTGTCGCCGTCGGCGTCGGGCCACTGCGCGAACGCCGGCCCGGGCCGGGCATAGCCGTCGTCGATCTGCAGGAACCCGGCATCGAGGGCGATCTTCCATGAGCTGTGCAGGGCGGGCACGTCCGCCGCCCGGCGTACGCGCGCCGGCGCCGGGATGGCCAGCGCCCGCGCCGCGGTCGGTACGTCGACCGGCTGGAGCGTGGGCGTGGGCGTGACGCGCTTGCCCTCACCCACCCAGGTGGTCAGCTGGCGGGCTTGGGCGATCGCCGGGCAGTGCCGAGCCGCTGCGACGATCGCGTCGGCAGGTACGGGGTCGTGGAGCACCGGCGCACCCTAGCGTTGCGCTCCTCGGGGGGATTGACAGGATCGTCGGCGTGGTGGTGACCGGGGAGCATGCGAGGTCGCCGACACCGTCCTGACGTGGCTGGGCAAGCACTCCCTCTGATCCGCACGCCGTTCTCTGGAAGGGACACACCGCCATGCCGTTCGTCACCGTGGGCACCGAGAACAGCGCTACCGTGCAGATCCACTACACCGACCACGGATCGGGGCGCCCCGTCGTTCTCATCCACGGCTATCCCCTCGACGGGGAGTCCTGGGAGCGTCAAGTCCCCGCGCTGCTTGCCGCCGGATACCGGGTCATCACCTACGACCGTCGCGGGTTCGGTCGCTCCAGCCGTCCGGCGACCGGTTACGACTACGACACCTTCGTCGCCGACCTTCGGGTGCTGATGACCGTACTGGACTTGCACGATGCCGTGCTCGTCGGCTTCTCGATGGGCACCGGCGAGGTCGGCCGCTACCTTGGCACCCACGGTGCGGACCGGGTCGGTGCTGCAGTGTTCCTGGCGGGCCTCGTGCCGTTCCTGCTCAACACCGAGGACAACCCGGCGGGCGTGGACGGTGCCGTTTTCGACGGCGTCCTCGCCGCTGCGAAGGCCGACCGGTACGCCTACTTCGACGACCTCTTCGCGAACTTCTTCAACACCGACGAGTTCCTCGGCAATCGGCTCAGCAAGCAGGCGCTGGCGGCCCACGCTGCCGTCGCCGCGAGTGCGTCGGCGCTGGCCTCGGTAGCCGTGATCTCGACCTGGACCACCGACTTCCGCGCCGATGTCGCCGCGATCGCCGGCCTGGCCGTGCCCACGATGATCCTGCACGGCACCGGAGACCGAGCTCTGCCGATCGACGTCACCGCCCGGCCCTTCCACGGCCTGTTGCCCGAGGCGTACTACGTCGAGATCGAGGGCGCACCGCACGGCCTGCTGTGGACCCACAGTGACGAGGTCAACGCGGCGCTCTTGACGTTCCTGCAGGACAGCGTGAGCGCACAGGGAGCGGGGAGCCCCGCTGCCTCGCGCTGCTGAGTCGATCGCGGGATTGGAGCACCGGCTTGAGATCAGGCTCAGCATGACAGCTAGCATGCTCACTGCAAGGAGCTGTCATGCTAAGTGACATGGTGGAGGTGTGATGCTCGACGGCGAGGTTGCCGAGATCATCGAGAACCTGCGGCTGCTCGGGACGGATGATGCCGACGTCGAGGCGAAGCGTGCCGAACGGCAGCTCCCGCCATCGCTCCGCGCCACCCTGTCGGCCTTCGCCAACACCCGCGGCGGGGTGGTGATCCTCGGCCTCGACGAAGCCGAGGGGTTCGCCGCCACCGGCGTGAGCGACGCGGCGAAGATCTCCGCCGATCTCGCGTCCTGGTGCTCCACGGAGATGGAGCCGCCGCTGCGCCCACTCATCCGGATCCACCAGCTCGAGGGTGTGAACCTCGTGGTGGCCGAGATCCCCGAGCTCGACGTGTCCAGCAAGCCGTGCTTCTACAAGGGTGCGGGCATCACACAGGGGAGTTACGTCCGGGTCAGCGACGGGGATCGCCGTCTCAGCAGCTACGAAGTGCAGATGATGCTCGTCAAGCGCGGGCAGCCACGCGACGACGAGGAGCCCGTACCGGGTACGAGCATCGCCGATCTGGACCCGCGCCTGGTGGCCGAGTTCCTCGCCCGGCTCCGGCAGAGCAGGCCTTACGCGTTCGCCGACCTGGACGAGATGGCAGCGCTCCGACGCGCGAAGGTGCTTGTCGGACAGGACGGTGTGGCCTCGCTCGGCGGCCTGCTGGCGCTCGCGCGCTTCCCGCAGGAGCACTTCCCTCAGCTCATGATGACCTTCGTCCACTATCCCACGAGCGACGGCGCTGACCTCGTCTCCGGGGAGCGGTTCGTCGACAACGTCGTCCTCGAAGGACCGATACCGATCATGGTGCGGGACGCGCTCACGGTGCTGCGACGGAACATGAGCCGGCGGGCGATCGTGCGGGGAGCCGGTCGTGAGGATTCCTGGGAGTACCCGGAGGCAGCCCTGCGCGAGGTGATCGTCAACGCTCTCGTCCACCGGGACCTGTCGCTGGCCTCCCGCGGCACGCAGAGTCAGATCGAGATGTACCCGGACCGCCTGCTGGTCCGAAACCCCGGTGGGCTGTTCGGCCCGGTTACGGTCGACCAGCTGGGTGAGGAGGGCGTCTCCTCCGCGCGGAACGGCACGCTCATGCAGGTGCTCGAGGACGTGCCGATCCCCGGGGGCACGCGCACCGTCTGCGAGAACCGCGGTTCCGGCGTCCGGACGATGATCAGCGCCTTGCGCCAGGCGCGCATGAGCCCGCCTGAGTTCCGTGATCGCATCGGCAGCTTCACCGTGACGTTTCCGAACCACACCCTGCTCGGCGACGACGTCGTCGCTTGGATCAACTCGCTGGGCGCGGACGGCCTGAACGACAACCAGTGCTTCGCCCTGGCGATGCTGCGGGACGGCGAGACGGTGGACAACCGGTCCTACCGCCGGTTCACGGGCGTCGACTCCCAGGTCGCGCGCAGCGAGTTGCGGGATCTCGTGGCGCGGGGGGTCGTCACTCAGGTCGGTAGTCACCGCTGGACCCGGTACCGGCTCGCATCCGGCTCGGACCGGATGGCCGCAACGCCCCAGCGTCGGGAACGTCAACGGGTCGATCGTCGGCAGCAGGTGCTGGACGAACTGGGCTCCGGACCGTTGTCGAGAGTCGAGCTCCAACGCCGCACGGGGCTGAGCGCCTCCGCTATTCGGCGGTGGCTGGCGATCATGCGCGACGAGGGCGTGATCGAGCCGACCGAGGACGCGGTGCGGAGCCCCAACGTCCTGTACCGGCGCGTTGACCGGGCTGGCGCCGACGCTGAGCGGGTTGCTCCCGCTGATTGACGGGGTAGGGCGCTAATGTGGACGACATGGTCCCGTCGGCTGCGATCGATGACGTGCGGCTGTCGACTGGTCTGTACGACCTCCGCGAGGCCTCGCGGTTGATCGATCTGCCCGAGCAGACGTTCCATCGGTGGGCGAAGGGTTACGAACACGGCGCGCCGCTGCTGCACATGCTCGACCGTGACGCTCGCCGCGAGTCCTCGGTGCCGTTTATCGCCCTCGCCGAGGCGTGGGTGCTCGACGGGCTGCGACGGGCTGGGGTCCGGCCTCGCAAGATCCGTCCAGGGCTCGATGAGCTGAAGCGGGAGTTCGGGGCTGAGTACGTGCTCATGGCGCCGGAACTCGCCACCGATGGCATCGATCTGCTGTGGGACTTCTCCCGCACGGAGGCCGGCGCGGGAATGATCGAGGCTCACTCCGGCCAGCACGTCATCCGGGAGATTGTCGCGGACTACCTCACGTACCTGACGCTCGGTGAGGACAACCTGCCCGAGGCGCTCCGGCTTCAGGTCGCGATGCCGTCGGAGGTCGTCGTCAGTCCACGCCACATGTTCGGCCAGCCGGTGTTCGTCACGAGCGGCGCCCGCATGGCCGATCTCGCCAAAATGATCAAAGCGGGTGAGAGCTCTGAGACGGTCGCGGCCGAGCACGGAGTTACCGTCGACGACGTCCGAACCGCCGCACGCGTCCTCCTGGGCCACGCCGCCTGAGTTCTACTGCGACGAGAACATCACCACGCGGTCGGTACGCGCCGGTTCAGGATCGGTCGGCCGGAGCTGCACGACCCTCGCAGGTCGCTTGACGCGCCCCACGTGCGTACGTGCGACGATCCGTCAGGATCGTCTGTCAATATGGGATCAGGAAGGGGTGGCTGGCATCGACGAGATGGAATTGCGACTGGGTGGAACAGGCCTTGCCGACGGGGAGATCACCTTCGCCGGGTTGGCGTCGCTGACGGGCGCACTGCAGCAGTTGGCCATGCGTGTCGGTCGGCATCTGACGGGCAGGGAGGGTGCGGGTCGCTCGACCGTTGCGGTGGAGCGAGCTACCGAGCTCCGCCTCACGGGGACCTCCGCGGGGAGCACCATCCTGAGCATCGCGGTCGGCGAGGCGGATGTGCTCCTCGAGGGTCTCGAGCACCGGACCACCGACGGTCTCTTCTCGATGTTCGCTGCGATGGCAGCCGACGAGCCACCGGCGTGGACCACACCGCTGCTCGGCGAGGCAGCCGTTTCAGTGATCGACGCGCTGGCCGGAGTCGCGGCAGAGTGCGAGCTGACGAGCGCCTCCCGTCGTCACGCCCCGGTTCGGCTCTTGCCACGCACTGCATCTCGTTCCGTGTGGCCGGTATCGCCAGAGTCCGCTGAGCGACGACCAGGCGTGTCGGTCTCCGGACAACTCGACCTCGTCGACCTCCGGCGTTCGCGGTTCCGGATCCGTGATCAGGTGGGCAACGACATCGCACTTGAGCAGGTCGCCAACGCCTCCGCCGCCGCACCGCTCGTCGGCACGTCCGTAACGGCCATCGGGGAGGCCATTCTAGGAGTTCGCGGCCAAATCGTCGCCCTCGTCGAAGCGACGGTGGCCTCGACACCGGTTCCGGACTGGATAGTGCCAGCCCTGACCGAGTCGATGATGAACGCGACCCCTCCCCCCACAGGCGGCATCGCAGATGTCGACGACGACGAGGTAGCCGCTTTTCTCGCCCTGGTCCGCGAGTGATCGCAGCGGTCCCCGAGACGCTGGCCGTCATCGACACCGACGTGTTCAGCCATGTCTTCGTCCGGAGGGGTAGCCAGTCCCGGAGGGACCTCCGCGACCGTCTGATCGGACGGATCCCGGCGATCGCCACACAGTCGAGGGCAGAGCTGCTCGCGTGGCCTCAACTGCGTGGCTGGGCGCCGGACCGTGCACGTCAGCTCACCGAGCTCATCGACACCACGACCACGGTGCCCGTGACCGACGATGTTGTTGCAGCCTATGTCGAACTGCAAGTTTCTTGTGTCCGATCTGGTCACGCACTGGGCCAGAAGATCCATGCAAGCGATCGTTGGATAGCTGCGACCGCCATCGCCCTGGACCGTCCGCTCATCTCGTCGGATGCTGTTTTCCACGGAGCGCCCGGCTTGAAGCTGGGCTGACGTGGAGGACTTTGAGCTGGCGATCACCCCGGCCTACCCGTTCGGTGCGGCTGGCGCACCGATCCTGCTTCACGCCGGTTCCCTGGAAATCGGCGGACAGTCTGTCATTGGGAGCATCGAATTCCGACTGCTTCCCCGTCCCGAGATCATCTGGCGTGTCGACTCCCATCGCAAGGTCCGTGCCGACGAGTTCGAGCTTGTCATCGACCACGCTACCGGTCCGGCCCGGCTCGTTGCGCGCCAGCACCGGTCCGGGCAAGGAACAATCGAGACGGTCGAGGTGGGTGCGACAGAAGCCGATCTTGACCGCGTGGTTGTGCACTGGTTGAACCTCCCTGCCATTCGTAGTCCGTATTGTGTCGAGGACCCCACTGATGGCATGCAGTACTCTGGCCGCTGGAGCGCTGTTGTAGACGGCTGGGCCGTGACACTCGATCGCCGATCTGACCACCGCGAGATCTGGCTGCAGATCCGGGACGACAGCTTGGCAGCCGTCACTCACGTTATGGAGCTCCGCCGTGTCGACGCTGGCGCTTTCCGCCCATCCGACGTGGAACCAGTGCTAAGCGCGATGCACCTCGGGATGTCGTTTGCGCTCGGTCGGTGGGTGGCGCCGGCGCTCCCGGTCGGATTCGACCGCACGGGGCGGCGTGTGTGGGAGCAGTGGGGTGTTCGCTTCTCGACGATCGGAGCTCCCGGTACGCTGGGATGGTGGTGGCATCAGCAGGAGTGGGAACTGGCGGAGCTGCTTGAGCGGACGGTCGAGAGGTTCTCGGATCCCGAACAGCAGTTCTCGCTGCGCTTTCTGCTCTCAAGCGCTGTGCTCTCAGCTTCCGGTGGGTTTGTCGAGCAGCGCATTATGACGGCTTTCGCGGCGATCGAGCACCTCACGTGGACGCGGTTGGTGACTATCGGTGGGATGTCGAAGTCGGAGTACGGCAAGCTGCGCCCACACTATCAACGCTTGGAGCGTGCACTCGCCGAGGCTAAGATACCAGACGGTGTCGAGAGAGAAATGTTACCTGCTCTGTATGACGCTGTGCAGCGCAGACCCGACGTTGTGCCCCGAAGTGGACCGGCCATCGCTTGTCATGTGCGGAATATGATCGTGCATCCGACCGATCACGAGGATGAGCTCTATCGCCGCGACGAGGGTCTGGTGACGCAAGGGTGGTTACTCACCCACCATTACTTGGTGCTGCTGATCCTGCACCATCTCGGCTACTCTGATACATACCAGCCCCTGCTGCGTCCCAATGCCTGGGAGGGCACGGTCGAGCTGGTTCCATGGGCTCCGGTTTCTGGACTCCAGCATAACCAGTTTTAAGAAGCATCTTCAGTTACTGCAGCGAGGCCGGGCGGACCGGCGGCGGCGCAGCGTCATGCTCGGTGCCGGCGAAGCTGACCGCCAGTGTCGTGCACTGCGGATCCGAGGCTGCTTGGCGGTGGTGGTCTTCAGTGCGGACGGCCGGTGTGAGCATCGTGGTCACCTGACGGCTCTTCGCTCGGCAGCACGACGGAGACAACGGCGACGCTCGCCTCTCCGTCGGGCGTGCGGTAGACGACCGTGTCGCCGGCACGGCGACCGGCCAGCGCGCGACCCAGCGGGCTGTCCACCGTGAGTACCCGAGCCTGCTCGTCCTCGGGCATCTCGTCGGTGACCAGCACCGCCCGCATCGTCTCG
>JBBSQN010000160.1:0-13040 GCA_038257875.1 Mycobacteriales bacterium
ACCACCGAAACGACCCCTGACCCGGCGACCCATCCGTCGATGACCACACCGACGGGCTCCTCACGCTGCCCTGCCCAACCCCACAAGATCGACAGTACACCCCGGTCCGACCACCACCGGACGGGAACTCCGAATACTTACAGTTGAGGAGCTGGTCGGTACCATCCTGCCGCTACCCGGTTCGGCTAGTCGCTGCGTGGTCAGCGAGTCGTCGCGGTAAACCTCATCCAGCCACTGGCCTCGCATGTCCGGATCGGTGCCGTCAACCAGGATGCCGTCCAGCCGATAGAACCGCGGGACGAAGACGTGTCGGGGCACCTGTTCGAACGCCTCACGCCACGCCGGGTCGAGTGCGCCGAGCGCAGCGAGGTCGTCGGCCAGGGCGCGAGCGCGCTCCTGCCACGTCACCACGGCGAGATCCCGCTGCTGAGCAGATCGGCCAGTGCGGCCGCGATCGGCAGGCCCACCTCGTGCTCCAGCCACAGCCATTGCCCGTTTGGATTGCACTCCAGGAATATCCATGCCCCGCTCGGCTTGACGACGAAATCGAAAGCTCCGTAGTTCAGCCCGAACGCAGTGAGGTACCGCCGTGCGCCCTCGACCACGTCGGGAGGCGGTTCGACACACTCGTAGCGAAGAGCCTGGTAGTCAGCGCGCCAGTCCACATGCGCCGCGTCGGAGCACGCATGTATTGCCGTTGTCAGCGGCTGCCGGCCGACCATCGTGACTCGCGCGTCGAAAGCTTTCGGTACCCACTCCTGGACCAGGTGGGCGGTTACGGCAAATTGCCGAGGGTCGACGGTGACGGGATCGATAATCGTAGTGAAGACTGACTCCGTCGTCTCCCCGTCATTAAGCATCAGCGACGAGAACGTCTTGCAGACGACTGGGCCGTCAACCTCGGCCGCGAACGCCCGCAGCGCCTTGACGTCGTTGGTGATCAAGGTCCGCGGCACTGACAGCCCGACGGCCGCCGCGGTGGTTAACTGCGTGGACTTATACTCCGCATGAGCGACCTTAGCCGGATGGTTGACCCACAGCACCGGCGACGACGAGAACGGGCCACCGAAGCCCAACCTGGCCTCTGTGGAAGCGAACGCCGCATCACCGGCGGACAGCCCCGAGGGCAGGACGAATCTGCTCGGCCTGCGGTAGTACACCGATCTGACCGCGTCGAGATCGACCACGTCGGAGCCGATCACCAGCTGCCCGCGCCACCGCGTCGAATCATTCCGCACAGCCATGCTCATGCCGGTCGGAAAGTCACCGGTGTCGAAACGCACGATCGCGGAGGACCGTTTCCTCAACTCGATCTCGACCTCGTCGGCGGTCGGGTCGTTCGGCGCCGTGACCACCAGCACCAACTCGGGCCCCACAGTCGAAGTGTTAGTCATCGACATCCGTGTCAACAACCGAGTCGGTCGAGCGAGTGCCGTCGTTGATCGTCTCGCTGTTGGTCTGGTAAGTTGACTTGGTCGCGGTGGTGTCATGCTTCTTGCCATCCGGTCTACTCGGCACACCCAGCGTGGCGGCGTAGGGTCGCAGCACCCCAGGGGTGTCCGGCACAAGCATCCGAATTCCGCCCGGCGCACCCATCGGCAGAAGCATCGTGGCTGGATAGAGTGGGTCAGACGTGGCCATGGCGGGCCACCCTCCTTTTACGTTTCTTGCTTATTCACGCGGCCTTCACACTGTCCACGCCCCGCGCCGAGGCAGTATGGTACTGCTCGCCTTCGGCGAGCCCGGCCGTCGCTTCCTGGTCGACCCCACGCACCTGGGTGCTGATGTCGGAGTGGTCAGCGGGCGACCCGCAGCTCGGAAATCGGCTTGCGGCAGCCGGGACAGCCGGGCAGTCTCTCCCGCAGTGAGCCGGTGGTCCGGTGTGAGTTCGGAGGAGGTGCCCCATGTCGACCGCTGCCTGGGACGTGGCACGCCCTCGTCCGATCCCTGCCCCGCGCTGAGTCCAGCCTGCGGGGCCACCACACAGGAGACCCCGTTGCGCAAGCACGACCCCTACAGCGATGCACCCCGTCAACGTCGCCGCCGCCGTTTCGACGACGACTACGACACCGACACCCCCGCACGTCACCGGCCCACCCACACCGACCTCGCCGCTCTCGACGGCCTGGAAGGCGCCGATCCCGACGGTCCACCCGAGGGCGACCGCTGGTCCACTTGGGACGGAGCCGAACACGGCCCCGAACCCCGCCCTGACTGGGTGATCACCGAGCACGCCGCGGTGGACACCGAGCTCGGCGTGCTCAAGACCGGCAAGGAGGCCGACGTCCACCTCATCGAGCGCGCCGTACCGGGCACCGACCGGCGCACGCTGCTGGCGGCCAAGCGCTACCGCACCGCCGAGCACCGGCTCTTCCACCGCGACGCGGGTTACCTCGAAGGCCGCCGGGTGCGCCGCTCCCGGGAGACGCGCGCGATGGCGAACCGGACGGCGTTCGGGCACGACATCCTGGCCGGCCAATGGGCGAACGCGGAGTTCGCCGCGCTCACCCGGCTCTGGACCGACGGCGTCGCGGTGCCCTACCCCGTACAGGTGTCCGGTACCGAACTGCTGCTCGAGTTCATCGGATCCGACGATGGCACGGCCGCGCCACGACTCGCGCAGCTGCGTCCGGACGTCACCGAGCTGTGTGATCTCTGGCACCAGCTTCTCGACGCGCTACTCGGGCTGGCCCGGCACGGGCTGACCCACGGCGACCTCTCGGCCTACAACCTGCTCGTGCACGACGGTAGGCTGGTGCTCATCGACCTCCCGCAGGTCGTGGACGTGGTCGGAAACCCGCAGGGCCCCGACTTCCTCGCGCGCGACGTGGCGCGGATCGGCGAATGGTTCGCCGCGCGCGGCCTACCCTCCGAGGTGGGGCAACCCGACGTGCTGCACGAGGAGCTGCTGATCGAGCTGGGAATGGGGCGGGGGACGAGACCGTCACAGCAGTAGCTGCATGTACCGATGGTGTCGGGTCTGGCCAGGAGGGGTAGACTCGATCTCAAGCGCCCGGCCCGAGATGGCCCGCAGGCGCATCCGTAACACTCATCACGGTTCCCCAGTGTCGTCATCTCATGGGGTACCCGGGTTCGTCCCTGCGTTCGCCAGCCGCCGCCATCTCGGCGCTGCGACCCCGCGTGACGTGCCACGTCCCGGAGGTCCGCTTGACATCCACATCCCCTCGCCGTGCCCAACGCCCGGCGAGCCAGCCCCACTCCCGCAGTGGCCGGCCCCGCTCCGCCCGCGCCGGTTCGCGCGGAAACTCCCCGGCTCCCGCCACCACCCCCGGACGGGCCGGGGCCGTCGAGGACGTGCTGTGGGCCGCCCCCGAGGCGGGCATGCCGTCCTTCGCCGAGCTCGGGCTGCCCGGGCCCGTCGTCCGGGCGCTGGAGGCGAACGGCTTCACCGAGCCGTTCCCCATCCAGGCCGCGACGCTCCCGGACGCTCTGGCCGGGCGTGACCTGCTCGGCCGCGGCCAGACCGGCTCCGGCAAGACGCTGGCCTTCGGTCTCGCGCTGCTGTCCCGGCTCGCCGGCGGCCGCTCGAGCGCCCGGACGCCGCGCGGCCTCGTGCTCGTCCCGACCCGCGAGCTCGCCCAACAGGTCGTCGACGCGCTGGCACCGTTCGCCAAGGCGCTCGGCCTGACCACCACGTCGGTGGTCGGCGGCATGTCGTTCAACCGCCAGGCCGCCGAGCTGGCGCGCGGGATCGACCTGCTGGTCGCGACGCCGGGGCGGCTCACCGACCACACCAACCAGAAGACGTGCGACCTCTCCCAGGTCAGCGTCACCGCCATCGACGAGGCCGACCGGATGGCCGACATGGGGTTCCTGCCCCAGGTCCGCGCGATCCTGAACCTCACCCCACCCGACGGGCAGCGGCTGCTGTTCTCCGCGACGCTCGACGGTGACGTGGGCGCGCTGGTGCGCCGGTACCTGCACGACCCGGTCACCCGCTCGGTCGCCTCGGCCACCGCGCAGATCGAGACGATGGACCATCACGTCCTCGTCGTCGGCACCGACGCCAAGCCGCGGATCGTCACCGAGATCGCCGCTCGCGACGGGCGCACGCTCCTGTTCGTGCGCACCAAGCACGGCGTCGACCGGCTGGTGAAGACGTTGCGCCGGGACGGCATCGCGGCCGGTGCGCTGCACGGTGGCAAGGCGCAGAACGCCCGCAACCGCGCGATCGCCGAGTTCAAGGACGGGCACACCCCGGTGCTGGTGGCCACCGACGTGGCCGCTCGCGGTATCCACATCGACGACGTGAGCCTGGTCGTCCACGTGGACCCGCCCGCCGACCCGAAGGACTACCTGCACCGCGCCGGGCGCACTGCCCGCGCCGGCGACTCGGGCACCGTCGTCACGATGGTGACGCCGGCCGAGCGGCGCGACGTGGACCGCCTCACCCGGCTCGCCGGGGTCCGGGCGACCAACACCGAGGTCCTGCCCGGCGACGCCGCGCTGGCGCGGATCACCGGCGCGCGCCCGCCGTCGGGGGTGCCGATCATCGAGCCGCCCAAGCCCGCGCAGAACCCGCGCGGCAGCGGGCGCAAGCCCCGCAGCGGGGCGGTCCGGTCGGGCCGTAGCGCCTCGGGCGGACGGCCGGGTGCGCGCTCCGGCGCGCGGGGTCGCAGGCGGGACGCCGCCGCCTGAGCCGCACATAACGGCGCACTCGGCCGCCAATCCGTACCGACTCGCGCACCAGGTTGTGCCGACTCGCGCGCCAGTTCGTACCGACTCGCGGGTGGTTAGGTGAGGGCGAGGGTGGAGAGGGTTAGGCGGGCGGCGGGGCCGCCTGCCTCCTCTGCTACCGCGAGGGCGGTGGGGACGTCGAGGTCGTCGAGCAAGGCGGACGTGACGGCGTCCGTGGCTGCGGAGCGGCCGTCCCCGGCGCCGCGGGCGGCGGCGGTGTAGAGCCGGTCCAGGCGGGCGGTCGCGGCGTCGAGGGCGCCGGGGTCGTAGTCCCAGTCCTGTGACCACGGCCGGTCGAGCAGCAGCAGCCGCAACGCGGCGGCCGGGTGCTTGGCGACCACGTCGGAGACCAGCACCAGGTTGCCGGTGGACTTGGCCATCTTCGCCCCAGCCACCCGCACCGTCCCGACGTGCAGCCACGCCCGCGCGAAGGGGCGCACCCCGGTGAGCGCCTCGGCCATCGCAGCCTCGTAGGCATGGTGCGGGAAGCGCAGGTCGGCGCCACCGGTATGCAGATCCAGCGCGGCCCCGAGCGTGGTGAGCGCCATCGCGGCGCACTCGGCGTGCCAGCCGGGGCGGCCCTCACCCCACGGGCTGGGCCAGGCCGCCTCGCCCGGGCGCCCCTCCCGCCAGATCGGCACGTCGGCGGGGTGCTCGGCGTCGGGATGGCCGAACTCCTGACCGAACTCGGCTGCCAGGCTCGCCGCGGCGTCGGTGTCCAACCCGACCCGAGCCGGCACGTCCGCGCCGTGGAACCAGACCGTGCCGCCGCGGCGGTAGGCCGCACCGGCCTCCAACAGCGCCGCGGCCAGCGTCACGACCTGGGCGACGTGGTTGTGCGCCCGCGGCTCGTGTGCCGGGCGGCGCACGCCGAGCGCGGCCATGTCGCGGTCGAAACGGAACTGCTGCACCGCGGCGAAGCTGTCCGGCCGGGAGCCGGTGCGCGCGGCAGCGTCGTCGAGCACGTCGTCGACGTCGGTGACGTTGCGGCACACCTCGACCTCGACGCCGAGGTGGCGCAGCACGCGCGCGGCGACGTCGGCCCAGACGAACGTGGCCGCGTGCCCGAGGTGGGTCGTGTCGTAGGGCGTGATGCCGCAGACGTACATGCGGGCCCGTCCGACGACCGGGAGCGGCCGCCCTCCGATACGCAGCACGGTCAGCGGTTGCGCCGGGCGGCCCGGCGCAGCTGCAGGATGCGCAGGCCCCCCGGGATCGCCACCAGCAGCAGCCCGGCGATCGCGGCGAACAACAGCGCGACGCCGGTGGGCAGGGTGCCCGAGAACTCGAGGAAGGTGATCTGCACCGCCTCGGTGTTCTGCACGATGAAGATCAGCAGAAACGCCAGGACCAGCGCCGACAGGATCAACCCGGTCCACAGCCCACCGGTGCGGGTGCGGGTCACGGCCGGCGCGTGAGGTCCCGGCTCGGAGCTCGGCGCTGCCGGATCGTCGGCGCCGGGCACTGCCGGGTCACCGGAGATGGGCGCTGTCGGGTCGTCGGGCTCCTCGACGTCTGTTCGCCGCATCGCCGGGTCGGTGACCGGATCGGCGTGCGGGTCGGCCGGGCCGGCACTGCCGTGGGCGGAGGACTCCCGGCCCGCCTTCTGCGTGCTCACCCGCGTCGGGTTCTTCGTCATCTGACTCCCTCGCTCCGCTCACGCCGTGCTGGCTGGGCATTCGGGTGAAGTATCGCGCAACCCGGCGGGTGCGGCGGAACACGGTCCGGCAACGTTCGATCATGGACTACCGGGGCGGCTCCGACCCGCGACAGCGGGCTCGGCTCATCGTCGCGTGCGGCGCATCGGCAGGTGCGCGACGCCGTACCAGTCATAGGACGGACCAGTAGGGGTGAACCCGTAACGCCGGTAGAAGTCACTGACGTGCACCTGGGCATGCAGCACGCAGGTCCGGTCGCCGACCTCCCCGAGCACCGCCTCCATCAGCTGCCGCCCACGGCCCTGTCCACGGGCGGATCGCGCGGTACACAACCTGCCGACGTGATAGTCGCCGTTCGGTTCCTCGAGCAGCCGCACACATCCCAGCACCGGCTTGGGGTTCCCGTTGCCGCCGAGCCAGTAGTGCCGGGTCCGGTCCTCCAGATCGCGACCGTCGAGCTCTGAGTACAGGCAGGCCTGCTCCACGACGAAGACTTCGACACGCAGCCGGAGCAGCTCGTACAGGATGCAGGGCTCCAGGTCGGCCGCCCAGGTCCGATGTACGGTCGCCGCCATGGCGTGGCTGGTCATCCCCTCTGCCTACCAGATCAGGGGTGTCCACGCGGGCACTTCGCGGGAGAAGGCGCAAAGATGACGACCCGCGCACGAGCTGCGACCGGCGGGGGCGAGCCAGCTACCCTCGTGCGGTGCGCCACCATGATCTCGTCGTCATCGGCACCGGCTCCGGAAACTCGATCATCGACAGTCGGTTCGACGATCTCGACGTCGCGCTCGTCGAGCACGGCGCCTTCGGCGGCACCTGCCTCAACGTCGGCTGCATCCCGACCAAGATGTACGTCTATCCCGCCGACGTCGCGCGCGCCGTCACGCACGCGAGCCGCTACGGCATCGACGCGAGCATCGACAAGGTCCGCTGGCGCGATCTCCGCGACCGCGTGTTCGGCCGGATCGACCCGATCTCGGCCGATGGACGGGAATATCGGGTGCAGCGAAGCCGCAACGTCACGGTCTACGCCGGGCACGCCCGGTTCACCGGGCACAAGCAGCTGGGAGCCGAGCGCACCGACGGCTCCGGCACCGACGCGTTCACCGCGGATCGGATCGTCATCGCCGCCGGCGGGCGCCCGGTCGTCCCCGCACCCATCGCGGGGTCCGGGGTGCCGTTCCACACCTCCGACACGGTGATGCGGCTCGACTCGCTGCCCGCGCACGTCGTGATCCTCGGCAGCGGCTACGTCAGCGCGGAGTTCGCGCATGTGTTCTCCGCGCTGGGCTCCCGCGTGTCGATCATCGGGCGCAGCGACCGGCTGCTGCGCGGCCAGGACGCGACCGTCGTCGAGCGTTTCACCGCGCTGGCCCGGCAGCGGTGGGACGTCCACCTCGGCCACGAGGTCGTCCGGGTGTCCGGCGATGTGTCCGAGGTGGCCTGCGAGCTGACCGACGGCACGGTCGTGCGCGGCGACGTCCTGCTCGTCGCCGTCGGCCGGATCCCGAACAGCGACCGGCTCGATCTGGACCGGGCCGGTGTCCCGACCCATCCCGACGGCCGGATCGTCGTCGACGACCAGCAGCGCACGCCCGTCGAGGGGATCTTCGCTCTCGGTGACGTGAGCTCGCCCTACCAGCTCAAGCACGTCGCCAACCACGAGTCCCGGGTCGTGGCCCACAACCTGCGCCACCCCGATGCGCCGCGCCGGACCGACCATCGGTTCGTACCCTCGGCGGTGTTCACCGACCCGCAGATCGCCAGCGTCGGCCGCACCGAGGCGCAGTGCCACGCCGACGGCCTGGACGTCGCGATCGCGGTCGCGGCCTACGGCGACGTCGCCTACGGCTGGGCGATGGAGGACACCACCGGGTTCTGCAAGGTCCTCGCCGAGCGCGGCTCCGGGCGGCTGCTCGGCGCGCACGTGCTGGGCCCGCAGGCCTCGACGGTGATCCAGCCGCTGATCCAGGCGATGTCCTTCGGGCTCGGGGCCCGGGAGATGGCCACCGGGCAGTACTGGATCCATCCCGCCCTGCCGGAAGTGGTGGAGAACGCGCTACTCGGACTGGACCTATAGGACTCACCACACGATCCGCGGTGCCGTGATGCACCGAATGCCTGGTACAAACAGGACGTCAGTAAGGCAACCCTTCCATCGAGCCACGAGGTGTCCACCCATGACCGTTGCCGAGAGTCCGACCCGGCCCACCGACCCGTCACCGGCCACACCGATCCTCGACGGACGACGCGGCCTGTCACCGCAGATCGCCGTCTACGTCTTCGCCGTCGTCCCGCTGCTGGCGTTGCTGGCCGCCGCCCCGTTCGCCTGGGGGTGGGGGCTGGGCTGGGTCGACATCGCGCTGGCGCTGACCTTCTACGTGATCAGCGGGCTGGGCATCACGGTCGGCTACCACCGCTACTTCACCCACGGCTCGTTCAAGGGCAAGCGACCGCTGCGGGTGCTGCTCGCCGTCGCCGGCAGCCTGGCGATGCAGGGGTCCGTCATCGACTGGGTGGCCGACCACCGCCGCCACCACGCCTTCTCCGACAAGGAAGGCGACCCGCACTCGCCGTGGCTGTTCGGCAGCGGCCCGGTGGCTCTGGTCCGCGGCTTCTGGCACTCGCACATGGGGTGGTTGTTCGACCGCAACCAGACCAACAAGCGGCGTTTCACCCCCGACCTGCTCGCCGACCGCGACATCCTGGCTGTGGACAAGCTGTTCGTGCTGCTGTCCGCGCTCACGCTGCTCGTCCCGACCGCGCTCGGCGGCCTGCTGACCTGGTCCTGGTGGGGCGCGCTCACCGCGTTCTTCTGGGCCGGTCTGGTACGCGTCGCCCTGCTGCACCATGTCACCTGGTCGATCAACTCGATCTGCCACATGATCGGTGCGGCGCCGTTCGCCGTGCGCGACCACTCGCGCAACGTCTGGCCGCTGGCCGTGCTCAGCTTCGGCGAGTCCTGGCACAACCTGCACCACGCCGACCCGACGTGCGCGCGCCACGGTGTGCAGCACGGGCAGGTCGACATCTCGGCCCGGGTGATCTGGGCGTTCGAGAAGCTCGGCTGGGCGCACTCGGTCCGCTGGCCCACGCGGCGGCGGCTGGAGAAGCTGGCCAGCCCGGCGACCTGAGCGGCTAGCTCGCCGGCCGCTGCTGCTGAGCAGCGGCGGCCGGATCGAACGCCACCGCCGGCGGCGCCACGCCGCGGATCCCGGCCAGCAGCGCCGTCACGTCGGCCATGATGGCGGCGGTGGCACCCTCGAGTGCGGTGCGGGTGCGGGGACCGCCGAGCCAGGCGGACAGGTCCACGGGGGGCCCGGCCGCGATCGTCACGCGCCGCCGGGGCAGCAGCCGCGGCAGTGCGGTACCGGGCGGCAGTACGTCTTGCGTGCCCCAGTTCGCCACCGGGATCACCGGCGCTCCGGTGATCAACGCGATCCGGCCGATCCCGCTCTTGGCCCGCATCGGCCAGCCGTCGGGGTCGGCGGTGTAGGTGGCCTCCGGGTAGAACGCCACGATCTCGCCGCGCCGCACGGCGGCGATCGCGTCGCGGTAGGCGCCGCCGGCGCGGGCCGACTCGCGGTAGACCGGGATGTGCCCGCCCCGGCCCAGAACCGAACGCACCATCGGCACGTTCCACAGCGACCCCTTCGCGAGGAACCGCGGCATCCGGCCGTGGGAGATGCTGAAGGCCACGTCGAAGATCGGGTCGGAGAACGACACGTGGTTGATCGCCAGCAGGGCGCCCCCGGTGCGCGGCACGTGCTCCCCGCCGCGCCAGCCGATCCGGGTGCCGAACATCGCGAACGGCCAGATCATCGCGATGGCCAGGCCGAACCAGAAGCCCGATCCACGCCAGCGCCGGGTGAACGTCATCCTGATCTTCTGCGCCACCGTCAGCGGCCGGTCCGCCGTCATGCGTCCTCCTCGACGTGCTCTCCCGGCGTTCGGCAGCCGGCGCTGCCCGGATCATTCCAGGCGTGGTGGCTGCCGTCGCGATGCGCGGCGCGGCCCGCAGCGGGATGATCGTGTCCGGTGGCCACCCCATCTGGCCCCGGTCCCGATGTGATGTCGATCCCAGCGGCCATCCGGGTGTCCGGGCTCGATGGAACACCCGTATGTGGTGGAACACCTGTACCGTCCCGCTCCGCCCGCCCGTGAGGTACCCCCGTTGCCCGAGAACTCCCGCCTGCCCCGCATCGAGCCCGTCGGTCACGTCCCCGCCGCACCACCGGGGGTCGTGCTCGTCCTGCACGGCGGTCGCTCCCACAGCCGGGAGAGCGGCGAGCGCAAGCGGCTGACCTACCGGCGGATGGCGCTGTTCGCGCGGATGCTCGCCGGGGCGGGCCCCGCCGTGTACCTGCTGCGCTACCGCTACCGCGGCTGGAACGCCCCGGCCCGCGACGCCCTGCGCGACGCCCGCTGGGCCCTCGACGAGCTCGCGCGGCGCCACCCGGACGTGCCGATCGTGCTACTCGGGCACTCGATGGGTGGCCGGGCCGCGTTGGGAGCGGCAGACGCGGCGGGGGTCGTCGCGGTGTGCGCGCTCGCCCCGTGGCTCGACGAGTCCGATCCGGTGGACCAGCTCGCCGGCCGCGCCGTCCTCATCGCCCACGGCGACCGCGAACACTGGACCGACCCCCAGGCGTCCTACGCCTACGCGGTACGGGCCAAGCGGGTCACCGACCGGATCTGCCGGTTCGACGTGCCCGGCGCGGGACATTTCATGGTGCGCCGGGCCGGGGACTGGGCCTGGCTGGTCCGGCGGTTCGTCCTCGGGATGCTCGACATCGAACCCGAGGACCCCGAGATTGCGAATGCTCTGCGTCAACCCACCCCGAAGGGCTTGGCGGCCACCCTATCTGCCACGAACTGACCTGGAGCCGATCGATGACCCTGATCCCCCGGATGCTCGGCGCCGCCACCGCCGCGTACGGCCTGGCAGCGCTGGTCCGACCGCGGATCCTGGCCAGACCGGTGGCGATGGTCGAGCCCGACGGCAGCCTCGGGCCCGCCATCCGCGTGGCCGCCGGCCTGATCGGCGTCCGCGACATCACCGTGGGCGCGGCGATGGTGCTCGCCCCCGCGGGTCCACCGCTGCGGACCGCGATCGTGGCGCGGGCGCTGTTCGACGCGGGCGACGCCGTGCTGTTCGGCACCCTGTCCCCCACCCCCGACGCGCGCCGTCGCTCCGCGGTGGTCGCGGGTGGCTGGTCGGCGCTGTGCGCGCTGAGCCTGCTCGCCGCCCGGGGGCCCCGATGACGCGACCGACCGCGGCCGTCGTCGGCTCCGGCGTCGCCGGGCTGACGGCCGCCTACCTGTTGCAGCGCCGTTACGACGTCACCGTGTTCGAGGCCGACGGGCGTCTCGGCGGGCACGCGCACACCCACGAGCTGCCCACCTCCGACGGCGGGACGGCCAACGTGGACTCCGGGTTCATCGTGCACAACGAGCGCACCTACCCGAACCTGCTGCGGCTGTTCGCCGAGCTCGGCGTGGCCACCCAGAACTCCGACATGTCGATGAGCGTGCGCTGCGAGGGCTGTGGCCTGGAGTACGCGGGCGCGCGCAAGCTGGGTGGTCTGTTCCCGCAGGCCTCCAACCTCCGACGACCGGCGTACCTGAGGATGCTCGGCGAGGTGGTCCGGTTCCACCGGCACGCGCGGCGGCTGCTGACCGACGAACGGACCGGCGACGTCACGCTCGGCGCGTTCCTCGCCATCGGTGGCTACTCGCGCTACTTCGTGGAGCACTTCATGATCCCGGTGGTCAGCGCCGTGTGGTCGGCGGGCGCGTCGATCTCGATGTCCTACCCGGCGCGCTACCTGTTCACGTTCCTGAACCACCACGGCCTGCTGGCGGTGGGGAGCTCGCCGCAGTGGCGCACCGTCGTCGGCGGATCGCGCAGCTACGTGGAGCGGGCGGTGAAGGGGCTCTCCGCCGTGCGGGTCTCCACACCGGTGCGGGCGGTGACGCGCACGGGGGCGGGTGTCGAGATCCGCGACGGCGCAGACGGCGTGCACCGCGCCAATCGCGTGGTGATCGCTACCCACCCCGACCAGGCCCTCGCGCTGCTGACCACCCCGACCGACGCCGAACGTGCCGTGCTGGGGGCGTTCGGGTACTCGCAGAACGAGACGTGGCTGCACCACGACACCTCGGTACTACCTCGCCGCGCCGCCGCGCGGGCCTCGTGGAACTACCTCAAGCCGGCGTGTACTTCGGACGACGGTCCGGTGCTCGTCAGCTACGACATGAACCGCCTGCAGCGCCTCATCGAGCCCGAGGACTACGTGGTCACCCTGAACGGCGCCGGCCGGGTCGACCCCGACACGGTGATTGCCCGGATGCGCTACGAGCACCCGATCTACACCCCCGAGTCGGTCGCCGCGCAGCGGCGGCTGCCCGCCCTCAACGACGGCACCGTGGCCTTCGCCGGGGCCTACCACGGGTGGGGCTTCCACGAGGACGGCTGCGCCGCCGGCGTGCGCGCCGCCGCCTCCCTAGGAGTGGCCTGGTGAGCGCGCCTCCGGCGCCCGTGGGCGGGAAAACTCCCCCCCGGGGCCCATTGACCCCCCCCCCACGCGGGCCCCCCCGCAAACGAGCCGACGGACCGCCCCCCCCCCCCCCGCCCCGAGGCCCCGCGTGGAGACCCCCCAAACAAAAAATGAGGGTGGG
>JBBSQN010000161.1:0-12985 GCA_038257875.1 Mycobacteriales bacterium
ACCGGCCACGACGGCGGGGTGAACGCGGTGTGCGCGGTGGTGTTGCCCGACGGGCGCACCCTGCTCGCCTCCGCCGGCTTCGACGGGACGGTGCGGTTGTGGGATCCGAGTACCGGGGAACCGGTCGGTGACCCGCTGACCGGCCACCACGGCTGGGTGAACGCGGTGTGCGCGGTGGTGCTGCCCGACGGGCGCACCCTGCTCGCCTCCGCCGGCGACGACGGGACGGTGCGGTTGTGGGATCCGAGCACCGGGGACCCGGTCGGTGACCCGCTGACCGGCCACGACGGCTGGGTGAACGCGGTGTGCGCGGTGGTGCTGCCCGACGGGCGCACCCTGCTCGCCTCCGCCGGCAACGACCGATCGGTCCTGCTCTGGACCCTGCCGAGCTGTTTCTGAGTCAGAACCTCACGCGACAACGAGGCGGCAGGCAGGAATCACCAGCGCCGGCGCACCCCAGCATGCTGTGCCCGGGTCGAAACGTTGACCAGCCAGAACGGTCCCGTCGGCATTGCTTCCGATCGAGGGTCGGGCTGACGCTCACGGGGTCGCCGGACTGGTCGGTATTCAGGCCGCGAAGGCGGTCTCGTCGAACTCGTGGTGGGCAACGCCGTGGTAGAAGGCGCGGAGTTCGTCGGTGGTGAACACCAGGGCTGTGTCCGTGGTCTGTCCGGGTTGGGGGACGGTGCTGCGGACGACGTGGTGGCCGTGGTGGTCGGGGGTGATGTGGACGCAGCGGTGGGTGGGGTCGCCTGCGCGGATGGCTGCTTGCAGGTCGTCGAACTGGGCGGCGGTGAAGATCAGGCGGTGGTCGTCGGGGGCACCGAAGGTCTTCTTGGTGTCGCGCATCTCCACCCAGCCGCCGCGTCGGGCGATGTGCACGCAGCTCAGGTTCGGCTCGCTGCGGCGTGCCTTGCGGAAGTCGGTCTCGGTGAACGTCGGCCGGGGGGTGGTCATGGTCGGGCTCCAGTGCGGTGATGGGTGCTGTTACCGGAAGTCGCGGGCGACCTGGCGAAGGAACGCGCGGCTCTCCTCGAAGGACAGCGCCGCGACGGACAGCCGCGTCCAGGCGTTTTGGTGGGTGGCGATGGCCTTCTTGTTATCGATGTAGCGGATCTCGCTGTGTCCGTCGGTGTAGGCCAGCTCCAGCGGTCCGGCCACACCGGGCGAGGGGACGCGTAGGAGGGTGAAGCGGTGTCCGACCTGGGAACGGCGGCCGGGAGGTAGGCGGAACGGCATGACCTGGACCATCACCGTGGGCCGCTCGGAAAGCGCCAGCAGGTAGTCGATCTGTTCGCGCATGACCTGCTCGTCGCCCCAGACGCGGCGCAGGCACGACTCGGACAGCACGAAGTGCATGGCGGGTGGCTCGGGCTTGTCGTAGATGTCCTGGCGGGCCAGCCGCGCCTGGACGTGGTCGTCGAGCGTGACACCGTCCTGGTCCGGCATGTCGACGTGGATGGCGCGCACGTACGCCTCGCACTGCACCAGGCCCGGCATGATCTCCACCTCGTAGGTCCGCAGCTCGTCGGCGTGGCGCTCGATGTCGATCAGCAGCCGCAGCTCCTCGGCGTAGGCGCGGTTGTGGCCGGTGGTCCAGAAGCCGCGCTTGTGGTTGTTGCGGCGCAGCTCCTCCAGCGCGGCATGGTGGCCGGGGTCGGTGAAGCCGAGCCTGGTGGCCAGCCGCTCCAGATCGCCGACGGTGATGTTGCCCTGGCCGTTGATCAGGCCTGCGATGCGGCTCTGGCTGGTCTCGATGATCACCGCCGCCTCGGCCTGCGTCATACCGGCGACCGCGATCATGTGCGCGATCTCATGGCCGAGCATCAGCTTCTTCATGGTGCGGACGGTGGCCATGTCGTGGTGGGCCCCTTCGAAGGACAGCGAGTCGTGCGCCGGACGCCGAGGCGGTCGTGCCTCAGCTGCGCAGCGTAGCGCCCAGGAACACCCGTTTGGACCCGTACCCTAACAACGATTATCGTGGTAGCTTCCATCGCATGGCGATTATCACGACAGCTGCCATCGGTCAGCTGTCAGGTTCACGGGCTCGTGCGAGGAAGCTCGACATGACGACGTTCCCGCTGGTGGCGCGGTCCACGACAGGTGCCGCCGGGTTCGCGCGCGCCGTGCCCTGCGGTCACCGCGGCACCGCTGGCGACGTCCACGATCCGCTCCCCAGCGCGCCCGGTGACGCGGGCCTGCCCCCGACATGGTCCGCGTCACCGGGTTTCCTCCTTCCACGTCTCCGACCTGAACGCCCCGCCGCACCCACGCCGTGCCGCAGCCTGTGCCCGACCACAGCGCATCCACCTCACCCCGACCCTGGACGGCCGATGGCGCACGGTACCGGTTGCGGACCACGCGGCCGGCACCGCGACCTGCGGTGCGCTGCCTCCCGTACCGCCGGGAACCGCGGGGAGCAGCCGCGATGACCCCGGCCCACACACCGGACCGGCACGCGGCGCTGCTGCGCCGCCATCGCCGACGGGATCCGCGTCCACTGATCGGCCTGGGGCCGCGCCATGGATGACTCCCCGCTCGTCGAGTCCATCGCCCGTCAGCGCGAGCTGGTCGACCGGGTGCTCGCCGAGCACGTCGACGACGGCACCGGGCTGTGTAAGGCCTGTCCGAGCGGCGGTCTGGCCGGGTGGCAGGGGTGGCCGTGCCGGTTGTACAGCCTCGCGACCTTCGCCCACGAGGCCCTGACCGGTGTCCCCGGCGGGTACCGCATCGGAGGCACCCGCTGATGCGAGTCCGTTCCCGCTGTCGCACCTGTGGCCGTGGCATCGAGCTGCCTCTCAACGGCGAGCCGCGGCATCGGCTCTGCCGTCGCCACCGCGTCCGTCAACGCCTCGGCACCCTCATTGGCACCGCCGCCATCCGGGTGCGCGAGGTGCTGGTCCGGCCGGTTCGTCGGATGCGGCTCGGGGCTGGTGGCCGCCACCGCGCGCCCGGCGCGGTGACACCTGCGGGAGACCAGGACGTGGCCCGCGGCACCCACAGCCCGGTCGGGCGACGCCGGACGCGACACCCGACAGCCCGCTCCACCTGACCACCCCAGCGACGCGCGAGACACCCCTCACCCACAGACGGTCCCGGACCCAGTGCGCGACCACCCCGGCCGGAACCCTCGATCAGTCTGGAAGGCCCCCCGTGACCACCATGCCCGACACACCCTTACGCCCTGACGACCTGCCCGCCACCGTGCCGCTGGGCCGGCTCCTCGACGGGTACCTCGACCACGCCCGGAGAGTGGCCGGCGCCCGCGCCCACGTGCAGCTCCAGGCACTGACACCGACCGACGTCGCCCGCCACGCCCTGGCCGGACTCGTCTGCGCCGGCGCCCTCGCCGACCGCGTCGCCACCGGCCGCTGGCACCTCGCCCACGAGGCACTGGCCCACGGCGCCACCCTCGACGACCTCGCCACCGCCGCCGGACTGGACCCCGACGAGATCCACACCGGCCTGACCAGCTGGGCCGACACCGAACACGCCCACGGCAGACTGACCGAAGAAGAGCACAACGCCGTACTCGCTCTCCTCCGCAACAGGCATGACGGCCCGAGAGATGGGACTACCCCACCGCTGTAGCCAGGCGTCGTCGCCGTCCGGGCCCGCCGCAGCGGACCCGGACTCTGCGGTCACATCTATGATCGGCGGTGCGACGCTGACCGGAAACCAAGTCGGGACGAGCGAGCCCAGGGCGTGGAGTTGGCGCATCGGGTGCGAGGCGCCGAGGTCAGTGAACTCGGTGGTGATCTTGGAGTCGAGTGGGGGACCTGCTCCGTCGGGGGTAAGGGGAGGCATCCCGCGTCGGTGCGCCGACCGTCGAATGTCGTGACCATCGAGGCCGGTGGTTCGGTGACGGCTAGATCGTCCAGAACTGTCGGTGGCCGTCGGTAGCTTCCGTCGTATGCCATCAAGCTTGTATGAGGGGTTGATCGAGATGTTTCGGCAGCGGCCGTCGTTGGCTGCCGAGCTGCTGGTGGAAGGGCTGGGGATCACGCTGCCGGGCTTTGAACAGGCTGAGGTCGAACCCGGTGACTTCACCGTCCTCACTCCCACCGAGTATCGCGCTGACGCGGTGGTGGTGCTCTCGGCGGCTGGGTCGGCGGTGTGGGCGGTGGTGGTCGAGGTGCAGCTGCGTCCGGACCCGGGCAAGCGGTGGAGCTGGCCGGTGTACCTGTCTACCCTGCGGAGCCGGTTCCGTTGTCCGACGGTGCTTCTGGTGGTTTGTGTCGACACCGCGACGGCGAGCTGGTGCGCCACCCCGATCGAGCTCGGGCCCGGCACGACCATGACCCCGATGGTGGTCGGACCCGACCGGGTACCGGTCGTGACCGACGCCGAGCATGCGGCCCGGGTCCCGGAGCTGGCGGTGCTCTCGGCTCTTGCGCACGGGGCCGACCCGAAGCGGAGCACGGTGCTGGATGCGCTGCTCAGCGCGCTCACCACGGTCGATGCCCCGCGGGCCGAGTTGTACTGTGACCTTGTGCTCGCTGCGTTGCCCGAGGCGGCGCAGCGCTACCTGGAGGAACTCATGGCCACCGGAACGTATGAGTACCAGAGCGACTTCGCCCGCCGCTACTTCTCCCAGGGCAAAGCCGAAGGTGAAGCCGCGGGCGAGGCCAGGGGTAAGGCGGAGGGCAAGGCGGAGGGCAAGGCCACGGCGGTACTGGCGGTGCTCGTCGCCCGCGGGATCGATGTTCCCGCCGACATCCGCACCCGCATCGCCGCGTGTTCCGACTTCGACCAGCTCGACACCTGGGTTCGTCGTGCGGCCACCGCCGACAAGGCCTACGACCTGTTCGACTGACGTCGCCAGCCCCAGACCTGCGTGGGTGCTCCTGCTGCCCGCGTTTCGGCCAGGGATCAGATCCCTGAGGCGTCGGTCTCGTGATCCTTCTTCCTCGTCCGCGTTCGTGCCATCCTCTGAGCGTGTCGGATGGCCGTGTCGCCGTTGTCGTGGGTGCGGGGATCTGTGGGTTGAGTTGCGCGCTCCGGTTGCTGGAGCGGGGCTGGCGGGTTGAGGTGGTCGCGGACCGGCCGTCGACGGAGTCCACGTCGATGGTGGCTGCGGCGGTGTGGTTCCCAACGCTGTCCGGGCCGCGGGAGCGCGTCGTGCGTTGGGGGCGCGACACGTTCACCGAGTTCGAGAGGCAGGCGCGGCTCGGGGTCCCCGGTGTACTGATGCGGGAGAGCCTGACGCTGTATCGGGAACTGCCGGGCCCGCAGTGGTGGGCGGCCGCGCTCGACGACGTGCGCCCGGCACGGCCCGACGAGCTGGTGCCCGGGTACCCGCACGGGCTGCGCTTCGTCGTACCGCTGGTCGAGATGAGGGTGTACCTGCCGTGGCTGATCGGGGAGGTGACGTGCCACGGGGGCCGGTTCGAGGAGCGCCGGGTCGCATCGCTCGCCGACGCCAGCCGGACCGCCGACCTGGTCGTGCACTGCTCCGGCCTGGGCGCGCGCACTCTGGTGGGGGACACCAGTGTGGTACCGGTGCGCGGTCAGCTCGTCCGGATGGCGAACCCGGGCCTGAGCATGTCCGTACGCGACGAGGACCACCCGGGCGGCCGAGCCTATGTCCACCCGCGGACCCACGACTGCATTCTCGGCGGCACGTTCGACGAGGGGCAGTGGGACACGATCCCCGATCCGCGGACCGCTGCCGCCATCGTCGAACGCTGTCTGGACATCGTCCCGGCGCTGCGCGGTGCCGAGATCCTGGGGCACCTCGTCGGGCTGCGTCCCGTGCGTCCCACGGTGCGCCTCGAGGAGGAGCTCGCCGGTGGCGGCGTCCCGCGGGTGATCCACAACTATGGCCACGGCGGTTCCGGGATGACGTTGGCGTGGGGCTGTACCGACGACGTCGCCGCGCTCGCCGGTCCCGGGACGGTGCCCTGACCGGCAGGCTGACGGGACACCGCGGGTGGCCGACCGGGTCGTCTGGTCGAGCTACTGCTCCACGCACGACTCCATCGCCGTCGCGAACACCACTCCGCGCTCGCGGTAGTCCCGGAACCGCCCGAAGCTGGCGGCCGCCGGGGACAGCAGCACGACACCGTCCGGCCGGGCCCACGCGTATCCGGCGCGGACCGCCGCACCGAGGTCGGCGGTGTCATCGGCCCCGACCGCCGGCCCCGGGTCGGTGGCTTCGAGCACCGCGCGGATGTGGGGGCCGTTGTCGGGGATCGTCAGTACCCGCAGTGGCGTCACCCGGGACCGCAGCCCCTCGCCCAGCGTCCGGTAGTCGATCCCGCGGTCCGTTCCACCGACGATGAGCGCGACCCGCCGGTCGGGGAACGCCTCGACGGCGGCCAGGGTCGGGAGCACATTCGTCGAGAGGCTGTCGTCGACGAACGTCACGCCGTCCACGTGACCGATGACCTGGAGCCTGCTTGCCAGGCCGGTGAACCCCTCGGCCGCCGCGGCGAGGGCTGCGGGGTCGTTCGCCTCGGGTACGCCGAGTCCCTGGAGGACGGCCCGCGCGATGAGAGCGTTGTGCCGGTTGTGGGTGCCGAGCACCTGCAGGTTCTCGGGCCAGATCGCGTCGGGTTCGTCGTCGGCGTGGACCCACTGCACGCGGGGCCCGAGCAGGTCGCGCCGGTTCCTGAGCAGTGCGCTGTCGCCATTGGCGATCGTGAGGTCGGCGCCGGGATGCGTGCACAGCGACAGCTTGTCGCGGTAGTACACCGACACGTCGCCCCGGTGCCATGGCAGATGATCGGGGTGCAGTGAGGTGACGGCGACGACCGGCGGCGTCACCGGGACCTCGACGGCCTGGTAGCTGGAGACCTCGATGATCCAGTAGTCGTAGGCGTCGCCGACGGCCGGGTCGAACGGGAGAACGCCGATGTTGCCGCCGACGAGGCAGCGGTGGCCCAGCCGGTTGATCAGGTGCCCGGCGATCGCGGTGGTCGTGCTCTTGCCCTTGGTCCCGGTGACGCAGGCCACGCGGGTGCGGTCGGCGTCGGCCAGCCACAGGCCCAGACCTCCGACGATGTGCACGCCGCCGTCGAGCAACGTCGCGATCTGGGGGCAGTAGCGGGGGTAGCCGGGCGTCTTGATTACGACCTCGCAGCCGAGCAGGGCGTCGAGCCCGCCGTCGGCGGTGGCGAGGACGTGCTCACCAGGCGCCTTGCCCGCGGGTTCGTCGTCGACGAGGATCGGTTCGATCCCACGTGCGCGGCATGCTCGCAGGCTCGCCGCGCCCTCGTTGCCCAGCCCGAGGATCCCGACCGTCCGGCCGGGCAGCTCAGACCAGGAGAGCGTCGGGCGCATAGCGATCCGGGACGTGATGGGCCGCGAGGGGTTCCAGAAGGTCCGCGGCCGGCGGATCGGCGATGGCGGCCGACTCCACCGTCAGCGTGGCGAGCACCGTGTTGCCGCGGCGATCGGCCCGATCCGCCGCCATCCGGGCCGCCGCCCGGCACTCGACCTCGTCGCCGACGCACTCCCACGGCTTCGCGTCCGGGGTCAACGCCAGCAGCCGACGGAAGGTGTCCAGCAGGGTCGGGTCGGCCAGCGGCTCGGCGTCGCTGAACACCCCGGCCAGCTGCTCCCGCGGCACGAAGGGCGCGAGGACCAGGTCGATGAAGCAGCACTTGTCGCACCGCCCGCACCAGGTGTCCAGGCGCTTCGCGTGGTCGATGTGGAAGGCCCGGTTGCAGCTGCGAAACTGGTGCAGGTACTGCGGGTGGTCGGCGAACCGGCGCGCGATCCACAGCTCGCTGAACGGCCTCAGCAGCGAGAAGTAGTCCGGCGCGCCGCCGATGACCTGCCGCAGGCCGCTCTCGAACGCGTCGCTCTTGGAGTACTGGTGGTTGATCGGGCGGCCGCCGACGGTCAGCGTCGCCGACGAGGCGGACCACTCGTTCGACATCACCACCGCGTCGCGGCCTTCCAGCACGGCGGCGACGAGCGCGATCGCGGAGATGATGCCGGTCACGGGGACGTGCCCGTTGTAGAAGCCGAGCTCGGCCGAGCGCAGCACCTGCTCGTCGATGAGCCGCTCCGCCCGAACGACCGGCAACCCCGTGACCCGCGCCGGCGCCTCGATCGCCGCGAACTGGTCACCGGGACGGTCGACCACGAACAGCGCTGCGTCGTGCACCCGCGGACGGACCAGCTCGACGGAGACGATCGAGTCGAGGCCGCCGCCGAACGGGATCAGCGGACGGCCGGGCTCGGGTGCGTAGCTGGTCGGGGCCGGCCGGTCGAGCTCCGGCCCGGTGATCTGCAACCCGGACAGGTCGAGCTCGTTGCGGTGGGCGAACTCACCGAGGCCGTCGAGGTAGTAGCCGTGCAGGAACGAGCGCTCGGCCGCCGTGATCGCGGTGTCACCGAGATCGATCAGGAGCGGTGCGCCTGCCTTGAAGTAGGACACGCCGGCCAGCAGGAACAGCAGCCGCGCGGCACTCTCGACGGCGGGTTGGGCCCAGTCGCCACCGCCGGGGAAGGTGATCTCCTCCTGGAAGGTGCGGTCGTCGAGACGGTAGCGGCAGACCACCTGGTTGCGGCGGGCGTCGACGTCGAAACCGGCGTAGGTGAACACGCCGGCGCGCTGCCGGGTCACGCATCCACCTCACATGTCCGCGCAACGGCGGCGAACCGCCCGGACGGTCTTTCCGAGTGGTGGCTGACGAAGAAGCCCGAGCCCGGAGCGGTGCCGGCGGCCGCAGTCCGTACCTGGAAGCCGAGGTTGAGGCCGTGATGAGGGCAAGCTGAGAGACCGCCGTCGCGCATGGTCGCATCAGCGTCCACGCCACGACGTGCGAGCGCGGGACAGGCGAGCACCGGCAGCTCGCCCGGCTGGTATTGCCGGAACGAGGCCGGAGACGCAACGTCAGTAGTCATCGTTCAGCAGTCTAGGGACCAACTGGTGGCTGCAACGCGATGGCCTGCCCGCTGGCTTGGTAACGGTGTCGCCGTACCGGGTCTGGGACGGTGCTGCTGGCCAGAGTTGTCCCCATGGACCATCGGCCGTCCACAGGTTCGGAAGTCGTCGGTCCGGGAGCACTGGGCCGACCTAGCGTCGAGGCGTGGCGCGACCTGACCTTCCTGCCCGGCCCGGCCGGTTGGCTGCGGTGTTGGGCCCGCCCGTGCCGCCGTCGTGGTCCGGCTCGCCTGGTGGCGAGTGGCCTCTACCTGCGGTGGCGGGTCCGGGTCCGGCTGACGAGCCGCCCACGGAGCCGTTGCCTGCTATCGACGCGGCTCCGGAGCGTGTCGAGCCGGTCGTCGCTCGCGGGCCCGGGTCGTTGCTGCAGCGGTTGGTGCCCGACAGGTGGCGGGGGGCGCGTCTCGATGCGGGACGGTCGGGGGCCACCGCCCTCGCGTTGATCGCTGCTGCGGCTGCGGTGGTGGCGGCGGTCGGGGTCTGGACGCAGCGTCCGCGTGTCGAACCGGTTGGTGGGTTGCCCGCGGTCTCGGTGGTCAGCGACGCCGCCGCGCCGGGGCCGGTCACCGGGTCTGTGGAGACCGGTCCCGCCCCGACCCCGGCCCAGCCCGACGCGCCGCTGGTCGTCAGCGTCTCCGGCAAGGTCGCGCGGCCGGGGCTCGTGGAGGTGCCCGACGGTGCCCGGGTCGCCGACGTCCTGGAGGCTGCGGGCGGTGCGCTTCCCGGCACCGACCTCACCGGGCTCAACCTGGCCCGCAAGGTGGTCGACGGTGAGCAGGTGTCGGTCGGGGTGCCGCCTGCTGCGGATGCCGCCTCGGCTGCGGTGGGTGGTGGGGCGCCCGGTGGTGGCGCGGCCGGTCCGGCCGGGAAGGTGGATCTCAACGCGGCCACCGCCGAGCAGCTCGAGGCGTTGCCCGGCGTCGGCCCGGTCACCGCCCAGCGCATCCTGGACTGGCGAACCCGCAACGGTCGCTTCACCCGCGTCGAGCAGCTGCGTGAGGTCGACGGCATCGGTGAGCGCCGGTTCGCGACGCTGCGCGAGCTGGTCACGACCTGATGCGCGCCCGCGACCCCGACGAACCCCGCCGCCCGCCCGACCTGAGGCTGGTGCCCGCGGCGCTGGCGGCATGGGCGGTCGTGCTGGTCGGGATCGGTCTGGGCCCGGTGGCCGGGGCCGGTGTCGCGCTGCCGGCCGCGGCCACCGCGTTCGTGGCCTGGCGCAGGAGGTGGGCTCCGGCCGTCCTCGCCGCGGCGGGCTGCGCGGCCGCCGCGGGCCTGGTGGTCACGGCCCACACGCTGCTCCTGGTCGGGCACCCGCTGCGGGAGCCCGCTGAGCGCGGGGCTACGGCCACGCTGCGCGTCGTGCTGCGCGACGACCCCCGGCCGATCCGCAGCGACGGCTACGGCTCCCGCCCGGGTGGTGCCGCGCAGGTCCTCGTTCCGGCGACGGTGGAACGAGCCCTGGTCGACGACGGCCGGTGGGAGGTGGGCGGCCGGGTGCTGCTGATCGCACCCGCGCCGGGGTGGAGCACGCTGCTGCCCGGGCAGGCCGTCACGGCCGACGGGCTGCTCGCGCCGGCCGGGCGGCGCGACCTCACCGTGGCCGTGCTGCGGGTACGCGGCCCGCCCGGCGACGTGGACCCGCCGCCGTGGTGGCAGGACGTGGCCGGCGGGCTGCGCACCGGTCTGCGGGACGCCGCCGGCGTGCTGTCCCCGGCATCGGCCGGGCTACTGCCCGGGCTGGCGGTCGGCGACACCCGAGGGCTTACCGCGGAGGTCGAGGCTGATTTCCGGGCGGCCGGGCTCACGCACCTCGTCGCGGTGTCGGGCGCCAACCTGGCGATCGTGGGTGGGGCGGTGCTGGCCCTGATGCGGTTGCTGCGGGCCGACCCACGGCTGGCTGCCGCGTGCAGCGCGGCCAGCGTGGTCGGGTTCGTGGTGCTGGCGCGGCCGTCGCCGAGTGTCGTGCGGGCCGCGGTCATGGGTGCGATCGTGCTGCTCGCGCTGGCCCTGGGCCGTGGCCGCTCCGCCCTCCCGGCGCTCGCGGCCGCCGTGCTGGTGCTGCTGCTGGTCGATCCGGCGCTGGGCGTCGACCCCGGGTTCGCGCTGTCCGTGCTCGCCACCGGTGCGCTGGTGCTGCTCGCACCCGGCTGGGCCGACGCGCTGCGCCGCCGCGGGGTGCCGGGGTGGGGCGCGGAGGCATTGGTGGTTCCGGCGGCGGCGTTCCTCGTCACCGCGCCGCTGATCGCCGGGTTGAGCGGGCGGGTGAGCCCGATCGCGGTGGTGGCGAACCTGCTCGCGGTGCCGGCGGTGGCGCCGGCCACCGTGCTCGGGGTGCTCGCCGCGGTGCTCTCACCCCTCGGTGCGCCGGTGGCCACCGCCTGTGCCTGGGCGGCCGGACCCGCCGTCGGCTGGCTCGTGCAGGTCGCCGACCGGTCGGCCGCGGTTCCCGGAGCGGTCCTGCCCTGGCCCGACGGGACGGTGGGCGCGCTGCTGCTCACCGCGCTGGTGCTGGCCCTGCTCATGCTCGGCCGCTGGCCGCGGCCCCGGGCGATGCTGCTCGCCGTGCTGCTGGGGCTGGCGCTCGTGCTGGTGCCCACCCGGCTCGCGACGCCGGGCTGGCCGCCGGCCGGGTGGGCGATGGTCGCGTGCGACGTCGGGCAGGGCGACGCGATCGTGCTGGCCACCGGCCGTCCGGGATGGGTGGTGCTGGTCGACGCGGGCCCCGAGGACGGTCTGGTGGACGCCTGCCTGGACCGACTCGGCGTGCAGGGCCTCGCCCTGGTGGTGCTCAGCCACCTGCACGCCGACCACGTCGGCGGCCTGGCGGGTGCTTTGCGCGACCGGCCGACGGCGGGGGTCGCCGTCGGTCCCGTCCGCGAGCCGCAGTGGGCGCTGGCGGAGGTGACGCGCCACGCCGCGGACGCCGGCACGACGCTGGTGGCGTTGTCGGTCGGGCGGCGGCTGGTGTGGCCCGCGCTCACCCTCGACGTCCTCGGCCCCCAGCATCCCGCCGTGTGGGTGGACCCGGACGACGGCACCGCGGTCAACGACGGCTCGCTGGTGCTGCGGGCCACCACACCGGCGGGTACGGCGCTGCTGTCCGGTGATGTCGAGCTTTCCGCGCAGGCCGACCTGCTGTCCTCCGGGGTGGACGTGCGCGCGGATGTGTTGAAGATGCCCCACCACGGTTCCCGGTACAGCTCGGTGGACTTCCTCAACGCCGTCGCGCCCCGCGCGGTGCTGGTCAGCGTCGGCGCCGGGAACCGCTACCACCACCCCAATCCCGGCCTGATGAGCGGTCTGCAGCGGGCCGGGATCCCCGTGCGCCGCACCGACTCCAGCGGCGACGTGGCCGTGGTCGCCGAACCCGACGACACCGACAGCCGCCCAAACCTGGAGATCGTCACCCGCGGAGACCCACTACCCGCCCGCCGCCGCGACGAAGGCAGCCGCATCAGATCGCGAGGCCTTCATCCCGGTGTGGCACGGGCTGACACCTAGCGCTGAAGACAGCGGGTACCGTACGGTCGATTGAGTCTTTGCATTGCTTTTATGTTGCCTACTGCCCTCGGTGCCGCCGGGTCGAACTGGATGATGCTGACATTTTACTCGCCATCAGGGACATCAGTTACGGAGATGCGCATTTTATGAGTACTAGTATATCAAGGCGAAGGACCGCGGCTGTCGAGCCCAGATGTGGTCTCTGCCGAAGGATGATGAACGACAGCAGCTACCTGACGTGGTTGTGGAAGTCGGGGCATGATCCGTTGGGGATCTGCTCGGGGCAAGGTGCTGGGAGGAAGCCGCTGCTACGGGCTACACGCGCCGCTAATCACGTCCCCAAGGCACGGCACGGAGTAGTGACCGACCGCGGTGACCCATGAAGTGGATCTGGTCTCGCAAGTTTGATCTAGTCTTCGTCGTAGTCCAGTGCCAGGAGCCGGGCACGGCAACGTCATGTTGACTCAAAGTAGTCGGTCTTGACCCTCTGTGATCGCGTTGGGCGAGCGGTCTGTTCGAGGGTGGGTGTGATGTTGGGGATGACCTTCCGTCTGGGAGGATGAAGGTTCCGAATACAACATC
>JBBSQN010000162.1:0-12827 GCA_038257875.1 Mycobacteriales bacterium
ACTGCGCTACAATAGTAGACGTCTCCACTCGGGACTCGACTACAAGACCCCCAATGAGGTCTACAGCGAGTACCGGAACCGGCAGCGCACAGCGTAGATCAACCCACTAACCTGCTGTCCGGGAAGATCGGGGCCGCTCAGGTCCTCGGCGATCGAGGCCCACATGGTGTGCTGTGCTCGGGCGAACGCGGCCAGGTGTGTGGGGCCGGCGGTGTGCCATGCGGGGAGTTGGGCGGCTCACTGCTCGGCGTCGGCGGGGGTGTGGCCGAAGGCGGTGAGCCAGACGACCGCGCACGCGGGGTCGATCCAGCTTGCTCCTCGGGTCGGCCAGGCCCAGTCGACGAGGTGGGACGAGGTGTCGGTGATGAGGACGTTTCCGGGGCTCAGTTCGGTGTGCAGCAGTGCGTCTCCCGCGAGGAGGCCGGGTGTGTCGCAGAACGTGGACCAGCGCTGTTCGGCGTGTTTCAGGGGCAGGTCGGGGCAGGGGACCTGCCCGAGCCGTCCGAGGGTGTCTCGTAGCTTGGGCAGGTCGGGTGATCCGGGTGAGTAGTCCACGGGCCGTCCGTCGATCACCTCGAATCCCAGAAGGTCCCAGCCTCCGGTCTCGACCTGCCAGTACAGGCGAGGCGCAAGGCCCGCGACGTGCGGGTTGATCGCCTGTTCCCGGTGCTGGGTCCAGACCGTGGATGGTCCATGCGCAGGCCCTTGACGAAGGTACGAGCCTGCTCGGTGTGCACGATGACCGCGAGCTCCGAGTTGTGGCCGTCGGAGACCGGTTCGGCCTTGAGGACGGGTCCGGTCTGTGCCCCGATGATGTCGCGTATGTCCGGTGCGATGTCGTCCCATTGGAGCCGTGTCGTCACGCGGGCAGGCTACCTACGGACCCCGGAGGTGCCGCAGACCGGTTTCAGCGGCCTGCGGCGGCACACGCTGCGGCTACCTGTAGGGAACGTCGTCGTCGTCGCAGCCCAGACCGGTTTGCACCTCGGCGAACCGATCGAAGTCCTCGATGAACACGACCTCTTCCTGTTCCCCCGCACGCAAGTTCTCTGTACTTACACAAGGAGATCTTCAGCGCGCCAGCGCGTCCAGGCCTCAAGACCACATAGCTGCCCTGAAATGGGCTGGCGATGAGTGGCTACATGTTCCCTCTTTCGGCCTCGTGAAATCCGTGCCCGGTCGGTCTGACATCTGTGTGATGTTGTTCTCGGCGCCGGCCACGAGTTGTGATCTCACAGGTTAACCCCCGTCCCCTCCTATTCGTCCGCTTCGTCACCACGGGTCGGTCTGGCGTGCTGTGAGTGCCTACACTGGCCAATGAGGATGTTGATCGCGAGGGGATGATCTGGTCCAAGGGAGGTCATAGTGACCCAATCCGGTACACCCGTCCGATCGCCGCGCGTTCAGCGGCGAACGCCTCGGCCACGTGGGGGTCGCGATGGCGCTTACCGCGGCGCCAGATCCGTTGGGCCAGCGGACGGTTGCCGTGGAGGGCGTAGAGGGCACCAAGTCGGGCGAGCGCGGTGCCGATGGTGGCTGGGTGGGCTCCGGATTCGACGAGAGCGGCGTGGTAGGCGTCTTCGGCGTCGTCGGGATGGTTGTACTGGTGGATCCGGCCGAGTCGCAGCGCCGCCCGCGCCCGGTCGTCGCCCCTGGCAAGGTCCAGTACGCGCTCGCACGCCCGCGCCAGCACGATGTCATCATCGAGCCTTTCGGCGAGCCTTGCCAGCTCGGTGGCGGCGCGGCAGCCGGTCGAGGCGTCCCCGAGGAGCATGGCCTGCTCGAACGCGTGCGCTGCGGCGATCGGGGCCGACAGCTGTCGCATCAGGCCGAGGTTGAGCCAGGCCGGCGCCGCGACGGCAGGGTCGTCGCTGTCGGCGACGAGATTCCACAGCTCGATGGCTCGGTCGCCGGCAAAACAGGCGTACAGCTCGACCGGCGCCATTGCCATCGCCACTCGTTCTCGGACGCCGTCGCCGGCACCGTCGAAGAGAGCATGATCAACGGCGGTGCGGAGCCGGAGGCGCTGCTGGTCGTCGGGCCGGAGACCGGGCATCGTGAATGTGGTGATGGTCGACAACAATGCAACCAAGACCGCCGGGGTTGCCGTCACGCAGGCGTCGACGAGGTAGGCGAGCGCGTCACGGTCGCGGCCGGCCCGGCGCAGCAGCATCGCCCGTAGAACGGTCACCGCCTCGGGGCTCAGGTGGCGGGCCGCAAGGCGGATGGCGGCTTCCGCGTCGTCGGGACGACCTTCCACGGTGGCCAGGTGCGCCAGACTGGTGGTGGCCCAGATCGCGGTGTCGGGCGCTGCGGCCTCGGACAGGTACTCCAGCAACGGCCGTACGCCGGGGATCAGGCACAGCCTCTTGTCTCCGGCGAACCGCTCTCCGGCGGCGATCAGCAGCGGGCGGGCCAGTTCGCGACGTTCGGCGTCGTCGGTGTCGGTCAACGACCGGAACAGGTGGGCAGCGCGTTCATCGTCGCCCTCCGCGGCGGCCAACGACGCCTCCATCACGTCGGTCCGCACCGACACCTGCGGCAGCACCGCGCTCCAATGGGCGCGAGCGCGGGCGAGCACCTGCCGAGTGGCTTCGAGGTCATCGCGAGCCGCGTGGGCGGACGCCAGTGCCAACAGCACGTCCCCGGCCAAGAGCCCGTCGTCAGCGGCGTACTGCGTAAGAACAGCCACTGCCTCGTCCGCACGGCCGGCTGCCGCCATCAGCTCCACGTACCGCCCGGCGTCCGTGCCGTGGAGCAAGGGCTGGTCCAGCAACCTACGGTACGCATCGGCCGCGCCTGCCAGGTTGCCGCTAGCGGCAAGCATCTCGGCCAGGCGCCGAGTGTACGACCAGTGCCACTCTCCGGCCGTGTCCACCGCCCGTCGCATGGCAGCCACCGCCGCGTCCCTGTCCTCGTCGAGCCAGGCGAGGCTGGCCAGCAGGTCCCACGCCTGCGGTAGCACCCGCCCGGTGCCGCTGTCGAGGGCCTGCTGTGTCAGAACACGGGCTCTGGACCGGTCACCGTCCTGGGCGGCTTGGCGGGCCAGCCACAGCACCGCGGGCGGCGACGCAACCTGATGCTGTAGGTCCGCGATATCGGCGTACCGGCGGGCCGCCTCCGCTGGTTGGTCGCGCTGCTCGGCAAGCTCGGCTAACCGCAGCGACGCCAACGCCGCCGCGTCCGAGTCGTCGCTGTCTGCGGCGAGCTGATACGACACCTCGGCGGCATCGAGATCGGTCGGGCTCGCACCGAGGTCAGCATCACCCTTCCCCACCAGTTCCAGCGGTGTGAGCAGGCCGGACCCCGCAGCGGCGAGGTGGTGCTCGTGCCGGAGCCGCGAACCGACAGGGAACCCCGATCTGTGCATCGGTCGGTAGCGGCGCTGGCCGTCGCACTCCAGCAGCGCTGGTTTCTGCGTTGCCCACTCCAGGGCCGCGTCCACCTCGTCCGCGTCGTCCACCAACTCAGTGGGGATTCCCCAGACTGCCATCAGCCGCCGTGCCTGCGCACCCAGCACCGCGGATACGCGCCACCCCCGCCGGTCCACCTGATCCCAGGACAATGCCGCCATCACCAGGGCATACGCCAACGGCTGATCATCGCGCGCCTGCGTCAGCCGCACCTCGGCGCTGCCCTGCCACTCGAACAACCTGGTGAAGTCGTCAACCATCTCCGGTACCGACCTCGACACGTCAGCCATGACGGGCGACGTTACCGCTACCACAGTCAGGAAGGAGCACCGGGACAAGGCCGGATCCTCGCCGCGATCAGCAGTGCAGCGAACTGCAGCGACGCGACTGAGCTCGGCTGCGGTAGAACACCGTCGTGGAGCTCACCCCGCGCGCGCTGGCCACTGCACTCGGCCTGCCGCCGCCGACGGAGGAACAGGCCGCGGTGATCGCCGCGCCGGCCCGCCCGGCGCTGGTGGTGGCGGGGGCGGGGGCGGGCAAGACCGAGACGATGGCGGCGCGCGTCGTGTGGCTCGTCGCCCCCGGCCAGGTGCTGCCCGAGCAGGTGCTCGGGCTGACGTTCACGCGCAAGGCCGCCCAGCAGCTCGGTTCCCGGGTGCGCTCGCGGCTGCGCCGCCTCGCCGGGTCCCGGCTGCTCGACGAGCTCGACCCGAGCGGGCGCCGCCGCGCCGACGTGCTGGCCGGCGAGCCCACCGTGTCCACCTACCACGCCTACGCGGGGCGGTTGGTCGGCGAGCACGCGCTGCGGCTGCCGGCCGAGCCTTCCGCGCGGCTGCTCGGCCAGACGGCGTCCTGGCAGCTGGCGCACCGCGTCGTCACGAGCTGGGCCGACGAGCTCGAGGTGGACGCCATGCCGGCCACCGCCACCGGCTGGCTGCTCGCGCTGGCGGGGGAGCTGGGCGAGCACCTCGTCGAGCCCCGCGCCGTCCGGGAGCACGCCGAGCAGCTGGTGGCCGTGCTGGCCGCCGCGCCGCCGGGCAAGCGCCAGCGGGCGGAGCCGTCGCAGGCTTACCAGCGCTGGATCGACGCGCAGCGGCTGCGGTGCGCCCTGCTGCCGCTCGTCGAGGCGTTCGCGCAGCGCAAGCGGGCCGAGCGCGCCGTCGACTTCGCCGACCAGCTCGCCATCGCCGCCCAGGTCGCCGCCGGGCACCCGGAGGTGGGGCAGACCGAGCGGGCGACCTACCGCGCCGTGCTGCTCGACGAGTACCAGGATACGGGGCACTCCCAGCGGGTGCTGCTGCGTGCGCTGTTCGGCACGGTGCCGGGGGAGCCGGTCCGCGCTGAGGGCCCCGCGGTCACGGCTGTCGGCGACCCCTGCCAGTCGATCTACGGGTGGCGCGGGGCCAGCGCTGGCAACCTCACCCGGTTCCGCACCGACTTCCCCGCCCCGGACGGCGCGCCCGCCGACGAGTACGGGCTGCTCACCAGCTTCCGCAACCCACCGGAGGTGCTCGCGCTGGCCAACACGGTGTCCGCGCCGCTGCGCGCGACGCCCGGGGCCGTCGGGGTGGGCGAGCTGCGGGCCGGCCCGGGTGCGCGGGCGGGCGACGTGCGGGTCGCGCTGCTGCCCGACGTCGCCGCCGAGATCGACTGGATGGCCGACGGGATCGCCGGGCACTGGCACCGCGCCGAGGACGCGGGATCGCCGCCGCCCACCTCGGCCGTCCTGATGCGCCGCCGCGTCGACATGGGCGCCGTGGCGACGGCGTTGCGGGCCCGCGGGTTGCCGGTGGAGGTCGTCGGGCTCGGCGGGCTGCTGGACACCCCCGAGGTCCGCGACCTGGTCAGCGCGTTGCGGCTGGTGGCTGACCCGCTAGCCGGCCCGGCCGCGGTCCGGCTGCTCACCGGCGCGCGCTGGCGGCTGGGCGTCGCCGACCTCGCGGCGCTGTGGCGGCGCGCGCGGGAGATCGGCCCCGCGCTGCCGCCGCGACCGGGCCCGCTCACCCCGGCCGAGCTGGCGCTCGGCGCGCTGCCCGGGGAGCAGGCCGAGCAGGCCGGGCTGGTCGACGCGCTCGACGACCCGGGGCCGCCGGAGCAGTACTCGCCGGCGGGTTTCGCGCGGATCACCCGGCTGGCCCGCGAGCTGGGCTGGCTGCGGGCGCGAGCCTCGGTGCCGCTCACCGACCTGGTCGCCGACGCCGAACGGGTGCTGCTGCTCGACGCCGAGACCGCGGCGCGACCCGGCCCCGTCGGGCGGGCCCAGCTCGACGCGTTCGCCGACGTCGTCGCCGACTTCGCGGCCGGCGCGGAGGTGGCCACGCTGCCCGCGCTGCTGGACTTCCTCGAGACCGCCGAGCGCGCCGAGGACGGGCTCGCCCCCGGGGAGGTCGAGGTCGCGCCGGACCGCGTCCAGGTGCTGACCGTGCATGCCGCGAAGGGCCTGGAGTGGGAGGTCGTCGCCGTGCCGCACCTGGTCGCGCAGGTGTTCCCCGGCCGCAAGATCGGCGGCACCTGGCTGATCACCCCGACCGAGCTGCCCGTCGCGCTGCGGGGGGACGCGACCGACCTGCCCGGCCTGTACCTGCCTCCCGGGGGCGACCGCAAGCAGCTCGAGGACGCGCTCAAGGAGCACTCCGCCGCGCTCGACGACCGGCGGCTTACCGAGGAGCGGCGGCTGTTCTACGTGGCGCTCACCCGCTCCGAGCACGTGCTGCTCGCGTCCGGGCACCGGTGGGGCGCGGCGGGGGAGCGGCCGCGGGAGCCCTCGGAGTTCCTGGTCGAGGTCGCCGAGGTGCACGGCGCCGAGCAGTGGGCGGAGGAGCCCGAGGAGGGAGCGGTGAACCCGGCGACCGTCGAGCAGCCGACGGTGCTCTGGCCCGCCGACCCGCTGGGGGCGCGGTCGGCGGACGTGCAGGCCGGCGCGGAGCGGGTGCGCTCGGCGCTGCGCGAGCTCGACGAGGCGCGCGCCGCCCGCGCCGACGCCGCCGAGCCGGGCGCGCAGCTGGAGCTGCTCGACGTGACACCCCCCGAGCCGCCCCCCGAGGACGACCCGGAAGGTTGGGCCGCCGACGTCGACGTGCTGCTCGCCGAGCGCGCGGCCGCTCGCGCCCGCCCGGTCGTGGCGCTGCCGGCGCAGGTGTCGGTGAGCCAGCTCGTGGAGCTCGCCGCCGATCCCGCCGCGCTGGCCGCGGCGCTGCGCCGTCCGATGCCGTTGCCGCCGAACCCGCACGCGCGGCGCGGCACCGCGTTCCATGCCTGGCTGGAGCAGCGATTCGGTGCCGCGCAGCTGCTCGACCTCGACGAGCTGCCCGGTGCCGCCGACGAGGGCGCCGCCCCCGACGACGCGCTCACCGATCTGCAGGACGCCTTCCTCGCCTCGGTGTGGGCCGAGCGGCGCCCGGTCGAGGTCGAGGTGCCGTTCGAGACCGTCGTCGCCGGGGTGGGGGTGCGCGGGCGGATGGACGCGGTGTTCGCCGACCCCGACGGCGGCTGGACCGTGGTGGACTGGAAGACCGGCGCGGTGCCCGACGACGCGCGGATGCCGGCGCTGTCGGTGCAGCTCGCGGCCTACCGGCTGGCGTGGGCCGCCCTGGCCGGCTGCGAGCCGGCGCGGGTGCGGGCCGCGTTCCACTTCGTGCGCCAGGACCTCACGCTGAGCCCCGCCGACCTCCTCGACGCCGACGGCCTACGCGCGCTGGTCGCCTCGGTGCCGACGGCGAGCTGAATCGTGGTCGTCAATCCGGGGACCACCCGAGTGTTTACACTGGCTGGCGGAATGAAGATGACGACGCTACCGCGGGGTCATGGACGGGTCAGGGAGGTCACGATGACCCCCCGTCGTATCCGGGACTGGAAGTGAGGACAGCAAGTGGGTGACCAGGTTCGACAACGGCCGGTGTGGGCGAAGCGGTTTCAGCAGGAACGTTCACGTCGCGGCTGGTCACGGCCCGACATGGCCCGGGAGATGCGTCGAGTGGCGGCACATCTGAAGTGGGGTGACTTTCCCCCGAAGCAGATGGCTGAGTATGTGAAAAGGTGGGAGATGGGCGGCGTGAGTGCCCCCGACCCACGCCATCAGATGATGATCGCCGGTGCGTTTGGTGTATCGGTCAAGGAGATGTTTGGCGACGTAGCGCGTGTGGTATCTGATCTATCGGGGATGCGCGGCAGTGCTGACCTCCCTTACTATAATTCGGCGGAGGATGATGTGAATGGGCGACGTAAGTTCCTTGCCTGGCTTGCTGCGCTGTCAGCAGGAACAGTTGTTCTTCCCCGCCCGGTGTTGGAGATCATCGCGGTGGTCAAGGACCAGAACCCGGACGTACTGCGGCGCATCACAGCCAACGACGTTGCCAACCTCCGCGCCACGACGGAGATATTTCAGACATGGGGCCACAAGGTGGGTGGCGGTCTGTCCCGCCACGCGATCATCGGCCAGCTCGGATGGGCGGTCCATCAGCTCGACATGGACGTCCCCGCGACCTCGGTGCTGCGCAAGGAGTGGCAGGGTGCCTGCGCTCAGTTAGCAAGCCTCGCCGGTTTCGATAGTCATGACTGTGGGCAAGAGCAGCAAGCGCGGGGTCTCATGGCGCTCGGCTACCGGCTTGCGTCCGAAGCCGACGATCGGGCCAGGCAGGCTGACGTATTGTCCGCCCTGGCCATGCAAGCCATACACATCGGCCGGACCCGTACCGGGCTCGACGTGGCACGTCGCGGGCTTGAGGTCGCCGACGACGCCACGCCCATCATCAGGGCGATCCTGCATTCGCTGAAGGCCCGCGCCTACGGTCGGATGGGCGACATGCGCGCGGTAGAGCGTGAGGTCGGGCTCGCCGAGCAGGAATACGCCCGGATCGTTCCCGATGATCGAGAGCGGGAGCCGTGGTTGTACTTCTACAACGAGGCCGAGTTCTACAGCGACACGGGCACGGCGTGGCGCATGCTCGCCTGGCATCACCCAGACCACGGGGCTCGGGGTCAGCGTGCCGTGCGGGAGGCGGGGTCGAGGCTTTCCCTGGCGGCGGACGGCTACGGCGTCGAGTTCGCCCGGAGCCGGGCGATGTGCCACCTGATGGCTGCCGGGATCTACTTGCGTGGCCGGGTTCCCGATGCTGCTGTGGCGGTCAGCAAGGGAGAGCCCCTCGCTGTCCGGACGAGCGGGATCCACTCGGTCCGCGTGGAGGGTTACGTCTGGGACCTCCAGAAGGTCGCCCGGCCGTTCACCAGCCGGCCCGACGTCCAAGAGATGGTCAACAGCCTGGCCATCGCCACGTAGGCGCTTGCGGAACTTGCGCTGCGAGGCACAGCTTGACGGCAGGTGGGCCGGGTGGCGGGTGCCGATCTCGCCGGGGTAGGGATCGCGCTGTAGCTGCGGTGGCGTCACGGGTCCCCGGCCGTCACACCGGTTCGGTTGACGGGTCACTCTCGTTCGAGTGAGGTCGCTACGATTCGTGTGTTGCGGCTCACGAGCTGGAGGGGGCGGGGTGGCTGGTCGAGTGGTGCTTGTTCCGATGCTGATCGATGGGGTGGAGGTGCTGGTCGAGGCGGTCTCCTCGGGCGGGTCGGAGCAGACGTCGTCGCTGGGCCGGGCGCAGGACGCGGTGGCGGATGCGTTCGAGCGGGCGCAGGAGGCGATCGTGGCGATCGCCGCGTCGACGGTCGCGACGATCGGGCAGCTGGGTCGGCGCTCGGTGCGCCCGGACGAGGTGCAGGTCGCGTTCGGGTTGAAGTTCTCCGCGCAGGGCAACGTCATCGTCGCGGGTGCGTCGGGTGAGGCGACACTCGAGGTGACCTTGACCTACCAGCGTGGCGGGCGGCAGGAGCCACCTGATGGTGGTTGACCAGCGGGTCGCGGGATTCCTCGGTCGGGTTCTCGACGATGCGGGCGGTCCGGTCGGCACCTGCTTCCAGGTCGCTCCCGGGGTGGTGGTGACGGCCTGGCACGTACTCGATGAGCTGGGTGCCGGCAACCGCGACGCGGTGGTCCGGCTCGATCCGTTGCAGGGAGGGGAGCCGACTGACGCCCGGGTCACCGCTGTCGATCCGGTGCACGATCTCGCGGCGCTGAGCGTCGTGGCGCCGCTGTCGGACTCGGTCGCGGGGTTGGCGGCCACCGACGAGGTGCACCTGAGTACCGCAGTGTCGATCACTGGGGCGCCGACGGTGGCGGATCAGCACACCTACCGGCACCTGGATGCGGTGGGTGCGTGGGCGGGAGGCACCACCCGCGATGACCAGGTTCCGTTGGGTCGGTTGACCGCCTCGGCGGTGCTGCCCGGGATGAGTGGAGCTCCGGTGCTGGCTGCATCCGGGCTGGTGGTGGGGGTGGTGTCGGGCCGTTACAACAGCGCCGACGGGTGGCTGCGGGACTCGGTGTGGGTGGCCCGCACGGAGAACCTGGCGCCGCTGTTGGTCGGGCTGGCCGAGATCGCTTCGGTCGCCCGTCCGACGACCGGGCGTCCGCTCGAGGTGGTGTTGTCGATCGACGATGCGGCGGTGCGGCTGAGCGGGCCGGGCGTCGATGTCACCGCGGAGCATCGGGGTGTTCCTGTCCAGCTGGAGGAGGCGATGCGAGGACTGCGGCGGACGCGGTCGGGGCTGAGCGGGAGCCGGGGGGTCGGTCTGGAGGTGCCGTTGGGAGTGTCGGCCGGCCCCGCGCAGGTGGGTGAGCTGATGGCGGCGGTGTTCCTGCCCGACCCGGTCGCTGCCGCGCTTGCCGGTCTGGTCGCCGACGCGAAGCGGCGGTGGACCGCGGTGCGCTTCGGGATTCGGGTGGTCGGGGTGTTGCGGGGGTTGCCGTGGGAGGCGCTGGCGTTGCCCGAGGGTGGCGGCCCGGTGGCGCTGCATCCGCTGGTCGTGGCGTATCGGCAGTATCCCGACGCCGCACCGGTGGCGGTGTCGCCCGGGCCGCTGCGGGTGGTGGTCGCGATCTCCTCGCCGTTCTCCGGGGGTGGCGGGATCCTGGACTACGAGCGGGAGCTGCGCAACATCCTGGCCGCGGTGCGCGGCGCCCGGCAGGGCGACGCCCAGGTCCGGGTGGTGCATTTCGCCACCACCGCCGAGATCTACGCCTTCCTGCGTCGGGAACCGGCGCACGTGCTGCACCTGTCGGGGCACGGCCGTCCGGGGCTGTTGGAGCTGGAGGACGACGACGGTGACGCCCGCGAGGTCACCGCCGAGGAGTTCGTGACCGAGGCGATCCCGGCGGGCGCGATGCCCCCGGTGATCGTGCTCGCGGCGTGTCACACCGACGCGGCCACCGCCACCGGGGACCCGTCGTTCGCCGCTGCGTTGATCGCGCACGGTGTCTCGGTGGTGCTGGGCACCGAGACCTCGGTCACCGACGTCTACGCCACGCGGATGTTCACCCGGATCTACGAGTCGCTGGTCAACACCGCCGTCCCGGACGTGGTCGCGGCGGTTGCGGGAGCCCGCCGCACCATCCAAGGTCAGCTGGTCGAGTCCCGCGAGGAGCGAGAGAAGCGTCTCGCCGGGCTGGACGAGTGGGCCGTGGTGACCGTGTCGGCCGCTGCCGGGTCGGTGGTGCTGTTCGACCCCAGCTCTGACACGTCCGGCAGCCCGGGGCGTCCGAAACCGTCGGCCACCCCGGTACCGGGCGGGTTGTTGAGTCGGGAGATCGGTGAGTTCGTCGGACGCCGCCGCGCCCAGCGACGCTGGCCAGCCGAGCTGCTCGCCGCCGGGTCTGCGGGGCTGGTGTTGCACGGTATCGGCGGGGTCGGCAAGACCACCCTGGCCGCGGAGCTGGTCCGCCGGATCACCGACCGTGACCCCGACCGGTTGGTCGTGATCGGTGCGAGTGGGCTGCTCGGTGGCGAGACCTCCGTCGACCAGGTACTCGCCGCTCTGGGTAGCCAGCTGCGGTTCCGGCTGCGTGACACCGGCACCCGCGACATGCTCACCGCCACCGAGCTGGCCCAGCGCGTCGACATGGACTGGCAACAGCGCTGGCGGTTCCTGCGGGACCACGTACTCGGCGAGGTCCCGGTACTGCTGGTGCTGGACAACTTCGAGGACAACCTCACCGCCGACAGCCCGTCCGGGCAGCCCGGCTGGCGCAGTGTGCGCGATGAGGCCCTCGCCGAGCTGCTCGCCGCCCTGGTCGGTAGCCCCGGGCGGTGCCGGCTGCTGGTCACCACCCGTTACCCGTTCCCGCTGCCCGGCGACGCGCATCGGACGCTCACCGCCCAGCACATCGGGCCGCTCTCGACCGCGGAGACCATGAAACTGGCGTGGGCGCTGCCCGCGCTGGACCGGCTCACCGAGACCGAGCTGGACCGGGTGTGCCGGATGGTCGGCGGCCACCCGCGCTGCCTGGAGTACCTCGACGCGCTGCTCTCCGCCGGGCAGGGCGCCTACCCCGACGTGACCACCCGGCTGGCGACAGCGCTCACCACCCGACTGGATATCAAGGACCTGCCCGACTGGTTCGCCCGCCACCGCGAGCTGGAGCCGGCGCTCGCCGAGGCCGTCACCCTCGCCGCCGATGACGTCTTGCTCGCCCAGCTTCTCGCCGGGCTGGAGCAGGTTCCCGGCGCGGTCGAGTTGGTGCTCGGGGCGTCGGTGTACCGGGCACCGGTCGACCTGGCCGGGCTGCTGTTCCAGGTCGGTGAACCCGACCCGACCGCCGCCTCCACCCCCGACGGAGCCAGCGCTGCGGAACACATCCGGATCCCGACCCCGCCACGGCGCGCCCCCGACGACCTGACCTCGCTCGTCGAGGCGTGCACCGCGTCCAGCCTGCTCGCCCTCGACACACACCCCGATCAGACACGGGTGTTCGTGCACCGCTGGACCGCCACCGAACTCCACCGCCGCTGGACCACCCGCGGCCACCGCGACCGCCTCACCGACGCCCACCAACGAGCAGCGGAGTACTGGCAGTGGCGGGTCCAGGTGTGGCCGCAAGATCAAGCCCATGACCTGGAGGACACTCTGGAGGCCCGCCACCACCTCCTGCAGGCCGGTCAACCCGACCACGCCGGGTTGCTCACCGAGAACGTCTGCATCCGGTTGCACGCCTGGGGTGCCTGGGATCGCGAAGAGGCACTCGTCAACGACACGCTCAGTCGCCTCTCCGCCTCGTCCCCCCGCCGGGCAGCATGGATTATTCAACTCGGCGACATCGCCCTCGGCCGCGGTCGCACGATCCGCGCTGCCGAGCACTACCGGCAAGCCCTGACCATCGCGGCGGGGTTGGTCGAGCAGGACCCGGCCAACACCGGCTTCCGACGCGACCTGAGCATCTCCTACAACAAGCTGGCCGATCTGGCCCGGGCCGCGGGGGACGTCCCCGAGGCCGACCGGTTGTATCGGCAAAGCCTGACCATCGCGGAGGGGTTGGTCGAGCAGGACCCGGCCAACACCGGCTTCCGACGCGACCTGAGCGTCTCCTAC
>JBBSQN010000163.1:0-12595 GCA_038257875.1 Mycobacteriales bacterium
CGCGGTCCCCGGTCTCCGACCGCCGGTTGGAGAGGTTGTTCAATGACATCGCCAGTTCGGGGAGGTAGGCGGCGGGGCTGGCCTGGGCCAGTTGCTGGTAGTGCTCGACGGCTTCGGTGCTTGCGGCCAGCGCGCCGTCGCGGTCTCCGGTCTCCGACCGCGCGCGGGAGAGGTTGTTCAACGACCCCGCCAGGTCGGCCAGGTGAGCGGCGGGGTTGGCCTCGGCCAGCCGCCTACGGAGATCAACTGCTTCGGTGATCGCGGCGAGCGCGCCGTCGCGGTCCCCGGCTTCCGACCGCACACCGGAGAGGTTGTTCAACGATCCTGCCAGGTCAGGCAGGTAGTCGGCGGGGTTGGTCTCGGCCAGCCGCCTACGGAGATCAACTGCTTCGGTGATCGCGGTCAGCGCGCCGTCGCGGTCCCCGGCCTCCGACCGCTGCACGGAGAGGTTGTTCAACGACATCGCCAGGTTGGGGAGGTAGGCGGCGCGGTTGGTCTCGGCCAGCCGCCGGTAGTGCTCGACGGCTTCGGTGCTTGCGGCCAGCGCGCCGTCGCGGTCCCCGGCCTCCGACCGCGCGCGGGAGAGGTTGTTCAACGACCCCGCCAGGTCGGCCAGGTGAGCGGCGGGGTTGGCCTCGGCCAGCCGCTTACAGAGGTCGAGGGCCTCGGTGATCGCGGCTAGTGCGCCGTCGCGGTCCCCGGTCTCCAACCGCGCACCGGAGAGGTTATTCAACGACATCGCCAGGTCGGGGAGATAGACGGCGGGGCTGGCCTGGGCCAGCCGCCGGTAGTGCTCGACGGCCTCGGTGCTTGCGGCCAGTGCCCCGCCACGGTCTCCGGCGTCACCAGAGCGCGCACTCACCCTCTCCAGCAGCTCGGCGAGTGCCGCGGGTTCCACAGGGGCAGCCCGGGCTGCGTCGAGCCGGCGGCGGTCGACCAGCAGGGAAAGCTCATACAGCCCGAGCGAGGAGAACGGCAACGCCGCTGACAGCTCCTCCAACGGCAGCGGCGTCTCGGCCCGGCCTACGAGCTGTTCCAGCGCCGCGGCCGCAGCGCCGCGTTGCGTCTTGGCGATCTCCAGCACCGCCTGCCAGCGGCCGATGTCGGCGTCCAGCAGTGCGATCACCATCCGGGTCGCCCGGTCCCGGTCGTGGTGGCCTGCTCGGACCAGTGTCACCAGCGCCCGTTCCAGCCCGCCGTCTCCGCTGGCGGTGAGCGTGCGCTGCAGCAGGTCCTGGTCGGTCTCGAGTGCGCGTAGTACCAGGTGGTCGCCGACGGGGTCGGGTCGCAGCGCCAGTCCCTCGCCGGGTGCGGGTCGCAGGCAGGCGATCAGTGTGTCGCGCACGTCGTGGCGTTCCCGGGCGTCGTCGCGTAGGTCGTCGACCGCGGTGAGGACGGTGTCGGCGTGGTGTTCGGGTGCGGCGACCAGCGACAGGCATGCCGCCGCTGTCCGCAGCCGCGCCCGCCGCGGCTCCCGTTCCCGGACGGTGTCGCGGTAGACCGTCGACCAGTAGTTCTCCTCGTGTCGCAGGACCTCGTCGTAGAGCTCACCTGGTGTTGTGGGCAGGGTGGTGGCGCCCTGGGCGGCGATCCAGCCCAGCAGCACGTAGTCCAGCATGGTCCACCGGATCCCGCGGGGTACCGGAGGCAGCGCCACCGGCTCGGTGGCCAGCTTCGTGACCGTGCGTCGGTAGACGTCGACGGCGTCGGGGTGGGTGTCGGGCAGCGCGATCGGCTCACGCCGGTAGGTGTGGCGGTCGTCGTCGAGTGACTCGACGATCCGGGCGAGCCAGTCGCCGTCGACGGTGCGGGCGGTGAGCACCACCACCGCGGGCGGCCCCCGCCGGGCCCGCAGCGCCGCCAGCAGCGCGATGGCGTCGGTGACGCGGCCGTCGGCGTAGTCGAGCACCACCAGCACAGACGACACCACGGTCGCGAGCCACCACGAGCCGTCGGCCGCGTCCTTGGGCAGAGTTCCGGCGTACCAGCCCTCGCGGCGCAGCCGGTGGGCCAGCTCCAGGGCGAGGCGGGTCTTGCCCGACCCGCCGATCCCGGTGATCACGGCCAGCCCGGTGTGGTCCCCGGCCGCGGTCTGGCGGCACCAGTCGCGCAGCACGGTCAGCTCGTCGCGGTTCTGGAACCCCACCAGCGCGTACTCGGCGCGCAGCAGCCGCAGCGGTGACTCGGCGGTCTCCGGGGCCCGGTACGGCGCGCGTAGCGGCTCGGACACCGGCAGCACTGCTGGTGGCTGGTGGCTGTCGCGCCAGGCGCTGCCGACGTCCACGCCCAGCCGCCACCGGCCACCGGTGAGATGGGCCGCGCCGTGGGCGAGGGCGGTGTCGAGGTCGACGTCCAGGCCGCGGGTGCTGGTGGCGCCCAGCGACACGGCGAACCCGACCGGGTCGACCGCGACGACCGAGCCGGCGCCGTCGAGGCCGGGCTGGAGCCCGTCGAGCAGGCCGGCGGGTGGCTGGTGCCACACGTCGTCGTCGAACAACCCGTCCTCGCGCGGTCGTCGGTCGCGGTCGAGGTGGACGAGCACGAGTGCGTGGCCGATGTCTGTGTCGTCGGGTGGGTCGAGGATCACTACGACCGGGTGCAGGCCCGCGGTCAGGCAGGCACCGGCCAGCACCAGCGCCAGGTCCAGGCAGGTGGCGTGCCGTGGTGCCCACAGCACCTGCTCGGGCGGGCGGATCAGCTGCATCCCCGCCTCGGCGCCCGGCGCGGGCTCGGCGTAGCCGATCGTCTTCTCGGCGAGCGCGGTGTACACCGCCCGCAGTCGCCTCGCCCCGCTCTCCGCGGACGGCCCGGGCAGCCGCACGTGCCGGGCCACCTCGCCCGGGGACACGTAGCGCAGCAGCGCCAGCGGCTCACCGGCCAACGACCACGCCCGTTGCTCAGTCACCCTCGACCACCGCCACCGTGTCCGCCGCGACCAGGTCACCGTCGCCGGGCACCTCCCGCGCCACCACCCGCACCTCGCACAACCCCGAAGCCTGGCCCGGCAGGTCCCCGGTGAAGCAGCCGCGGGCCTGGTCCCAGTCGAGCCGCACCTCGGCAGGCGCCGACCCGGCGCCGCGCAGCCGTGCCCACACCGGCAGGCCACGCACGTCGGCGTCCACCTCGCGCAGCGTCGCCTCGACCCGATCGGTGCCTTCGCCTCGTGCAGCTCGTCGAGGCCCAGTCCCAGCGCGGGCGGATGCTCATCTGCTTGCGGGCCGTGGGCCTGGCTGGGTGGGCGGCGTCCGCGCTGACGGTTCAGCAGGTCCGTGACGACTGCGGCGTGCGCCAGCGGCACGTGTCGCGCCGCCAGCCGGATCGGGCTGTGCTCGTGGTTGTCCATCTCCGGGGGTAAGGCGGAGAAGCTCGGCACGGTTCCGTCGCCGAAGTCCTTCTCCCACCCGTCGAGCCCGAGCCAACCCGGCTGATCCTTGGTGACGTGCAGCTGCTCGTCGGTCCAGAACGCCGCGCTCGGGGTGGGGTGGCTCCAGCCCAGGCACGCCACCGTCTCCGGGCCCCGCCGTGGCATGCCGTCCCAGCCCTTCTCGATCGCGACGTGCAGGTCGTAGGCCGCCTTCGCGCGGTCGGCCAGCCACGGGACGGGCAGCTCGTGCGGATACCGTGCGACGTTGGCGGTGGTGTCCCAGATCGCGGGGTAGCGCGGCAGCAGTTCCACCACCGACGGCCACCCGCGCAGCATCCGCGTCGTCGCACCCAGCAGCGGTAGGCCGTTGACCAGCCAGTTCAACGCCTTCGGCGCGCCCCGATGCGGGGTCCCCAACGTGATCAGCGAGCGACACCACGGCCAGCGGCCCAGCAGCCCCATCCAGACCCGCGCGACCAACCCGCCCATCGAGTGCGCCACCACACTCACCCGCCCGGCCCGCTCGGCCTGGCTGGTGCCCGCCAGGTGCGCGCACACCACGGCGTCGAGCCGCTCGGCGGCCTCGACGATGCTGCGCCGGAAGTCGTAGGGCACCGCGACCACATCAGCACCCGCCACCGGACACCGCGGGTCACCGCGCCGGTCGACCGTCCCGAACACGGCCAGCTGATCGAGCAACTTCTCGTAACCGGCCACTACGGTGAACCCGAGCAGCTTGGTCGACTCGGTCAGCCCCGACGGCTCCAGGTGCGGCGCCTCCTCCAGGCTCAACCGGCCCGGCAGGAAGGCCAGCCCGGCGATGTCACGCTTACCGGCGTCCCACACCACCTCACCGGACCGGTCCGGCCTCGCCAACACGCTGCCACCGATCCCCGGCAGGACCACGATCAACTGCCGTCGGTCGTCCATCACACCCCCCGCCGTCCGCCGGTCGGGGTGCCGGCGCCTGGCGAGGAACACGATACGTGCCCCGAGGGTCAGAGCCGGCTTGCCGCTCCGGCTCGGCGAGCTCCTTCCCCACGGGGCGGTCCCCAAGCCGGCGATAGAGAGCCCCATCGTGCAGCGACGAACCGCTGGTGGCGGTGCGCTGCGGGATCTGACCCAGGGTTACCTGGTGGTCACTCGACACGGTAGGGGCACACTCGGGGTATGCCCAAGGTCAGCGTCTACCTGTCCGACGCGCTCTACCGCGAGGCGCAGACGCGGAAGCTGCCGCTGTCCGCGCTCGCGCAGGAGACCGTCGAACGGGCGTTGCTGAACTCGGATCGGCAGGACTGGGTGGCGCGGGTGCGATCCCGGCCACGTGGGTTGCCACCGCATCTGCCGGATCTTGCTGGCTGGGTGCCTGCACAGCACGTTAGATGCCTGTATGGCCACCATCCAGGTGCGGCACGTCTCACCGGGCACTGGTCGAGCCGAGCTGCACGCGCCTGACCTGGTCGATCTGGAGGTGCTCTCGGTGCTGCGCAGGCGGCTGCGCAGCGGCGCGCTCGATGAGCGACGGACCGAGTTCGCGCTGACCGACCTGAGCGAGCTGGCCATGCACCGCTACCGGCACCTGCCGCTGGTTTGCCCGTCATGCTCACCCTCACGACCAGCGCACCAAACGAAGCTGATCCGCGCAGAAAAGTATACTTTTTTGTCATGAAGGCTGGCGATATACAGCTCTATCTTGCCGCGACGAACCGTTGGTGGCGAGGTGCGGACTGGGAGCGCGACGATCCGCGACTGCGCGCTGCCGCCACCGCGCCGTTCCGTTACCGCTCGGGTGCGCTGCGGGACCTGACCCCGGGCGGCCTGTACGTGCTGCGTGGCCCGCGCCGTGCGGGGAAGAGCACCGAGATCGCCCAGGCCGTCGTGGACCTGCTCGGCAGCGGTGTGCCGCCGCGGAACATCGTGCACGCGGCCGTGGACGGCTGGCGGGCCGCGGATCTGCGCACGCTGGTCACGTCGGCGTCGATGACGTTCCTCGCCGGGACGAGCGGGCCGCGCTACTGGTTTCTCGACGAGATCACCAGCGTCGTCGGGGACTGGCCAAACACGATCAAGAACCTGCGTGACAACGATGTGGCGTTCAGCGAGGACACCGTCGTGCTGACGGGCTCCTCCGCGGCCGGGTTGCACGCGGCACGCCGCGCGCTGGCGGGCCGGCGCGGGCCGGCCACCCGCACCGAGCGGGTACTGCTGCCCATGCGGTTCACCGACATCGTCGCCGCCCGGGGCCTCGACCCGGTACCGACCCCCACTCCGATCGGAAACCTGCGGTCCGCGGAGGTCGGCGCGGCCGTATCCGATCTGTTGCCCTACCTGAACGACCTGGTCGGGCTGTGGGAGAGCTACCTGCGCTTCGGAGGCTTCCCGCAGGCCGTGGCCTCCTGGCTGCGCTCCGGTGACCTCGACCCACCGTTCGTCGACGCGCTGTGGGACGTGGTGTACGGCAAGACCATCACCGGCGCGCGGTTCTCCGCCACCCAGACCGCGGCACTGCTGGATCGCCTGACCCGGAACCTGTGCTCGCCGCTCAACGTCTCCCGGCTGGCCGACGACGTCGACGCCGCCCGCACCACGATCAGCGACCGTCTCGCCGATCTCACCGAGAGCTTCCTGGTCTGGCCCTGCCACCGGGAACAGGGGCTCGCGCCACGGCCGGCCGCCCAGACCAAGTGGTACTTCACCGATCCCGTCCTCGCCCGCCTGGCAGCGCTGCGTGGCCTCGGTCGGGAACCGGATCTCACCCAGCTCTGCGAGCAGCAGCTCGGGATGGTGCTGCTCCGCAACCTCGACGCCGCGGGCTCAGGCGACGTCGCGGACCACGCCGACGTGCTGCACCACCGCAGCCGCACCCGGGCGGAGATCGACTTCGTGGGCCGCCGGATGGACGGGATCGCGGTGGAGAGTAAGTACGTCGACGATCGCTGGGCTCGGGAGGCACAGACACTCGCCGCATCCGGATGGCACGGCGTGATCGCGACCCGCTCGGTGACGCAGTGGCAGGGCGAGGTGTGGGCCGTTCCGGCCCCGATCCTCGCCCTTGTTCTCGGCGGATAACCTCATGTTCGAGCGCAACCCGTTCGGTCAGTTCGGCTGGTTGGAGAACGAGCTCGGCTTTCCATCACCCGCGGGTCTTACCCATCGACACCGTCGAGCGCGCCGCCTCACCCCGGACCATCCGCCAGCCCGACGATGTCGTGCTTCCCGATGTCCGACCAGGCTGGCCGTCATCCGCTCTCGTGGCCACAGTGCATCTCGGCTCGCGTCGTCGGAGTCGATCAGGCGACGGTCGTCGGTGACTCATCGTGTTTTCTCCGCAACGTCGTGGTGGTATCGATCGGGACTGAAAGAACCGGCGCCTGCTCCCGGGCCAAGGACGACGCCACGACGCGCGGAGAATCGCTCCAGGCGCGGCCACGGGATGGCTGCGAACTCCTGAGAGTCGCCCGGGAGCCCCGAGGGATTGTGGACGAACAGGTGCTCGGTGGTCGCCCCCACGGCGAGCACCAGATGACCACCACGTCGAGGCGGCTCGGTCTGCGGGTTCCGAACCCTCGCATGCACCGAGAGCATGATCAGTCTTCCGGCCGACAGGTGGCTGGCGAGCTGGTCGGTGGGAAGCTCCGGGCAGGAGCCGACCTCCAGGCTCCAGCGACTGCGGACGTACGAGCAGAAGGGCGCGTAGATCAGCCCGTCCACGCGATCCGGACGGCGGACGTACGCGCCGGCATCGAGGCACTCCTGGGCGAGGGTGACCGTGGGTGGCTCGACACCACGCCAGTAACTCAGAGCCATGCGTAGACATGCCATGCCGCATATCCGCCACGACCAGAACTCGTACGCAGCCGGAGTCGACGCTCCCGATAACGACCACAGCGGATCATCGGCCGCGCTCATCGCACCTCCCAGGATGAGAGGAACCAACTGAGGCGACTCCCACTGGGAAAAGTACGGCACCTGGTGACGAACCGAGTGGAAGGAGCTCACAAGTGCACAGTATAGTATGACATTCAGCGGCCTCGTCAGGTCCAGTGGGTGCGAGGATCTGAGACGACCCAAGGACGTCGTACAGTAGCGGGGCGTCGTGTAGCGGGGCATCATCATGAGATGGATCGCTTCCGCGACGACGACAGTGGCTATCTCAAGTGGCTGACGGCCCATCCAGACGGGTTCGTGTTGAATGCTGCACGAAACCCGACGCCAGCATACCTGGTGCTACATCGGGCAAGTTGCGACACGATCAACGGCACCCCAACCCTTGGTTCGCACTGAACCCTCGACTACGTCAAGTTCTGTGGCAGGCGGCACGAGCTCGAGGAGTTCGCTTGCAGCAACGTCGGTGCTTGCGGCCGCTGCTTCTGACCGGTGTGTCGCTCACTGCGAGGTCGGCCTACTGGTCGGCGAAACCGAGGTCATGGATCTGCCGCGATCCGGCTGCTCCCATCGAGCGACCAACAGTACTCGCAGCAGTACACGCTTGGACGTTCGCTGGGTTGGCCAGTGACGCGACCACTTGACTCTGCGTGCCGATGAGCCCCCGGCTCAGCCGAGAAAGCCCCGCGACGCGGACGTCGCGACTGTGGTAGGAGCCGGCTGCTGCGCACGATCACGACACCGACCCGCTGACCGTCGCCAGCCTCGGACCGATCTGACGGTTCAGGATTGGGTGAACTCGCCGTGGTGGGATGCCGACAGGGAGTCCCCACGCCAGCGCCGGCACCGACAGGAGCACGACCGTGAGCCCGCGCCCCTGGCACTCGAGCAAAGAGATCGAGGTCGAGCTGCGATCGTTAGATGCGCAAGGTTGGCGAGTGGAGAAGGGACGGGAAGTATTTCAGTGCATCTCACCCCGTCTGCCGCTGGCTACCTGCGCAATCTGGTGGGATGGTTGAGCGAGAGACGTGCTGGGGAGGGAGAGCGGTTATGGCCAGCTACTACGTCGAGCTGCGCCACCACACACCGAACACCCAGCAGGACGACCTCGACCGACACACCGACGCGATGATGGACGCCCTGCTTGTGGAGCCGAATCTGACCGACGCCGACGTCGGAGCGAACTTCGCAACAGGCGCAGTCGATGTCTGCGCCCACGTGGAAGCCGAAGACGAGCCGACCGCGCTACGTTTGGCGCTGGTCGCGATCCGGTCGGCGGCACATCACGCAGGCGCAGCGACCCTCGGTTGGGACGACGCGTTGCGTCAGATCAGCAGCCGCGTGCGGCACGCCGAGATGGCTGACTCATAGGCCAACCCTTCTGTCTGCAAGCTCGCGGAAGAACGGACGGGACTACTCCGCGGCCTGCTGGTCGGTCGGACGTTGACTGGCTTCGGCCTCATCCGACGTCCTTGTGGTCGCCCTCTTCCCTCAGTCTCCGCGCCACTGCTACCACCTCACGCAGCGCGGGGGTCTCGTCGTCGCCGTAGCGGTCGGCCACCTGGTCGTAGACCGCGATCGCCTCGTCCGACCGACCCAGCCTCCCCAACACCACAGCCTTGTTGTCTAGCGCCTTGGCGACCTGTTCGCGCAGCGCGGGGGTCTCGTCGTCGCCGTAGCGGTCGGCCACCTGGTCGTAGACCGCGATCGCCTCGTCCGACCGGCCCAGCCCCCCCAACACCACACCCTTGTTGTATAGCGCCTTGGCGACCTGTTCGCGCAGCGCGGGGGTCTCGTCGTCGCCGTAGCGGTCGACCACCTGGTCGTAGACCGCGATCGCCTCGTCCGACCGGCCCAGCCCCCCCAACACCACACCCTTGTTGCGAAGCGCCTCGGCGACCTGTTCGCGCAGCGCGGGGGTCTCGTCGTCGCCGTAGCGGTCGACCACCTGGTCGTAGACGGCGATCGCCTCGTCCGACCGGCCCAGCCCCCCCAGCAGCACACCCACGTTGACATGGGCGTGCGGATCTCCGGCTTCCGCCAGGATCTGCATCGCCGTCAGGGAATGGGCAAGGGCGTGCTCGTCGTGGGCCGCGGTTCCTACCGTCCACAACCGCTCCGACCTCTGGGCGGGCACAGAACCGGTGGAGGCAGCGCTCAGGGCGTGCTCCCAGACTGCGTCGGGAACCGCGGGGCGTCGGGAGTCGCGGGTGGTCTGGTCCACGACGTAGTCGTGCGCGACGTAGCCTTTAGCCGTTCGGGTGAGCAGGGCCTGCTCGTACAGATCACGAAAGATGACGGGTTTGCAGGACCACGTGGACGCCTTCTGAAACAGGGTCTCCCGAGCGTCGTCGAGGCGGCCTTGCAGCCGGGGACGCTGCTCCGGGGCCAGCGTGTCGGCCCACAGCCGCCGAGCGTCGTCCTCGGCGAGGGGTTCCTGCAGGCCGGTGCGATACCAGGCGACCACCGTGTCGGCCAGTGCCCGGTTCAGCCCGGTAGCGTTGCGCAGCCGTTTCATCAGCTCGGGGCCGGCGACGAGCCACTCGCCCAGGCCCACGCCCTCGTCCAGCGCGCTCAGCAGGGCGGCGTCGTCGATCTGGTCGCGGGCCGCCGCGAGCTCGCGCTCGCTGAGCGCCGCGTCCAGGTCCATCCGGGCCACCTCGGTGTCGTCGGTGAGGAAGTCCCAGGCCGGATCGGCGAGGTCGCCCTGGCGGGCCTGGAGCTGGCTGGCCCGCATGGTCGCCACCACCACGACAGGTGCCGCGGCGTCGTGTAGCCGTCGCAGCGTTCCCAGGTCCAGACCCCGGCCGAGGTACTTGTCGAGGTCGTCCAACCAGACCACAGTGGCCTGCCCGTCCAGGCCCGCGTCGACCAGCCGGAACAGGCCACCGTCGGGCACGGGCACCACGATGCGCCACGACCGCAGCGACCGGTCCCGGCGGACGGCCTCGCAGGCGCTGCGGCTTTTGCCCGCAGCCGAGTCGCCGACCAGCAGCACGATACGACGACCGCCGCTGCTGGCCTGCGACAACGCCGCGTCCAACGCTTTGTCCTTGTCCCGGTCGAGGTAACCGAGACCGGCGCCGCGGACGGGCGACGCGCCACCCCGCCGCACACCGAACACGGCCAGATCCTCGACGTCGACGACCCTCTGCGGCGCACCGGCCGCCGTCAGCGCCCGAGGGTCCACGCTGGCCCGCCACCGGGGGGCGTCGCGGTCCTCCACCGTCGGGTCCAGCCCGACCGTCTCCGCCGCTGTCGCGAAGGCCGGATCTTCGGAGACGACGTCGAGCGGGACGACGAGCAGGCGGCGCTGCTGGCGGTTGGGGTGCACCTTGGCCACCAGCGCCACGAGCCGCTCGTGCTCGTCGTGCACGGCCGACCCCGAGAACCCCTGCCAGAGCCGCGCGGCGTCCGGAACGCTGCTGTCCACATCGAACGGGACCAACCCCTGCTCGTCGCGGGCGGCACCGGCGGGTAGCAGCCGGCCGGTCGCCTGATCGCTGCCGCGCAGCCCGCTCGGCTTGACCTCGGCGTCCGGGAACCCGGTCGCGACACCCGCACAGGGGTGCTGGCCCGTGGCGGCCAGGCGGGGCGAGTGCCCCGCCGGGGGTTGCCAGCGCTGGTCGGCGCCGGGAGAGACCTGGAGCAGAACCAGGTCACGGGTGGGGTGGCGCCAGGCGACGACGCAGTCGACCCAGGTGGCCGCCGACGCGGAGGCGGCCGTCCGGACCTGCAGCACCGGCTGCCCGACCGGGCCCGCCGGTGAGCCGGCGTCGTCGTCGTCGACGTCGACGTCGGCGAGGTACCGGTCGAGCACGTGCCAGCAGGACAGCACGCCGCGCTCGCCGACCACCCAACCGCTGCCGCACTGGCCGCGGCCGTCGGCACCGGCCGCCCACACCTCCACCAGCCGTTCCGGCACCTCCATCGGCTACCCCGGTTGCTCGGTGCCGGCCGGCCCGCGAGCATCCGGGCGGCGGTCCCGCGCGGAGGCGACCTCGATGGGCCTGCCGTCCGCGTCGATCGGGTTCAGCACCACCGTCACGCGGTTCGTGTCGCCCCTGGACACCTCACCCTCCCCGCCCACGGACACCAGGTTGAGGACCCGGACCGACGCCTCGCCGCCCGCCTTCTTGACGACCTCGACGGCCAGCTCGACCTCGACCGACCCGACGCTGAACCGCACATCGGCGCCCTGCCCGGCGTCCTGCGCCGCACGGAGCTCGCGGCGCACGACGTCGATCGCCTCGGCCAACCCCAGCTCGCCGTCCACCATGAGGACCTCCCCGTCTCGACCGCGCCGCCGCCGATCACCGTCTCCTCGGACAGTATCGCCACCCAGGCCCCCGCCGTTGCAGAGCGGGCCGCCATGACCACCATCCAGGTGCGGCACGTCTCATCGAGCACCCATCACGTTCTGCGGCAGCGGGCCGCCGCGCGTGGCATGTCGATGCAGGAGTACGTCCTGGCGCTGCTGGATGAGGCCGCCGCTCGGCCCACGGTCGACGAGGTGTTGGCGCGTGCCGGGGGTCGGGCGGGTGGGCGCGTTGGGCTGCGCCAGGCCGCCGAGGATCTCCGGGTTGACCGGGAGGGCGGCTGATGGTCGTCGTTGATGCGTCGGTGCTGGTGAACGCGTTGGCCGACGACGACCTCGACGGTGACCGGGTTCGTGAGCGGCTGCTGGCCGAGGCCGACCTGCACGCGCCCGACCTGGTCGATCTGGAGGTGCTCTCGGTGCTGCGTAGCGGGGCGCTCGACCCCGAGCACCTTCCGCCATACCTCATCGTGCGCACATCGTTCCCGTCCTGGTCGTCTCATACTGTGACAAACCAGAACCCTGGACCGGACGGTGTGCGCCCTACCCGATCATGAACCTCCGCCAGGGTGATCCTGCTGGCCAATTCGGTAGCTGCACGCTGGCCGCGGTGGTCGGGCGGCGGTGTGGAGTGGGGTTCGTGCGCTGGTTGTCTCCTCGGGGAGGCGAATCCGACCCTGGGGCAGGACCCCCGGGACGCGCGGCTAGTCGAACAGGTCGTGGACGGTCTCGGCGGTGACCGCACGACGCACCCAGACGTCGAGCTGGTCCAGATCCGAGCACTCGGCGATGCGGGCACGGGCGTCGGGGGGAACGTCGATCCCACGGGCGTCGAGCACCGCCAGCACCGCCCTGGCCTCACCCACGGCTTTGCCTGCGGCCTCACCTGCGGCCTCGCCTTCGGCTCTGCCTGCGGCCTCGCCTTCGGCTCTGCCTTCGGCTTTGCCTTCGAAGAAGTAGCGACGGGCGAAGTCACTGCGGTACTCATACGTTCCCGTGGCCATGAGCCCCTCCAAGTAACGCTGCGC
>JBBSQN010000164.1:0-12016 GCA_038257875.1 Mycobacteriales bacterium
GGTGCGGTGGAACGCCGGTGGTGAGGTGGAGTACCTGGGTCGGGTGGATCACCAGGTGAAGATCCGGGGGTTCCGCATCGAGCTCGGCGAGATCGAAGCCGTGCTCGCGGGACATCCGGACGTGGGTGCGGCCGTGGTGGTGGCGCGGGCGCACGAGGGCGGCCACCAGCGGTTGGTGGCCTATCTCGTGGCGGCCGGTCCGACCGAACCCACGGCGGCGGAGCTGCGGTCCTGGCTCAAGCGCAGCGTGCCGGACTACATGGTGCCCTCGGTGTTCGTCGTGCTCGACGAGCTGCCGTTGAACTCCAACGGGAAGCTGGATCGGCGTGCGCTGCCCGAACCCGATGCCCAACCGGAGCTCGAGTCCGCGTACCGGGCCCCGAGCACCGCGATCGAGCAGGAGCTGGTTCGCGTCTGGGCCGAGGTGCTGGGCGTGGCTCGGGTCGGTGTCGAGGACAACTTCTTCTCCCTCGGCGGCGACTCCATCCTGAGCATCCAGGTCGTCTCCCGGGCCCGCCAGGCGGGCGTGCGGGTGAGCTCCAAGGACATCTTCCTGCACCAGACGATCGCCGAGCTCGCGGCGGCCGTCCCGGCGGAGCCGGTGTCCGAGCCGGTCGCCCCGGAGGTGATCCACGGCCCGGCGCCGCTGACGCCGATCCAGCGCTGGTTCTTCGTCACCCACGGCGCGCTGTCCCACTTCAACCAGTCCGTCGTCGTCGAGCTGTCCGCGGACCTCGACGAGGACGCGCTGTCCGCGGCGGTGCTCGCGCTGGTGGCACACCATCGCGCCCTGCGCGCGCGCTTCTCCCCGGTGGACGGCGAGCAGTGGTGCCAGGACGTCGCGCCCACCGAGCCTGCCGCCGTGTTCAGCCGTTGTGACCTCGCGGATCTCGACGGCGAGGCTCGGCAGGCGGCCATGGAACAGGCCGCGGCCGCCGCCCAGTCCGGGTTGGACATCGCCGAGGGCCCGCTGCTGCGGGCCGTGCTGTTGCGCGGCGGCGGCTCCGGAGCGGGGCCACGGCTGCTCCTGGTCGTGCACCACCTCGTCGTGGACGGGGTGTCGTGGCGGATCCTGCTGGGTGACCTGGAGTCGGCCTACCACCAGCTGCGGTCCGCGCAGCGCGCCGCCTCGGCGGGGGGCACGTCGGCACCGCCGGTGGAGCTGGAGCCGACCGGCACCCCGTTCGCCCAGTGGGCGCACCGGCTGTGCGAGCACGTCCGGTCCGGCGGGCTCGATGACGACCTGGCGTACTGGTCCAAGGTCCCGCACGAGGCGGTGCCCGACCTGCCGGTCACCCGGGCCGGGGTGAACACGGCCGGCTCCGCCCGCGCGGTGTCGGTCCGGCTGGGCCGCGAGGACACCGACGCGTTGCTGCACCGGGTGCCGGAGGTGTACCGGACTCGGATCAACGACGTGTTGCTGAGCGCGTTGGGCCGGGTGCTGTCGAGGTGGACCGGGCGGGACCGGGTGCTGGTCGCGCTGGAGGGACACGGCCGCGAGGAGATCCTCGACGGGGTCGACCTGTCGCGCACCGTCGGGTGGTTCACCTCCCAGTTCCCGGTGGCGATGGCGGTCCCGCAGGCGGGCTGGGGCGAGGTTCTGACCGCGGTCAAGGAACAGCTGCGGGCCATCCCGAACCGGGGGCTCAGCTACGGGGCGCTGCGTTACCTGAGCCCGGAGAGCTCCGCCGCGCGCATGCTGCGCGACGACCCGCAGCCCCAGATCTGTCTCAACTATCACGGCCAGTGGGACATGACGGCGAGCTCCGACGGGCTCTACCGCGGCTGGCACGGCGCGCTCGCGCCGGATCATGCACCCGAGAGCGTCCGGCCCTACCTGCTCGACGTCACCGGTGTGGTCCAGGGCGGGGAGCTGGAGCTGGGCTGGACCTACTCCGCGGACGTGCACGACGAGGCCACCGTGGCCCGGCTGGCCTCGGACATGGTCGAGGCCCTGCGGGAGATCGTGGAGCACTGCTCCCGTCCGGAGTCCGGTGGCGCCGGTCCGTCGGACTTCCCGCTGGTCCGGCTGAGCCAGCGCCAGGTCGACCACGTCGTGGGTGCCGGGCGCAACGTCGAGGACGTCTACCCGCTGACGCCGTTGCAGGCCGGGATGGTGTTCCACAGCCTGCTCGACACCGGCTCCACCGCCTACGTCGACCAGATCCGGTTGCGGCTCTCGGGCGTGTCCGACGTCGCGGCGCTGGGTACGGCGTGGCAGCGGGTGGTCGACCGGACGCCACTGCTGCGCAGCTCGGTGGTGTGGGAAGGAGTCGACGAGCCGGTGGCCGTGGTGCACCGCGAGGTCGTGCTCCCGGTGTCGTACCACGACTGGCGCGGCCTGTCCGACGGGTCGCGGGAGCACGCGGTGCAGCAGGTGGCCGCGCAGGACCGTGCCGCCGCGGTGGACGTGACGGCGCCACCGCTGCTGCGGTTGGCCATCGCCACGCTCTCCGACGACGAGGTCATGGTGGTCTGGACCACCCACCACGTGGTTCTGGACGGATGGAGCATGGCCGCGGTGTTCGCCGAGGTCTGCGAGCAGTACGCGGCGATCGTGCACGGCCGGGCGCCGGAGCTGGAGACCCGGCGACCGTTCCGGGACTACCTGCAGTGGCTGCACGAGCAGGACGGCGGCCACGCCGAGGAGCACTGGCGGGCGGTGCTGTCCGGGTTCGAGGTGCCGACCCGGTTGCCGTATGACCGGGCACCGGTCGAGGCGCACCGTTCCGAGTCCTCGGAGTGGGTGGGCCTCGAGCTCGGGGTCGAGTCCTCGTCCCGGGTGCACCAGCTGGCCAAGCGCCACGGTCTCACCGTCAACACGGTCGTGCAGGGTGCCTGGGCCTTGCTGCTGTCGCGCTACGGCGGTGAGCGCGACGTCGTGTTCGGTACCACCGTCTCCGGGCGACCCGCCGAGCTCGCCGGTGTGGAGTCGATGGTCGGCATGTTCATCAACACCGTGCCGACCCGCGTGCAGGTCGAGGGTGGCCGCGATGTCGTGTCCTGGCTGCGCGCGCTCCAGGGTGCGCAGATCGAGTCCCGGCGGTTCGACTTCGTCTCGCTCGCCCAGGTGCAGGCCTACAGCGACCTGCCCGGCGGGGCGAACCTGTTCGACAGCATGGTCGTGTTCGAGAACTACCCGTTCGACGGCGCGTCGGTCGACGCGGCGGGTCTGGCGGTGCGCGAGGTCCAGACCCAGGAGACCACGAACTTCCCGCTGAACCTGCGTGCCTACATCGGCGACCGGCTCGGGATCCATCTCGGCTACGACCCGCGGTTGTTCGACGCGACCACGGTCGAGCGGATGTCGGCGAACCTGCAGGTGCTGGTGGAGGGGATCCTCCTCGACCCGGACCGGCCGGTGTCGCGGTTGCCGTTGCTGACCGAGGCGGAGTCGCGGCAGGTGGTGGCGGAGTGCAACGACACCGATCGGGACGTGGCGGCGGCGACGTTGCCGGAGCTGTTCGAGGCCGCCATGTCCGGTGTTGCGGAGCTGCCGGCCGTGCGGTCCGACACCGAGGTGCTGAGCTTCGCGGAGCTGGCGGCGCGGGCGAACCGGCTGGCGCACCTGCTGATCGCGCGGGGCGCGGGTCCGGAGCGGATCGTGGCGTTGGCGTTGCCGCGATCGGTGGACATCGTCGTCGCGGAGCTGGCGGTACTCAAGGCCGGTGCGGCGTTCCTGCCGGTGGACCTGGCCTACCCCGCGGAGCGGATCTCCTTCATGCTGGGCGACGCCGATCCGGTACTGGTGCTCACCTCGGCCGCGTCCGTGGCCGGACTGCCCTGCCCCGACGGCGTGGCGGTGCTGGTCCTCGACGAGCCCTCGACGCTCGCGGTGATCGACAGCATGCCCGATCGGGATCCGCGCGACGCGGATCGGACCTCTCCGTTGGTGCTGGCGCACCCGGCTTATGTGATCTACACATCGGGGTCGACCGGGCGACCGAAGGGTGTGGTCGTCTCCCACCGGGGGCTGGCCAGCTTCGCCGCCGCGGCGGCGGATCATTACCAGGTCCGGGCCGGGGACCGGTTCCTGCAGTTCTCCTCGCCGAGCTTCGACGCCTCGGTGTTGGAGCTGTGCATGTCGTTGTCGGCGGGGGCGGCGCTGGTGGTGCCGCCGCCGGGTCCGTTGCTGGGTGCGCAGCTGGTGGAGGTGCTCGACACCGGTCGGGTGACCCATGCGGTGATCCCACCGGCCGCGCTGGCGACGGTGCCGCCGGAGGCTCCCGAGTCGGGGCTGGCGGAGTTCCGGACCGTCATCGTGGGTGGGGACGCGTCCCCGGCCGAGCTGGTGGCGCGGTGGGCCCCCGGTCGTCGAGTGATCAACTCTTATGGCCCGACCGAGTCGACCATCGTGGCGACGTGGACCGGTCCGTTGGCGCCCGGCCGGGTGCCGCCGATCGGCCGGCCGATCTGGAACACCCGGGTGTACGTGCTCGACGCCGAGCTGCGTCCGGTGCCGCTGGGAGCAGCAGGCGAGCTCTACATCGCCGGTGTCGGTTTGGCGCGTGGGTACCTGCGCCGCCCGGGGCTGACCGCGCAGCGGTTCGTGGCGAACCCGTTCGGAGCGCCGGGCTCGCGGCTGTACCGCAGTGGTGACCTCGTCCGGCGCAGCGCCTCCGGCGAGCTGGAGTTCCTGGGTCGGGTCGACGAGCAGGTGAAGATCCGCGGGTTCCGGATCGAGCTCGGTGAGGTCGAGGCCGCGGTGGCCGAGGATCCCGAGGTGGCGTCGGTGGCTGTCATCGTCCGGACGGCGGCTCCGGTGGACGGCGGGCCCGGTGCCAAGCAGCTGGTGGCCTACGTGGTACCGGTCGCGGACGCGGTGGTGGACCCGAGCCGGCTGCGCGAGCACGCGACAGCGGTGCTGCCCGACTACATGGTGCCCGCGGCGTTCGTGGCGATGGACCGGCTGCCGGTGAACACGAACGGAAAGCTGGATCGCCAGGCGTTGCCCGAACCGGACTGGGCCGGTGCGGCGCGGGAGCACTACGTCGCACCCACCACCGACACCGAGGCCGTGCTGGCGCAGAGCTGGGCCGAGGTGCTGGGGATCGAACGGATCGGGGTCGAGGACAACTTCTTCGCCCTCGGCGGGGACTCCATCCGGAGCGTGCAGGTGATCTCCCGGCTGCGGGCCGCCCTCGACGTGGACCTGTCCCCCCGGGCGCTGTTCACCCACCCCACGATCGCCCGGCTGGCCGCCACGATCGAGGAGATGACCGGCGGTGCGCACGGATCGGGCGCCGTCGAGATGGCGGTCATCCCTGCGGTCTCCCGCGACGGTGCCCTGGCCCTGTCGTTCGCCCAGCAGCGGTTGTGGTTCCTCAACGAGTTCGAGCCCGACAGCAGCGAGTACGTCACCCGGGTCGGACTGAGGTTGCGCGGGAAGCTGGACGTGGACGCGCTGGGCGGGGTGCTGACCGGGTTGGTCGCCCGCCACGAGTCGCTGCGGACCACGTTCGACTCCGTGGACGGGCACGGTGTGCAGGTGGTGCACCCGCCCTACGAGGTCGAGCTGCCGGTACAGGACCTGTCCGGTCTGGTCGGGCGCCAGCGCGAGGCCGAGCTGGCCCGGGTGGTGGCGACGGAGAGCACCCGGCCGTTCGACCTGGGCCGGGGCCCGTTGCTGCGGGCCCGGCTGGTGCGCTGCGACGCCCAGGAGCACGTGTTGCTCCTGGTCCTGCACCACATCATCACCGACGGCTGGTCGATGGGTGTGCTGGTCGAGGAACTGACCGCCGGGTACGACGCTGCCCTGCGGGGTACGGAGGTGGCCTGGCCCGCGTTGCCGGTGCAGTACGCCGACTTCGCCGCCTGGCAACGTGCCCAGCTCGCCGGTCGGGAGCTGGAGGACCATCTCGCCTACTGGCGTCGTCAGCTCGCCGGGGTGCCGCCGTTGGAGCTGCCGACGGATCGGCCGCGGCCTGCGGTGCAGACCACGAACGGCGCGCTGCTGACGTTCCTGGTGCCCGCCGAGGTGACCGACCGGCTCACGGAGCTGAGCCGCCAGCGCGACGGCACCCTGTTCATGACCCTGGTCGCGGCTTGCCAACTGCTGTTCGCTCGCTGGTCCGGTCAGGACGACGTCGCTGTCGGCACGGTGGTCTCGGGTCGTGAGCGGGCCGAGCTGGAGAGGCTGGTCGGGTTCTTCGTCAACACGGTGGTCCTGCGGTCCCGGGTGGACGGCGAGCAGACCGTCACCCAGTTCCTCGACACCGTGCGCGAGACCGTCCTGGACGCCTTCGTCCATCAGCAGGTGCCGTTCGAACGCGTGGTCGACGACCTCCAGCCGGCCCGCGACACCAGCCGCAACGCCCTGTTCCAGGCCATGGTCGTGCTGCAGAACACGCCCAGCGGGGTGCAGGAGCTGCCCGGCCTGGGGGTCGAGGCCCTCGAGCTACCGGTGACGAGCACGAGCTTCGATCTCACCGTGGAGTTCCAGGAGGACGAGGCTGGCCTGCGTGGAGCACTGACCTACAACACCGACCTGTTCGACGCCGAGACGGTCGAGCGGTTGGTCGGCAACCTGCAGGTGTTGCTGGCGGGGGTGGCCGACGATCCGGCGGGACCGGTGTCGGGTCTCCCCTTGCTGTCGGCGGCCGAGCGTGACCAGGTGCTGGTCGAGTGGAACAGCACCGACCGGGCGATTGCGCCCGCCACGTTCACCGAGACGTTCCAGGCGCAGGTCGTGCGGAGCCCGGACGCGCCGGCGGTGGTCGCCGGGGACGTGACGATCGGCTTCGCGGTCCTCAACGCCATGGCCAACCGGCTGGCGCGGTTGTTGGTGCGCCGCGGTGCCGGTCCGGAGCGGATGGTCGGGCTGGCGCTGCCGCGGTCGTTGGACATGGTGGTGGCGCAGCTGGCCGCGATGAAGGCGGGGGTGGGGTTCGTCCCGCTGGATCCGACCTATCCCGCCGAGCGGCTCCGGTTCATGGTGACCGACGCCGCCCCGGTGCTCCTGCTGACCCGCCGGGACGTGGCGGCCTGCCTGGCCGATGCGGGGGACGCGCCGGTGCTGGTCCTCGACGAGCCGGCGGTGGTGTCGGAGACGGTGCGGATGGCCGTCGGCGACCTGACCGACGCGGACCGGCTCGCGCCGCTGCACGTGCAGAATCCGGCGTACGCGATCTACACCTCGGGCTCGACCGGACGGCCGAAGGGCGTGCTGATCTCCCACGTGGGGCTGGCGAACTTCTCCGCTGCCGACGCGGACCGGTTCGGGGTCGTGGCCGGGGACCGGGTGCTGGCGTTCTCCGCGCCGAGCTTCGACGCCTCGATCCTGGAGATGTGCATGACGTTGCAGGCGGGAGCGACGCTGATCGTGCCCCCGCCGGGGCCGTTGGTGGGCGAGCAGCTGGTGGAGGTGCTGACCCTGGGGCGGGTGACCTACGCGATCATCCCGCCCGCGGCGTTGGCCACGGTGCCCGACGAGGTCGTGCGGTCCGGTCTGCCCGAGTTCGCGACGGTGGTCGTCGGGGGTGACGTGTGCTCGGCGGAGCTGGTGACGCAGTGGTCGGCGAAACGCCGGATGGTCAACGCGTACGGCCCGACGGAGTCGACGATCCTGGTGACCTGGAGTGACACCCTGTCCCCGAGCGGGCAGTCTGCGGGCGCGCCGCCGCCCATCGGTCGCCCGATCTGGAACACCCAGGCCTACGTGCTGGACGCGACCCTGCGTCCGGTCCCGGTGGGCGTGGCCGGTGAGCTCTACATCGCCGGGGTGGGGCTGGCGCGGGGATACCTGGGCCGTCCGGGACTGACCGCGCAGCGGTTCGTGCCGAACCCGTTCGGAGCCCCGGGCGCACGGATGTACCGCACCGGTGACGTGGTCCGGTGGAGCACAGGCGGGCAGCTGGAGTTCCTGGGCCGCGTCGACGAGCAGGTCAAGGTGCGCGGGTTCCGGATCGAACTGGGTGAGATCGAGTCCGCGCTGCGGGCCCAGCCGGGCCTCACCCAGGCCGTCGTGGTGGTCCGGGAGGCCGAGGGCGGGCACAAGCGGTTGGTGGCCTACCTGGTGGCGGGGCCGGAGTCGCCGGCGCCGGGCGCGGCGGTGCTGCGGGCCAGCCTGAAGCAGCTCCTGCCCGACTACATGATCCCCTCGGCGTTCGTGGTGCTCGAGGCATTGCCGCTGACCTCCCACGGCAAGCTCGACCGCCGCGCCCTGCCGGCCCCGGACGGGCTGGCGGAGTCGGAGTCGGAGTACATCGCCCCGCGGACACCGACCGAACAGGCGCTGGTCGAGGTGTGGGCCGAGGTCCTCGGACTGGACCAGGTGGGGGTGGGCGACAACTTCTTCGAGCTGGGTGGGGACTCCATCCTGACCATCCAGGTCGTGTCCCGCGCCCGCCAGGCGGGCCTGCACTTCGGTTCGAAGGACCTGTTCGTCAACCAGACGATCGCCGAGCTGGCACTCGTGGTGACCGCGGTGGACGCCGATCAGGCCGGTCGGGAACCGGTGGTCGGCCCGGTGTCGCTCACCCCGATCCAGCGCTGGTTCTTCCACACGCACACGACCAATCCGAGTCATTTCAACCAGTCGGTCCTCGTCGACCTGGCCGACGACGTGGACGAGCGGGCCCTGGAGCGGGCGCTCGGCGCGTTGCTGGTGCACCACGACGCGTTGCGCGTGCGGTTCGAGCAGGTCGGGGGCCAGTGGCGGGCGCACAACGCGCCCGTTGAGGACGTCGAGGTGCTGTCCCGCCACGACCTGTCGGAGCTGGCCGACGAGGACCACCACGCGGCGATGGTGGCGGTCGCCGATACCGTCCACACCGGCTTCGACCTGGGCCGCGGCCCGCTGCTGCGGGCGGCGCTGTTCACCCGCGGCGCCGGGCGTGGGCGGTCGCTGTTCCTGGCGGTGCATCACGTGGCCGTCGACGGCGTCTCCTGGCGCATCCTGCTCGACGACCTGGACGTGGCCTACCAGCAGCTGGTGCGGGGCGAGGCGAGTGACCTCGGGCCCAAGACGACCTCGTTCCAGGACTGGGCGCACCGGGTGCACGAGCACGTCGCCGCCGGTAGCCTCGATCATGAGCTGGAGTACTGGGCGGGCGCGTCCCAGGCCGGGGAGCTGCCGGTCGAGCCGGCACCGGCGGCCCCAGCAGACGCGGAGGGGAACGTGTCGGTGCTGCTGAGCGCCGAGGACACCGACGCGTTGTTGCGCTCGGCCCCCACCGCCTACCGGACCCGGATCAACGACGTCCTGCTCAGCGCGCTGGCCTGGGCGCTGTGCCGGTGGACCGGACGCAGCCGGGTGGCGATCGACCTGGAGGGCCACGGCCGTGAGGAGATCTTCGACGGTGTCGACCTGTCCCGCACCGTCGGCTGGTTCACCACGATGTACCCGGTCGCGCTGACGATGCCCGACGGCGAGGACCCACCGTGGCGCGAGGCCCCCCAGTGGCGCGGTCTGGTCCGGTCGGTGCGCCGGCAGCTGCGGGCCGTGCCCAACAACGGGTTCGGCTTCGGAGCGCTGCGCTACCTGGGCTCCCCAGCGGCCCGCAGCCGCCTCGACGCGGTCGGACCGGGGCCCCAGATCGCCTTCAACTACCTTGGCCAGTGGGAAGGCGGGCCGTCCCGGGACCCTGGGCGCGGTCTCTACCAGGCCGTGCACTCCTCGATCGGGCAGACCTACGACCCCGCCGATCAGGGTGCGCACCTGCTGGAGGTCGTGGGCGCGGTGCAGGGCGGGCAGCTGGGGTTCTCCTGGCTCTTCCCGACTGATCGCTACGACCAGGCGACCGTCGAGGTCGTCGCCGGTGACTTCGCCGAGGCACTGCGGAGCATCGCGCGGGACTGCCGGGACCCGCAGTAAGCGCGTCGTGCGTGGGGCAGGATGAGTCCGGTGCCCCGTCACGACCGGTGTTGCCCACCAGGATTTTCCGAGAAAGGAGAGCAAGGACATGGACGACGACGCGAGGTACGAGGTACTGCGCAACGACGAGGAGCAGTACTCGCTGTGGCTGGCCGGCCACGACGTGCCCGACGGCTGGTACCGGGTCGGCAAGGAGGGAAGCAAGGAAGAGTGCTCGGCCTACGTCGACGAGGTGTGGACGGACATGCGGCCGCGCAGCCTGCGCGAGCAGATGGACGGTGCCCAGTCCTGACCAGGCACCCTGCTCTGCTCAGCGGAGCCCGCTCGTGACGCGGCCGTCGTCGCGCTCGCGGTGGGCGCAGGTCCTCCGTCCACGGCCGGATGCGCGGCTGCGGCTGCTCTGCCTGCCCGCTGCCGGTGGCGGCGCGAGCAGGTACCGGGACTGGCCGGCACACCTCCCCGACAGCGTGGAGGTCGTGTCGGTCCAGCTGCCCGGTCGGGAGAACCGCTTCGACGAGGCCCCGATCGAGTCGATGGAGCTGCTGGTCGGCCCGCTGTGTGACGGGCTGGCCAGCTCTCTCGTCCCTCCGTTCGCGCTCTTCGGTCACAGCATGGGCGCGCTGATCGCGTTCGAGCTGGCGCGCCGGCTGCGACCCAGTGGCCTGCAGCCGGTGCACCTGTTCGCCTCCGGATGCCGAGCGCCGCACCTGCCGAGCCGGTCGCCGGACCGGCACACCCTGCCCGACCGGGAGTTCCTCGCCGCCGTCCAGGAACTGGGCGGGATCCCGCCGGAACTGCTGGCGGAGAGCGAGTTCCTGGACACGATGCTGCCGGTGTTGCGCAGCGACTGCACCCTGGTCGAGACCTACGTGTCCCGTCCACAGCCCCCGCTGAGCTGCCCGGTCACCGTCTTCGGCGGGCTGGCGGACAAGGACGTCCCTCCCGAGGACCTGCGGGCCTGGTCCCAGCACACGACCGGACCCGTCGGGATCCACCTGCTGCCGGGAGACCACTTCTTCGTCAACTCCGCGCGTCCGGAGCTGCTCGGGCTGGTGGCCTCCGCACTCGGAGGTGTCGGTGTGACCTGAGAGCCCATTGGCAAACGTCTTGAGACGGCTGATTTGTCCGGTCTCGGTGGGGTGGGTGTGGGGGACGGGTGCCGCTCCACCGAGGTGGGTTGACGGTGGCGTGGCGCACCAGCCGTCTGGTCATGATCGTGGTTGTGGTCGGCAGGGCCATGGCCTCATGGTGGGCGGGCAGCGACCCTCAACCGTCTTACCCCGATCGCCCAGACCACCTGGGTCCGCTGTGGTTCACCGACAGGCTCTCGGAAAAATCTTGAAAAGATTCTCCGGGGTGGTGGTCGGAGGGGCCGGAACTGTCGGTGGTGGCGGGGATGATCCTGGTGTGACCGAGAGCCCGCTGACCTCCGCGCACGCCGCCCTGGCGGCGGGGCTGGACGCGCTGTCCGCGGCCGCAGGCCCGGGTGCCTCCGACGCGGAGCTGCTGTCGGCGTTGACGCTCTGCGAGGGCGTCACTCGCCGCGTCGACCGCCTCGCGGTCGGGGTGATCGCGGACCTGGACCGGCGCGGGGCGTTCCTCGAACGGGGCTACCGCAACCCGACCGCGGCGGTCGCCGACCTGCTCGGGTGGGACCGGTTCGAGGCCCGACGCCGGGTCGTGGCCGCCGAGCAGGTGTGCGCGCGGGTCGGGCTCGACGGACAGGTGCTGCCGGCGCGGCTGCCGGCCACCGCGCAGGTCTTCGCCGCCGGGCAGGTCGGGTTGCGGCATGTGGAGACGATCGCGAGGGTCCTGGCCTCCGACGCCGCGGGGCGCCTGTCGCCGTCGGTGTGGGCCGGCGCGGAGGCCGAGCTGGCCGACAAGGCCACTGTCTACGCCCCCGGAGAGCTGTCCGCGTACGGGACGCGGCTGGTGGAGGTCCTCGACCAGGACGGACCCGCCCCCGACGACCGCCCCCCAGCCCAAGTCAACGAGCTGACCCTGTCTCGGAACCGGGACGGTTCGGGTGGGCGGATCAGCGGGCGGTTCGACGACGCGGCCCTGTACGACGCGATCGCCACCGCCGTGGACGCCGGAGCGAAACCGCTGACCGGGGAGGATGACCGGAGCACGCCGCAGCGCCAAGCGCAGGCGTTGGCCGAGATCTGCGGCTACGTCCTCGACCACGCCGACCTCCCCGAC
>JBBSQN010000165.1:0-11896 GCA_038257875.1 Mycobacteriales bacterium
CGTCATCGAACGGACGATCGCCAACTTCAAGACCTGGCGAATCCTGCACACCGACTACCGTCGCCCGATTACTACATTCCAGGAGACCATTTCTACTGTCGTCGCTTTGCACTTCTATACATACGGCTGAATAACCCTCCTTCAAGGGCGACACCGGAGCCCCGGCCTGCGTGACGATCTACCGGAGCTGATTACCGCGGGCCATAGGCTCGGTCCATGTTCAACCGGGCGGGCTGGACCAGGCGGCGACGCTTGGTCCACGCCTCGGTCCCGTTGACACCGACACCGGCGCGGTTTAGAACTCGCGGTGGCGGTAACCGTTGCGCATGATTCACCTGATCGAATCGGCGCCACGGCCGGTCAGCTCGAGCGTCCGCTCACCGACGGGGCCGGTGATCCGCCTCAGCAGGGGGTGAACAAGTGGTCGGTGCGGTGATGCTCGGTGGTGGCCCTGTCGTCGGCCAGGGTGGTTCGGGATGTCGTCCCGGGTCGGTGGCGCGGTCGTGGAGGGCAGCGAGGATCGCGCGCCGCAGCGCCTCGGCGTGCTCGGCCGGTACGCGGTGGTGGACGTCCGCGACGAGGTTGAGGGTCAGGGTGTCGTCGGCTCGTCGCCAGACGGCGATGCTTGTGGGCAGCATCGGCAGGTCGGGTGAGTCGTCCCAGTGACCGGGGTTGCCCGCACTCGAGTCGAGGCCACAGCCGACGAGGGCGTCGGTGAGAGCACGGCGCAGCCTGCCGGTGCGGTCCCGGGGGATGCACCAGAAGCTGCCGTGGGAATGCCCGATGCCGAGGTCGCCGTATCCACGCTCGGCGAGGAGCACGCAGACCGGCATCGTCGGGTGGGTGGAGGTCATGACACGGGCGGGTCGTCGGTGGCCGATGCGGTCTGTTGGACGGCGTCGATGGTCTGGTTGTGCAGCTGGGTGAGCTCGCGACGAAGGTCGTTGATCATGTAAACGAGTCTGACCATGTCCTCGTGTCGGAGCCGGCCATGGTCCATGGTGTCGGTGACGGCGAGGACCACCGCGGCGGCGAGGCGGATGGCATCGGCTCGGCCGAAATAGACCCGACCCGTGCATTCGACGGTGACGCGGTGGACGTGGGTGCGATCGGCGCATTCCGACTCACCGCGCAGGGCACTGTGGGCGGCCAGCGTCTGGCTGAACATGGGCGCGGTCGTCACGACGACCTGCCCATGCGTCTCGTCGTCGAGCACCGAGCCGTGAATGGTGGCCCGGTAGGCAGGCTCGGGTCGTGCGGGCAGATTTCTGGCTGGCATCGTACGGGTGCCTTTCAATGACCGTGGACAGCAATGGACGGCGCCCGGGATCGGGACGGCAGCCAGGCAGAACCGTCCGGGGGGTCGACGGCGTTCGCACGTAGTGGCGAACTCACCTGGCCCGTGTCAGCCCGATCCCGGGCGCCCACAACACTGCACCACGAGTGCCTATCGAAGTGGCAGTCGGTGCAAGCTGGCGCACCCTCTCTGCCAGGATGATCCCCGACGACCACCAGCAGGTGGCGGTACGCAATGAAAGGGGCGGGTGACGGTGGAAGCGTGTGAGGGCACAGCCGAGCAACGAGCTACCCTCGGTCGGGAGCTGCGCCGGGCACGGGAGCGCGCGGGCCTGTCGCAGCGGGCGTTGGGAAGACTGGTGGGGCGGGACCGATCGTCGATCTCCCGGATCGAGGCGACCGGACGCACCGACGACGCCGCATGGTGGCGACTGGCCGACGACAAGACCAGCGCAGACGGAGCTGTCGTGGGCGCATGGCTTGTCGTCCTCGGAGCAGAGCAGGGAGTGGCACTGACGCTCGCCAAACCGTCGCCGGCGGTGGTCCAAGAGGGCCCGGTGCCACCGGCGCTCGCGACCGACGAAGGTGTGACCCAGGTACCCACCGCGCCGAGTGGCGCACCGGCGCCACTGGGCGATGATGGATGCCGGTGCACCGAGTGTCTGGCCAGGTGGGTGAAGTCGATGAATCTGGACCGCCGGGACGCGACACGACTGCTCACGATCCTGGTCGCGGCGGCGACGAGCCCCGACGGGCTGAGCCACACGACACGAGCACTCGCCTCGGGACGAGTGGACACCGGCGTCATCGACGAGATCGACACGATGCTCGCGGCATGCCAACGCCAGGAGGACAACCTCGGTCCGGCGGCGGTGCTGCCCGCGATGTTGGCGCAGCGGGAGATTATCGAGGACCTGCTGCGTGACTGCTCCGATGCGACACGTCCGCGCTTGCTCGGACTCTCCGGTCGCGCCAGTCTCTCGCTGGCCTATTACGTCTACGACCTCGGTGACTCCGCTGGCGCGGCGCGTCACTGTGAGGACGCGCGGAGGGCGGGGCACGAGGCGGGCGATATCGCGTTGGTCGTGTACACCTTGTGCAATATCGCACGTTTCGCAGTGGAGGATTCCCGGCATAATGTCGCCGTGGACGCAGCGGCCGTCGCCCGGCGGCTTGTCGGGGGCTGCGAGGATAGGCAGCTGCGCGCCTACGTCGGAGGAATAACGGCGACGAGCCACGCGCTCACTGGCAACGAGAAGCAGTGCATGGCTGCCTTCGATAATGCGCGTCATGCGCTCAATTCCAGCACCGGTCACGATGACTCGCTCGCCTACTGGTTCACCGAGGGTGCGCTCCGGTCCAAGGAGAGCGTGGCGGAGTTGCAGTTCGGAAGGGTAGAGCAGGCTGCCGCAAGCGCTATCGCCGGGCTGGACCTGTTGGACGATTCGGCCATCGCTGGCCGCGCATGCTGCCTCACCCGGCTGGCGGATGCACGCGTACTGGGTGGCGAGGTGACTGAAGCGACCCGCCTGGTCGCGGACGCAGCCGACCTGACGACGCGTTACCGATCACCACGGCTGGTCACCGCGCTCCACACCTCGCGCAACCGGATGGCACCGTGGAAGGACACCCCAGCAGTGCGCGAGCTGGATCAACGACTCGCCGACCTCGGCTTGATCGTCCCAGATCACCGCTAACGAGACCCAACGACGCGCCTGCCCGCTACCACGTCTACCTCGTCCGGCAGCCTCCGGTGACTGTTGTGGCCGCGTTCGGTCATAGCAGCGGCAGCACCGGCGGCAATGTCGAGGACATGGACCGCTCCGCGGCTGCCGGGACGACGCCGGTCACCGCCGAGCGCACCTCGACGACGCGAAGGTACCCGCAGGCGGCGTGGCTGGTGGGTGACGGGTTGTTGACCGTGGTATCGACGATCCGCTGCCGGTCGTCGAAATCGTCGGCGACGCTGGTGTCGAGCGTGACCAGGTCCCACGGGTCGGCGAAATTGGCCCACCGCGTGACCGGCGCTGGGGTCCGCAACGGCTGGGTGACCACGTCCTGGATCTCGGTGTAGCCCAGCGGCGAGCCGAGAGTGACCAGCAGCGGCACCGCGTGGTCGGCGAAGCGCGGCTCGCTGAGCACGTCGTAGGCGATCACGGTCCCCAGGCTGTGACTGACCACGACGACCGGTCCATCCACCGCGTCCACGGCGGCACGAAGCCGGTCCTGGATAGCGTTCCTGGAGTCGGTGAAGAAGTAGCTGTCGGCGTCCGGAATGAGCTGCTGCAGCAGGAGCCTCAACAGCAGCCGCCGCAACGGCACCGGCAACGGGAGGATTTCCCTCAGGGTGTCGCCGAGGGCCAGCCGCTGGCTGGCGGCCCGGCTCGCGATGTCGAAACCCAGGCTCAGGAACAGCCGCTGGCCAGCCGGGGTGAGCCCGTCGAGCAAGCTGGCCTCGTCGGCGGCCGGGTTGGCGTACTGCGCGGCCGCCAGGGCCTGCTCCCGTGAGGTAACCGCCTCAGTGGGCAAGCTCAGCTGACTCAGCGCCTCCTCTGGTTCGCACGCGTCGATCCCCTCCGCGGCAGGCTCGTCGTGCGGCACGTCAGCGTAGTACGCCATCCGGGTCCGCTCGCCCATGTCCTGCCCGAACAGGTCAGCGTCCCAGGCCTGTTTGAGCTCCGGGCTCGGCGGCTTGTTACCCGCGCCGTGCACGTACACCACGGTGGTGGTCTGCGCCGTGCTCATAACACCCCCAGCTCGTAACACACCCCCAGCGACCTGCCACGAGACAGGCACCACATGCTACGCCTGGACGGCGGCATGCAGGCCGCAGCTCAGCGGGCGGTCATGCGGAAGATGCCTTGGGCGTTGCCGGAGTCGAAGGTGAGGTCGAGCCCGCCGTCGGGTAGCGTGCCGCGGCTGATCAGCTCGAAGAACGACCCGGGGACCTCGCGCGGGACGGTCCTTCCGCCGCCGTCGGTGAACTGGCGGGTCACCCGATCGGCCCGCAGCGCGGTTTGGCGGACCCGCCCACTGCGGGAGCGCTCCACCGTGTCCTTCAGCGGCCAGCGACCGCGCAGCTCCTCGGCCAGCGCGTCGACATCGGGGACCCGATCGGTGGCGTGGTTGAACGCGTTGCCTTCGGTCGCGATCCAGGCCATCTCGGCCGAGTGCCGCAGCAGGGTGTCGTAGTCGTCCAGCCGGGGGTCGGGGTGATGCCGACCGAAGCACGAAGCCATCGCCGGCACCAGATGCGTGGCATCCCGTGGTGACAGCCAGCCCCGTTCGCGCAGCTCGGCCAGCTTGACGAGCACCTGGTCCCCGAGAGGGTCCACCAAGCCGCCGACGGTTCGGGTCACAGCGTCCTGAGCCTCCGGGGCCAGGTGGGCGACATGCAGCTCGGAGACGAAATACTGCGGGAGCTGCTCGGGCAGCTCGGTGTGGGTGAACACCCGCCCCGTCATGTGGATGCGCTCCAGGGGGTAGCGACCGACCTCGGCGTAGCCGAGCGGGCCGAGCAACCGGCGGAACAGCTCGGCGCCCGGCGGCAGCCGCCCGGTCTCGTGCCAGTCGACCGTGCGCACGGCCCCGTGGTCGAGCACCACCCGCCGGCCTCGCTCGTTCTGGTCGGCCACGTAGCGCGCCGCGGTCGGGACACGGACCAGCAGGTCCTCGAACAGCACCAACCCGAGGACCATCGCCACCATGGCCTGGCCGCACCGGTCCGGGGGCTGCGCGTCGTCGGCCACCTGCGCAGGGAGGGCGACCTGGGCGTGCAGCGTGGCGCACCGCGCCGGGCCGACAAGGCGGGTCAGCAACGCGTTCACGCCGGGTCCCGCTGGTCGAACTCGATACCCTGGGCGAGCGGCAGCTCCGTCGAGTAGTTGATGGTCGCGGTGGACCGGCGCATGTAGGAGCGCCAGGCGTCCGACCCGGACTCTCGGCCACCGCCGGTGTCTTTCTCGCCGCCGAAGGCCCCGCCGACCTCGGCGCCGGACGGCCCGATGTTCACGTTGGCGATGCCGCAGTCCGATCCGGTGGCGGACAGGAACCGCTCGGCCTCGCGCAGGTCATTGGTGAAGATCCCCGACGACAGTCCCTGACGGGCCTCGGCGAGGATCTTGCCGGTCTCCAACGTCACCAGCGCGGCTAACGCTTCCTGGTGCGCCCGAAGCTGCTCACCGAACAGCCGGACCAGCTCACCCCGCTTCGGCGCCGGCACCGAGCGCCACCGGGCGAACGTGCCCGCGGCCCGGGCGAGCGCGGCGTCCACGTCTGAGCCGCCGCGGACGGAGCTCGGCATGACCTCACCGTACGCCCCCTACCACGTCTTCGGCCCCGTCCTGGGGACGCACCTTCGGAGATCCGGCAGGCACTGGTTGTCAGGCGAGATCGAATCTACTGATCTTGGTGCGGGAGATCAGGTGGACGAGCGGGCCGTCCTCCTGTCGTGCGGCCTCCCATCGCGTCCCACTGCCGCACGACAATCTCAAGCTGCTGCCAGTTGCTCAGCGGTGCCGCACCGCTGCTGGCGAAGAGTTTTGCGCGAGAAACCAGGACGGTGTCGAGCTCGCGGCGCCTGGTGAGAATCTTGTTGTCGCGGGTGAGGATCGCCAGGCCAGCCGCTGCGACCGCCGGAATCCAGTCGATGTCGAGTGCACCCTGATCCTGAATGACGCAGCGAGGCAAAGTCCACCGAGACTTGTGTCGAATGCCGTCATCACCGGGGAACGTGACATCCGGCCGCGCACGAACGAGGATGTGCGCAAGGCCGAGGGTGTCTGCGTCGAGGTACCAGCGCGCGGTTGCCGAGCGCGCTCACGCGGCCAGTGGTCGCATCCTGTGCTCGTGAGTGAGCGCGGCGAGGACCTCGGCGATGGACAGACCGAAGGTCTCGGCGATGTCGCGGGTGTCCTCGCCGACCTCGTACTGCTCTCTGACGATCTCGGTCCGGACGCCACGCACCGACGCGGCGCCGGAGGCGATGTCCGGGTCGTGCACCACGGGCGAGGCCGCACCCTCCGGGTGCAGCCGCCGTGCTACGTCGTGATCAGGGCCCCGATCGACGCGCTGCAACCACGACTCGGTCCGGTGGTCCAGCTCGAGCTGGCCGTCGTGCAGCTGGTAGACGATCCGCAGCTGGTCGGTCAGCTCGGCCTCTCGCTGTAGCTCGAGCAGCAGCTTGATCCCGTCGGTGAACGGCTTGAGGTGGGCGAGCGGATACCGCAATCCGAACCGCTGCCGGCAGGTCTGGATGAACGGCCGCAGCCTCTGCAGGGACACGCCCTTCGCACGGTACGAACGCAGGTAGTCGGCCTCAACCAGCTCCCCCCAGGTGATGTCGGCGGTACTGTCCGGTTCGATCCGCAGCACCGGGGGGTAGAACGTGTCGCCGATCGTGTGGCCGTCCAACCAGTGCCGGAGCGTCGTTATCGGGATGCCGAGCTGGCGCGCTGCCTCGGGCACCGCCATCACCGGCACTTCGAGGTGGGTCACAGTCGCGTTCACCGTGCGAGCATCGCATACGCAGCGCCGTCTGCGGTCGCGATTCAACGGCCCGGCGGATGCCCGGTCATCGGCCATGCTCGCGCTGGGCGGCGATCACGGCGTCGGCTTAACTGTCGGCGAGGAGCCACCCATGAACCCGCAGCGCACCGACTGGGCTCGCCTGGTTGTCATCCGCGTCGCCGTCACCGTCGCCATCGCGGTGCTGGCCCTGCTGGCGCCGGCGTCGACCATGGCCCAGCCCGCCGATGGGTTCGCGGGGCTCACCGCCGGCCAGCGCGTGTATGACGAGACCGGCACGTCGCTCACGCCACCGCAGGTCACCGACCTGACACGACGGCTGGACGAGCTGGGCTCCACCGGCGCCGACGCCGTCGTCTATGTGCGCGCCCTCGACGCCACCTCCGAGGAGACCCTCGATCAGGTCGAGGCGCTGCAGCAGGCCTGGGTCGCCCAGACCGGCACCGACCAGGACACCGCCGTCGCGATCCTGATCAACCGCAACCCCGACGACCCGAACGACGCCCGGGCCGGGGTGTTCGTCGGCAAGACCTTCACCGACGGCAACGTCCCGCCCGACGAGCAACGCGCCATCGTGTCTGATGCGCTGATCCCACCGCTGCGCGACGGCGACGTGCACGCCAGCCTCGCCGCCGGGCTGGACCGGCTGACCAGCAGCATCCGCAACGGTCCGCCGCAGAACGCGTTCGAGAGCTGGGCGGCCGATGCGGGCCGCAGCTGGCTGCCCTGGACCGAGGTCGGCGTGGCGCTGCTCGGCCTCGTCGCCGCGCTGCTGCTGTTCCGGCGCCGCGCCACCACCGACCGGCCCGACCAGGAGCCGACCACGACCCGACCCGGTGACCTGTCCCCCGCGCTGGCCGGGGCCCTGGCCACCGGCGTCCCGCAGGCCTCCGCGATCCCCGCCGTGATCCTGGACCTCGCCGCGCGCGACGCCCTCGCGATCGAGCCGGAGAGCACGGGCGGGCGGTTCAGCAAGCCCACCGTCCAGATCCGGGTGTTGACCTCCGCTCCCCTCCCAGACAAGGTCGAACAGGCGGTGTGGGTCGAGCTACAGGAGCGCGCCAAGGGTGGCGTGGTGAGCAGCAAGGAGCTCACAAAGCTCTCCCAGTCCAGCAAGCAGGTGCGCGACGTGGTCGAGCAGCGGCTGCGCGAGGAGGGCTGGCTCAACCCGAACGCCGCGGTCCCGCGGGCCGGCCTGCTCGTCATCGGCATCGTCGCGGCCGTGCTGGCCGTGTTCACCATCGTGGTCGCCGCCGCTGGCGGGCAGTGGGTGGCAGTGGTGGGGATCGTGGCGTTCGCCCTGCTCTTCGTCACGGCCGTCGCCCTGTTCGACGCCTTCTCACGGCTGTCACGGGCGGGCCAGGAGACCGCAATCGCGTGGAAGGCCTACCGCAAGGGCCTGAAGAAGGCCGCGAAGGACGACACCGTCGCCCTCGACCTCGACCTCGACGCGGTGCTGCCCGACGTCATAGCGGTCAATCTCGGATCCGACATGAAAGACCGCTTGGAGAAGGCGACCTCGTCCGGGACGACGCTGCGCGCCTTCACCTCCAGCACCGAGCGCGGCGGAGACGGGGAGATGCTGCCGACGGCAAACTTCCCCTGGTGGATCGCCTTCTCGCGCGTGGTCTCCGCAAGCAACGGGTCCACCGGCGGTGCGGTCAGCGGCGGGGGCGCGGGTGGCGGGGGCGGTGCCGCCGGCAGCACGTAGCCGCGCGAGGTGAGCCGTCGCGGGCGGCTGACCGATGAGTCGCGGTCCCGGCGCCGGTCAGATACCCGAGCCCGCTCGGATCCGGCCGGTCCACGGCTGGCTTGACCTCAACCCTGCTTCACCTCTCACAATTGCCCACGACCCGCACAACCGCATCTCACCGGAAGGAACGCCATCATGACCACGACGAACACCGTCGATCTCCACCCGCCCTCGACCACCATCCGACTGGTGCGCGATGTCGTGCTCCTCCTCAGTCGCATCGGTCTCGCAGTGCTAATGATCGCGCACGCCAAGCTCGAGTACGACTTCGCCGGTGGCAGCGTGACCGGTGTCGGGGAGCTTTTCGAGCAATCCGGGATTCCGCTGGCCGCGATCACCGGGCCGGCGAACCTGCTGCTGGAGGCGGTCGGCGGGGTTGCACTGATCCTCGGGCTCGGAGTGCCGATCGTCGGGTTGCTGATAGCCCTGAACATGCTCGGCGCATGGGTGCTGGTGCATCCGACGGCGCTGTACGCTCTGGACCACACCGGCCCGGAGACGGTCATCGCGATTGGTCTGCTGAGCCTGGTCCTCGCCGCAGTCGGTTCGGGGCGGTTCGGGCTGGACCACCTGATCATCCAGCGGTTTCGTCGAAACGCGCCAGCCGCTGCGAACTCAGCCGGTTGAGCAGCGACCGACCTCCATCCGCCACGGCCACCCCATTCGCATAACGCCTCTGATCGGACGGCCGCGCCACATGCCGATCACGGGGATTCTGTGTCAGGTCGGCGGATGGCTGGCCAGTCGATCGGCGGGCGCGGGTGGCATTGAGCGCACACTCGGCCGCAGATTTTTCACGGTTGCGCCTCCCACAGTGCCGACAGCGGCAGGGCACGCATTCGGGGGCCGAACGGCAGGGATGCGACACCCAGATGCAGCACGAAGCCGGCCCGGAACCGATCACCCACCCGTTCAGCGAGGTGCCGCAGCCCGGCGAAGTCGCTGCCGGTCACCGTCTCACCGGCCTTGACCTCGACACCGACGACCTCCCCGGACGCTCGCTCCACCAGGGCGTCCACCTCCACCCCGTCCCGGGTGCGGTAGTGGTGCAGCCGCACCTCGGAGGAGGACCAGTCGAGCTGGCGGGCCAGCTCGCTCAGGACGAAGGACTCGACGATGTGACCGGCATGGGTGAACGGAGAGGCGAGCTGGTCCTCGTCGACGCCGAGCACGTGGCACAGCAACCCGGAGTCGGTGAACACCAGCTTGGAGGTGCCGACGGCACGGCGGGTCAGCGCACTGGACCACGCGGGGATCCGCCTGATCAGGAAGACGGCCTCCAGCAGGTCGACATAACGGCCGACGGTGGTGCGCGGCGCACCGAGATCAGCAGCAAGGTTCGTGGGAACGAGAAGGGAGCCTGCGCGTGCGGCGACGGTCGTCACGAGCCGGCGCAGCTCGGTCAGCTGCGTGATCTGCGTGAGCTCGTGCACGTCCTTGCCGACGATCGCGTCCACATAGGAGCCGAACAGCCGGCTCCTGCGGCGTGCGTCGGTACGGCGTACCGCGTCGGGGTAGCCGCCCCGGACGACGCGCGCAGCGTAGTGCTGCCGGGTGGACGTACCGGGCAGGTGAAGGTCGGCCCCGTGAACGAAGGCGGCGTCCACGAACCCATCCGGTGCACCGTCGATCTCACCTTGGGACAACGGCCAGAGCTCAATCGTCTCCATCCGTCCCGGCAGCGCATCAGGCAGGTCGGCGAGGGCGAGCACCCGGGCCGACCCGGTAAGCAGGAACCGTCCCGGTCTCGGGTCACGGTCCACCGTGTCCTTGATCGGTAAGAGCAGCTCAGGTGCGCGCTGTACCTCGTCGATGAGCAAGAGCCCGGGGTGACGCACGAAGGCCACCGGGTCCCGCCGCGCGGCGTCCAGGGTCGTCGAGCCGCCGCTCCTCAGCCTGGGGACAGCGGTCGGCAACGAGCCTGGCCAGGGTGCTCTTGCCCACCTGGCGGGCCCCGTTGACGACGACGACCCTGGTGTCGGCCAGCGCGGCCACCAACGCGGCTTCAGCACGTCGCGGCAACAGCCCGAGACCCTGTGCGCTGGTCATCGTGCCGCCTATGTCATGGACGTTCTGCCGCTATAGACGTGGTCGTTCTGCCGGATCGTAGCGGACGTTTCGCCGCCACGCGCACCCCCGCATCGTCCCAATCGACGGCGCCGAGCTCGATTCACCCGACGCGTGCTGAGCTCGGCAAGCCGTACACAGGTTCCCGACGGTCGGCCGCGCAAGCCGAAGCCCGTTACCTGGCCGGTGTTGCCTCCCGCCGGTGGCCACTCCGCGCATCTCCGCCCGCCAGAACCGCTGGTCGGCCAGGTCGCGGAAGCGGGGGAGAGAAGTTGTAGCCGAGCAGGAGAACAGGCCGAAGACCATGTCGGAGTAGGAGGCGTTGTCGGTGGTGCTACGACTGTTCGGCCGCGAGGGACGTCCCACCCCGCTCGGGTACCGCGTTCGCCGAGTACGGCCGGATCGCCAAGACCCCTGCACCTGCTGCGCGTGGTCCACCCGGTCGACGACACCTACCGCAGGCAGATGAACCGGCAGCTCACCGTCCAGGAGTCCCGCCACAAGCTCGCCCGCGACATCTGCCACGGCAGACGCGGGCAGATCATGCAGGCGTACCGGACGGGGCAGGAGGACCAGCTCGGCGCGCGCTCGGCCTGGTCCTCAACGCCGCCGTACTGTGGACCACCCGCTATCTGGACGCCGCCGTCGAGCAGCTGCGGGCGCTGCCCGCCGAAGCACGCGAGCACGACGTGCTGAACGAGGACGTCGCCCGGCTCTCCCCGCTCAAGCACGCGAACCTCAACGTGCTGGGCCGCTACAGCTTCCGCGCCTCCACCCCGGCTGGCGGCGGCATCACCGTACGCGGCGCGTCACCGCTTCGAGAGGAGCTTGTCCGTCCACAGCGGACAACAAAAGGCAAGGGCAAGGAGGTTGCCCACTCCTTGCCCTTCTCAATGTATAGCGCACCGGGGGCCTTGCGGCAAGACCAGGGTCGTGCCGCAGAATCTCCGACCGAAGCCAGAACCTGTTGAATGGGGGGTTTTCATGATTGACGTGATCGTGGCCGGTGGCGGACCGACCGGCGTGATGCTGGCCAGCGAGTTGCGGCTGCACGGCGTGCACGCGCTCGTGCTGGAGAAGGACGCGGAGCCGACCAGGATTGTCCGCGGGCTCGGCCTCAGACCTCCGGAATCCGTGTCAAGATCACAGTTGAGATGACCGGCTGTCTGATGTGATCGGGCAGCGATCACTCGGGATGTCGAGAGATGGCGTTGAACTGGCGTTATGCCCGTCGGACAGCAGACCAGGCGCACA
>JBBSQN010000166.1:0-11651 GCA_038257875.1 Mycobacteriales bacterium
CACCAGTGGGGTGAACGGGGTGTGTGCGGTGCGGGTGGGGCGGCGGGAGCTGCTGGCCTCCGCGAGCGCCGACGGCACGGTGCGGGTTTGGGATCCGGTGATCGGTGTCGTCGAGCAGATCTTGCGGGGCCACACCAGCTGGGTGAACGGGGTGTGTGCAGTGCGGGTAGGGCAGCGGGAGCTGCTGGCCTCCGCGAGCGCCGACGGCACGGTGCAGGTTTGGGATCCGGGAAGTGGTGTCGTCGTGCAGGTCGTGGAGGGCTACCCCAGCGAGGTGCGTGGGGTGTGTGCAGTGCGGGTAGGGCAGCGGGAGCTGTTGGCCTCCGCGAGCGCCGACGGCACGGTGTGGGTTTGGGATCCGGAAAGTGGTGTTGTCGTGCAGGTCCTGCAGGGCCGCACCAGTGGGGTGAACGGGGTGTGTGCGGTGCGGGTGGGGCAGCGGGAGTTGCTGGCTTCCGCGGGCGCTGACGGCACGGTGTGGGTTTGGGATCCGGAAAGTGATGTTGTCATGCAGGTCTTGCAGGGCCACACCAGCTGGGTAAACGGGGTGTGTGCGGTGCCGGCGGGGCAGCGGGAGTTGCTGGCTTCCGCGGGCGCTGACGGCACGGTGCGGGTCTGGGATCCGGGAACCGGTGTCGCTGTGCAGGTCCTGCAGGGTCACACCAGCTGGGTAAACGGGGTGTGTGCGGTACGGGTGGCCCAGCGGGAGTTGCTGGCCTCCGCGAGCGACGACCGCACGGTGCGGGTCTGGGACCCGGGCATCGCGCAACCCCTCTTCGTGATCCCGACTCCCTCCCCAGCTCTCACCGTCGCGCAGTTCGGCATCAGCTCCCTCATCGTCGGACTCGTCACCGGCGTGCTGACCGTGAGCCTCGATCAACGCTAACAACCGTGATAAGTGCTGCGACTGGATTCATCTTCAGCGGTGGTCTGGGAACCCGGAAGCGGGGCAGCCCACATGCCAATGACGTTCCGCGCTAGGGTGCGGCCCACTTCACCCTTCCGTGCAAGCGGATGAGGGGCGGGACCGGCGGGGAGGACCACGGGGATGGGGAAGACGGCTGCGGGAAAGCGGGTCTGTGTGGCGTGTCGGGTCACGGTGCTGTCGCAGTACAACCCCGATCCGGTGTGCGCGGGGTGTGTGCGGGCCGCCCGTGAGACGAGCGGGATCGCGCCGGCCTGGCTGTGGGACTCGGCCCCGCTGCGGGCGGCGCTGGCCCGGACGGATCTCGCGGCGTTCGCCATGCTCGTGCGGCGGTCTTCACGGCTGTCGCAGGAGGAGCTGGGTGCCCTGGTGGGGGGTTGGTCGAAGGGGCTGGTGTCAAAGATCGAGCTCGGGTTGCGTGACACCCTGTACGACCTTCGCAAGCTGCTGGCCTTCGTCGACGCGATGGGCATGCCCCGCACCGCGCTGCTGCCGCTGATTCTCGGCGATCCGGATGCCACACTGGAGGCCGAGGAGATCGCCGCTCTGTGGGGAGTGGACACGGTGGAGCTGAATCGGCGGGGGTTCGCCGCGATGAGCGCCGGGCTGGCCACGGCGGCCGTCCTGCCGGTGCCGGAGCGGGTGGACCGGGCGCATGTGCGGTACCTGCAGGCGGCTCTGGTCCGGCTGCGTGATCAGGATGACGTCGTCGGGGGCGGTGGGGTGCTGCCGCAGTGCCTGCGGTTGTTCACCCAGGCCCGCCGGATGCTCGATGAGAGCGACTACCCGGCGGCGGTCGGCCAGGAGCTGCTGGTCGTCACCGCGGATCTGGGCATCGAGAGCGCGTGGTCGGCCTATGACGCCGATCAGCGGGGGCTGGCCCGCCGGCTGTACGAGAAGTCCGCGCTGCTGGCCGACAGCGCGGGTGACGGCGCGCAGCGCGCGTACCTGTACGCCAACATGGTGCAGCAGTCCACCTGCCTGGCGCGCTACACCGGCCGCAAGGACCTCGCCCGGGAGGCGCTGCGGTTCGCCGACCGCGCCGAGGACGCCGCCCGTGCCGAGCCCTCCCCGGCGTTGCACGCCCTGATCGCGCTGCGGAGCGCCCTCGGACACGCCCAGCTGGGCGACGAGGCGGCGTTCCGCGCGGCCATCGCCACCGCCCGCCGCCAGCTGGACCGTGGCCCGCACGAGGCCGACCTGGTGCGCACGAGGTTCGTCCGCGATTCGGAGATCACCGTGTACGAGGCACTGGGTAAGGCCCGGCTCGGCGCGGTCGGCAAGGCCGGCCGGTTGCATGAGGCGGCCCTCGACGACACCACCCGATCTCCTCGTGACCAGGCGTACTTCCGGGCGTTGCTGGCCGGGAACCTGGTGGCGGCCGGGGACACCGAGCAGGCGGTCGGCCATGGCATGAGGATCCTGCCCGTGCTGGGCGCGCCGCTGGCCTCGGCCCGGGTGCTGCGAGAACTGCGGCCGGTCCGCGAGGCTACGAACGGCAGCACCGTCTTCACGGCGGAGTTCCGCGAAAGGTTCGACGCGGCAGCCCGCGCACTCCACGCCGCGTGAGGAATGAACCAGCCGGGTTGGGCGGGGCGAGCCTGATGTATCGGATAGGTCCTTTCCGCTGAGCCTCGGCGGTGGACGATCTGTCGATTGTGCACGCGGCAGCCGTTCTACCGTCTCCGTTCGTGATCGGATACCTCCCCGCCATCGTCGCGGTGCCGGCATGACGGCCCTCCCGCCCCCGTCGCAGGCTCTGGTGGAGTCCATCGCCCGGCAACGCGAACTGGTCGACCGGGTGCTCGCCGAGCACGTCGACGACGGCACCGGCCACTGCACGGCCTGCCCGCACAGATGGAGGGCCGAGTGGCGGCGCTGGCCGTGCCGGCTGCACAGCCTCGCGACCCTCGCCCACGAGACCTTGGCTGCCGCATCCGGCGAGCCCAGCACCGGAAGCTCCCGCTGATGCGGGTACGTTCCCGTTGTCGCACGTGCGGCCGCGGGATCGACCTGCCCCACAACGGGGAACCGCGGCAGCGGCTGTGCCGCCGCCACCGCGTCCGCCAGCGGCTCGGCGCCCTCATCGCCGCCGCCGGCACCCGGCTACGTGAAGTGCTGCTCAGGCCGGTTCGTCGGCTGCGGGTCAGCTCCGGTGACCGCCACCGGGCGCGCCGCGCCCGGCGCGGTGCGCTGCGGAGATCATCACTACGCTATCGGCCCTGTGAAGGTCGCCGAGATGTTGAAGCTGCTCGCTGGTGACGGTTGGGAGATCAAGAACACCAGAGGCTCTCACCGTCAGTTGATCCATCCGGTGAAGCCTGGCAAGGTCACCGTGGCAGGAAAGTCAAGTGTGGACATCCCGAAGGGCACGGAGGCGGCGATCTTGCGTCAAGCTGGGTTGAAGTGATGGACACTCCGGCCGACAATGAGGGAAGAGCAGGAGGGGAGGGGCAGGGGATGACCGGCTATCTCGTAGTGATCGAGGAGGGTCCGGAGAGCTTCGGTGCCTGGTCGCCGGACGTGCCTGGCGTGATCGCTGCCGCTGCGACCCGAGAGGAGTGCGAAACGCTGATACGGGAGGCGATTGCCTTCCACATCGAAGGGTTGATCGAAGACGGCGACCCTGTGCCCAAGCCCAGCAACACTGCGGCTGTGGTCTTGGTCGATCCCGCCGCCTAGCGGCTGTTCAGCCTCTGACGGCGTACCGTTATTTCCCGTCTCCAACCCTGAGCTGTGCTTCCCGCCACCAGCGGCAGCCGGGCGGGAGACATCCGGCGCAGGGACTTTCACCTGCATACGCTCGTCGCTTGGAGGCTATGACGCCGTGGGCTGTGTGGGGGACAGCACTGCGGCGTCGGTGTCCGGTTTGTTCTGTCGGTTGGCCTGCTGCTCGGCCTGGTGGATCGACCATGCGGCGTTGACCAGCCCGATGTGGCTGAAGGCCTGCGGTGTGTTGCCCAGCTGCTCGCCGGTGGTCGGGTCGATCTCCTCGGCGAGCAGCCCCACGTCGTTGACGTAGGCGGCGGCGCGATTGAACACCTCGCGGGCCTCGCGGATGCGTCCGGCCATCGCCAGCGCGTGGGCCAGCCAGAACGTGCACAGCATGAAAATGCCCTCGTCGCCGTCGAGCCCGTCCACCCCGGTGGTGGCGCGGTAGCGGTACACCAGGCCGCGCTCGTCGGTGAGCCGCTGCGCGACGGCGTCGATCGTGGACTGCACGTGCGGATCGGTGGCCGGCAGGAACCCCACGATGGGGATCATCAACGTGGCGGCGTCGAGCTCGGTCCCGTCGAGGGTCTGGGTGAACGCGCCGACGTCGTCGTTCCAGCCGCGTCGCAGGATCGCCTCGCGGATGCGCTCCGCCTCGGCCGCCCATCCGCCGGCCCGGTCGTGCGCGTGCAGCTGCTCGGCCATCGCCACCGCACGGTCGAGCGCCACCCAGCACATGAGCTTGGAGTACAGGAAGTGCTGCGGCTCGCCGCGCACCTCCCAGATGCCGTTGTCGGTCTGCTCCCACTGGGCCGCCGCGGCGTCGGCGAGGCCGGCGAGGAACGTGCGGGTGGCGGGTTCGAGCTCGCCGAGCTGTTCACGCAGCCGGTAGGCGGCGTCGAGCAGCTCGCCGTAGACGTCGAGCTGGGGTTGCGCCCACGCGCCGTTGCCGACGCGGACCGGGCTGCTGGCGCGCCAGCCCGACAGGTGTGTCAGCTCCCGTTCGGACAGGTCGTGCTCGCCGCCGATGCCGAACATGATCTGGAGCGGCCGGTCGGAGTGGGCGTGGGCCGCGGCGGCGGTCATGAACCCGAAGAACTCGTTGGCCTCGTCCGGGCAGGCCGCCACCCACAGCGCCTGCATCGTGAAGCTCGCGTCCCGGACCCAGGAGTAGCGGTAGTCCCAGTTCCGCCCGCCCCCGACCTGCTCGGGAAGCGAGGTCGTGGTGGCGGCGATGATCGCACCTGTCGGCTGGTAGGTCAGGGCGGTCAGGACGCGACCCGAGTGGTGGACCAGCTCCCGCCATGGCCCGTCATAGTTCTGGTGCAGCCGCGACCACCCGCGCCACTGCTCGATCGTGGACTCCAGCGCGGCCGCGATCTCCTCCTGCGCGATCGGGTCCGAGACGGGCTCGCCCAGGCGTGTGCGCCGCAGCGCGAAGTACAGCCGCTGCCCGGCCGCCAGCTCGACCCGCGCCCGCCCCGTGCCGTCCGCGCAGCGCAGCGGCACCGGCGAGGTCAGCGTGAACCGGTCGGGGCCGCCCGCGGCCCGGGTCCCGCCCTCGACGAGGGTCAGCACCGGGACGACGAGCCCGTACTCTGGGCGCGGCGCGAAGCTCATCTCGACGGTGCCGCGGCCGCGGGTACAGCGCAGCCCGCGCAGCAGCGTGTGCGGTGCGTTCTCGCCCAGGCGGTGCGGATCGCTCGACTCGCCCAGCTCCATGGCGTCGACGAGCTCGAGCGTGCCCTCGGCGGTCTCGAAGACCGTCCGCAGCACCATGGTGTCCTCGACGTAGGCGCGCTCGGTGGTGAACTCACCGGCGGGGCGGATCAACCAGTGACCGGCGTCCTCGTCGAGGATCGCGGCGAACACCGAGGCGCTGTCGAAGCGGGGGAAGCACAGCCAGTCGACCGAACCCCCGGTCGTCACGAGCGCTGCTGAGCGCCGGTCCGACAGCAGCGCGTGATCGGCGATCGGGACGGTGCTCATGTCGGCTCCCAGGCGTCGGGCGGTGCCACCGGGCACCGTCGAGAATCTGGTCGGCCTCGGCGGGCCCAAGCTGCCGGGCGCGTACAAGCAGACCGGGCCTCGGACTCCAGGGCAAGAGCGAACACCCGCCAAGCCTGCCCCACCATGTCTTCGCGGACGAACAGCCGGGGCGCGAACTTCACATGATCGAGCGGTGACGAGGGCTACGTAGCAGAAGAGCGACGAGATGACCGAGAGCGCGCGATGACGGGCGCCGGGACTTCCACGGGTGAGCCCGACGTCGTGAGGGACGCAGCGACTGGCTACCGGTGGTGAGAATTTTGCGGCCGGACCGGTGACATCGTGCGCAATCGTCCCTACTCTGGGGCAGGACTTGTCGTCGCTCGGCATCGAGGGGGTCACGTGGACCGTTCCGCTCCAGGTTTGCTGGCTGCCGAGCAAAGTGTCGTGAAGGCTTTCCTCTCGCTGCCGCTGAGAATGATCGACCCGGGAGGGTTATTCAGGAGAGTTGTGTGGATCTTGTAAGACCGCGGTTGAGCTGCGGAGATACGCCTCCGATCAAGATCGCTGAATAAGCCTCCGGGTACCGACGACGGACGCGACGAAGGGGTGCTGCGGATGCTGGCACCCGACCAGCGGGGTCTCGACGAGGGCGTCACCTTCAACTCGGGGATCTGAGCCGTGCCACCCGCGGTCGCGATGACCCGGGTCCCGGTGCGACCAATCGCTGAGTACGTGCTCAAGGTTGCCAGCCGGTGCAACCTGGCCTGCGATCACTGTTACGTCTATGGCGACCCCGACAGAGGCTGGCTCCGCCGCCCCACGGTGATGGATCCGGCCACGGCTCGCGCCGCCGCCGTCCGGATCGCCGAGCACGCCGCCGGCCACGGCTTGGACCGCGTCGCGGTGATCCTGCACGGTGGGGAGCCCCTGCTGGTCGGCGGCGTGGCTCTTGATCGGATCCTGGCAGAGCTGCGATCGGTGATCGATCCGGTGGTCCAACTCGACCTGCACCTGCAGTCCAATGGGGTCCGACTCACCCCAGCCATGTGCGAGCTCCTCGCCGATCAGGACGTCAAGGTAGGGATCTCCCTGGACGGCGATCAGCTCGCCAACGACCGGCACCGGCGGTTCGCCGACGGCACCGGCTCACACGACCACGTCCTGCGCGCGCTGGAACTGCTTCGCACACCGCCGTACCGGGCCGTATACGGCGGCATCCTGTGCACGATCGACATCGAGAACGATCCGATCCGCGTGTACGAGGCGTTGGTGCGTGAGGAGCCGCCGCGGATCGATTTTCTCCTCCCGCACGCGACCTGGGACCATCCGCCACCGCGCCCGGAGGGGCTGACCACCGCATATGCCGATTGGCTGCTGACGATCTACGGCCGGTGGACCGCCGACGGTCGGGGCGTGCCGATCCGAATCTTCGACTCGGTGCTGTCTCTCGAGCGGGGCGCTGCCAGTGGTACCGAAGCCATCGGTCCCGATGCTGGCGCCGTCGCCGTGATCGAGACCGACGGCAGCTGGGAGCAGGTCGACTCGCTCAAGACAGTGTCCGAGGACGCGCCGCGCACCGGACTCGACGTCCGGCTGCACGCCGTCGACGAGTTCGCGGCCCATGCCGGTGTCGTCGAGCGACAGTCCGGCGAGCTGTCACAGGCGTGCCGGGCCTGCCCGGTGGTGGACACCTGCGGCGGAGGGCTGTTCGCGCATCGGTTCGGCCGCGGGAACGGATTCGTCAATCCCTCGGTCTACTGTTCGGATCTGTTCCACTTCATCACCCGGGTCCGGAATCGGCAGCTGCGCAGCCATCAGTTGCGAACCCGTCAGCGCCGGGTCTCGGGGAATCAACCGCTGCCGACGCAGGTCGGACCGCCGTCGGGCCTATCAGAGGTTGTCCTGCGCGATCTGGCTGGCGGCAGTCCTACCGACGCCACACTCAGCCACCTGACGGCGGTGGAGTACGCCCTCGACCGGGCACTGTTGGCCCGGGTCGCGGCCGGAGTGACCCACGGGACCGGGCGGATGGCGTGGGAGCTGCTCGCGGAGCTGGACGAGCGCTCACCCGCGGCAGTCCGGTCGGTGCTCAGCCATCCATATGTCCGAGTGCGGGCACGCCGCAGCGTGACGACCACGCGGCCAACCGGGTCGGACGCCCGCGCCGGGCTGCTGGCGTCAGTGGCCGTCGCCGCAGCTGTGCGGGCTGGCGTCCCGGTCGCGCTCGACGTCCCATTGGTGCGCGGGATGCTGTCTCTGCCAGGGGTCGGAACGATGTTCCTCGACGGTGTGAGTTCCGTCGTCGTCACCGTTTCGTCCCACCCCGGCGAGTTCGTCGTGCATCCCGAGCCCGGGGCGGCCCGGGTCGTGTCGGGGGCCGGGTCCGCGATCGAGGGGTGGTATCCGGTGCGGACCGTGTCCCTCGACAGTGTGCAGATTCGGTTCGACGACTCGGATCCGGACCGCGACTGCTTCGCGCACCCAGTGACCGCGCCCCTGCCCGCGACCGTCGTCGACGAGTGGTGCGGCGCCGTCACGCGCGCCTGGGCGATGGTAAGGGCAGAGGCTCCGGATCTCACCAGAGGGATGGATGCCCTGATCAGGACCGTCACCCCGCTCCGGTCCACACCGTACCGGTCGGCCAGGGCGACCACGACGCGGAACGCGTTCGGGGCCGTGGCGCTTTCGCCCGCCGCGCCACCGGTCTTGGGTTCGCTGCTGGTGGGACAGGCCGCCCGGATCACCGTCGCTGCGGTGCAGGACGTGTGCGACCTCGCCGACCCGGAGCCGCCGTCCCCAGCCGATCTGTGGTCAGGCGATATCGGACGGGCACACGTTCGCCGGCTCGCGGACGTATTCGCGCGGGCGGCGGTGCTGGACCTGGCGGCGGCCCGGCTCCAGACCGGTCAGCTGGCGGACCGGCGGATGTCCGCAGTCGCAGATCGTGACGACCTGTCGGATGCGCTTGAGGTGCTGGATCGTAGCCACGGCTGGTCCGACTCCGGACGGCTGCTGCTTGCAGGCCTGCGCAGCAGGGTCGAAGGATGGCGACGACTCGATGACAGTTAGTGACCGTGGCACCAAGACCTTGAGTCGGGCGGAGATCCGGTCCGACCTGTCGATGCTTGGGCTGCCCGTCGGCTCGACCTACTTGATCCACAGCTCACTGCGCCGGGTGGGTCCTCTCGTGGACGGTCCGTCGACCCTGGCGCAGGCCCTGCAGGACGTGCTCGGCCCGCAGTGCACCATCGTCGTCCCGACCTTCACGGCGAGGAACTCGACGACCACCAGCCGGTTTCGGCGCCTCACGGCCGGCATGACGCCGGAGCAGATCGCGACCGAGGAAGCGAATATCGAGGGGTTTGACCGGTCAACCACACCCGCCCAGGATGTCGGAGCGTTCGCGGAATTCATTCGTCAGCAGCCCGAGGCGGTTCGCAGCGACCACCCGCAGACGTCGTTCACCGCCCTCGGCCCCTCCGCGACCGAACTCACCCGCGACCATGCACTCGACTGCCACCTGGGGGAACGTTCACCGCTGGCGAAGCTGTATAATGCCGACGCGATCGTGCTCCTGCTCGGAGAGGGGCTCGACGATGTCTGTACATGCTTCCACCTGGCCGAGCACCGGCTGCCGACACCGGCTCTGCGGCGCCGGTTCCGGTGCTACGTCATCGAGGAGGGTCGGAGGACATTGCGGGAGTTCATGGCGGCCGAAGCCGACCACAGCGATTTCGGCCGCATCGGGGCGGCGATGGCGGCCGGGTCGCCGTTCGTCCACCGCGGCCGGTTGGGGCGGACGACGGCCTCCTGGTTCCCGCTCCGTGCGGCGGTGGATTTCGCCGTCGAATGGATGTCCCGGTGGCGGGCAGGGTAAGCCACCGAGCGGACTCAGGGAGACGCATGATCGCGGCGGAAAATGTTATAGTTCGGCGAGGAGATCGTCATCGTAGCGCTGGAGGGCGACGGCAATCCGCAGGGCCCCATCTTCTTCCTGAGTTACGCACGGGCCCGGCCCATCAGGACGTCGCAGGCCAGCCCGCACGACGTGAACCGGTCTGTGGTGCGCCTCTTCGACGACCTCTCGATGCATGTGGACCAATTGATGGGATCCCCCACCGGCGTCGACCCGGGCTTCATGGATCGCTCAATGGAAGGCGGGTCGAGGTGGGCCCGCGAAGTCCTCGCAGCGGCGGGAACATGTCACGTTTTCATTCCACTCATCTCCTCGGGTTATGTGGAGAGCAAGTGGTGTGCCATGGAATGGGACGCTTTCTCGCGCCGAAACGTCGGGCGTCGATCGTCGGACTCGTCGGAGAGCAGGACTGCGATCTTGCCGGTGACATGGTCGCCGATGCTGGAGGACCAGTTGCCCCCGACAGTACGAGAACTGCAATTCTTCCTGCCGCAACAATTAAAGGACCCGGATATTGCTCAGCGCTACCTTACCGAAGGAGTCTACGGACTTCTCGCTCTGAACGACCAGGTGGCTTATCAGGCCGTAGCCTGGCGTTTAGCCCTTCGGGTCGTGAATGCGTACCATGCGTACTATGTCGAGCCGAAGATCCCTATGGATCCTCAACAATTGCGCGAGTCCTTTGGGGGTGACGACGGATGAATTTGACGTCCAGCCGGACGGTCGAGGCGCAGCAGATCCGCCATGGCGTCTACTTCTTCCTGAGCTATGCCCACTCGGCTCCGACCTCAGAACGGGTCCGGTCAGATTCGGATCCCTCTGTGGGCGTCTTCTTTGAGGATTTGGCCACGGCTGTTGCGGCTCGCGCCAAGCCCGCAGAAGGAATGGAAATCGGATTTTTCGATCAGCAGATCCCGCCCGGTGTCGACATGAAGGCTCAGCTCTCTGATGCTCTCGGAGCCGCTGAAGTGTTCGTGCCGCTCTACTCGCCGGGATACTTCGCCAAGTCCTGGCCGATGCGGGAGCAGGAGGTCTTCCGCAGAAGACTTCGGGTCGCGAGCGCCGTCGCACCGGAACAGCACATCGTTCCAATCCTGTGGACGCCGTTCCCGCAGTGGGAGCAGACACCGAATGTGGCTAGGGCACTGAGTGTCGGAGCCGACATCGCCGACTACGGTGAGAACGGACTGCGCGCGCTCTGCATGTTGACGTCGTACCGGCGTTCTTACCAACTCGTTCTGTCTTGGCTGGCGGATGAAATCGTGAAGGTGGCGGAACGATCCCCACTTGGCCCGTCGGCGGCTCCGGACCTGGACGACGTCTCTGGTCCGGTGACCGCGGAGGCCGGTTTCCTGGTGGCAATGCTCGCGCCGAGCCACGTTGTGTCGCCTGCTCCGCAGGCCGTCAAGGGCGGGGAGAATCCCTGGTGGCGCATGTATGCAGGGCGGCGGATCCCACCCGTCGCCGAGCATGCCGGAAGCGTGGCCGAGCGGTTGGGTCTGGAGACTCGGGTCGCGGATTTCGTCGAGGTCGAGGAGCTCTTCGACCGGACCCCAGCGATCGTCATCGTCGACCCGTGGATGGTCAGGGACCGCAGGCCGGGGTTCCTCATGTCGACCTTCGCAAGTCTGCCCAAGTGGGTCGTTCCTGTGGTTCTCGACGAGCAGCGGGGGAACGCGGGCTCGGGTTCGGCGATGGCCGAGGAGGCGGTGGAGGCACTGGAGAGCGCATTGCAGGTTCCCGTCAGTAGGGTGAACAGCGTGGACCAGCTGAACGAGATCCTGCCCACCGTGGTGGCCAGGGCGCGACGGACATACCTGAAAGAAGGTCCGGTGTTTCCGCCGGTCGGCTCGTCGAGGCGCCCCGGGCGCCTGCGGGACGAGGATCTTCGGAACGCCGAGGGGAGCGAGACCGGTGAATGAGTCCCGAGAGGGTCAGGTCGTCACCTTCTACTCGTACAAGGGTGGTACTAATAAGAATGTAAGTTTCTGGACCATGATTGTTGGTTCTGCTATCGGGTGATGTACGCAAGATGTGGATCTCCGAAGAAACCTCGGACGACGTTCGGGAGTCGCTGCAGGCGGAGGAGGGCTTCTTTGGCGATGC
>JBBSQN010000167.1:0-11588 GCA_038257875.1 Mycobacteriales bacterium
CAGGCACTCGAAGCCGACATCCGCAACTGGATCAAGATCTGGAACGAGAACCCCCGCCCGTTCGTCTGGACCAAGACCGCCGACGAGATCCTCGACTCCCTCAGCCGATATTGCCTACGAACTTCAGGCGCGGGACACTAGTGGAGGAGTACAGATGATGGAAAGTTGGGCAGGCTGGGCCGCCGCACACGATGGTGTGGACCATGTAGCGCTGCCTCCGGAGGTAGACTTGAGCAAGCCGTCAATCGCCCGGTTCTATGACTACGTGCTCGGTGGCAAGGAAAACTTTGAAGTCGATCGAAGGGCTGCCGACGCAATTTACACGGCAGTGCCCGAAACGAGTCAACTTGCCAAGGATAATCGGAACCATCTACGCCGCGCAGTACGGTATCTGGTGGCCGAAGCTGGTATTCGCCAGATCATCGATATCGGCTCGGGCCTGCCGACCGTGGGCAACGTGCACGAGATCGCCCATGAGATCACCCCGACTGTTCGTGTCGTCTACGTCGACAACGATCCGGTCGTGCAGGCCTACGGCCGGGCGCTGCTCAGCAACGAGAGCACGACGACTATGATCACCGCCGACGTCCGGGACCCCGAATCAATCTTCGAGAACCCGGAGACCCGGGCGCTCATTGACTACCGGGAGCCGTACGCCGTCCTCGCCGCGAGCATCCTGCACCACCTCGACGACGGTGAGGATCCCTACGGCCTGACAGCAGCGATCAGGGATCGTCTCCGCGCGGGGTGTTACCTGCTGGTCAGCAACTTCCTCGACGACGACGAGCCGCGGGCGAAGGAACTCCAACGGGCGTTCCTGAAGGGCGGGCTCGGAACGGGTCGGTTCCGCACCTGGTCGGAGCAGCGGCGTTTCTTCGAGGGGCTTGAGATGGTCGAACCCGGCCTGGTGTACGCCAATGACTGGCGGCCCGATGACCTCACGCCCACCGAGAGTCCGGTGCACACGCTCTATGCCGGAGGGATCGGTCGCAAGCTCACCTGATACGAAAAGGAGGGCGCTCACATCTCCGCGAGCAGCCTCCGCAAGGTGTCCCTCGTCCGTGCTGGGGTCTCCGCCTGGACGCTCACCCGCTCCATGACCGCGAGATAGTCCTCGACGTCGGAGCGTTTGTCCAGGTAAACGGCACTGTTGAGCTGCTCGAGGTAGACGATGTCGGGGAGGTCTGGCTCGGTGAACCGCAGGATCGTGAACGGGCCGCCTGCCGCGGCGTGACTGCCGAAACGGAACGGTAGCACCTGCAACGTGATGTTCGACGCCGCGCTCACGTCGAGCAGGTGCTGCAGCTGTGCACGCATGACGGGCGGGGGTCCGAACGGACGACTCAAGGCGGCCTCGTCCACCACGGCCCAGACCTGAGGAGCGCCTGGCTCGGTGATCATCTTTTGGCGGGTCATCCGGAGATGGACGCGCCGGTCGACCTCCTCGGTCGCCTCCCGTCGATGGTGGACCCGGATGACGTTTCTGGAGTACTCCTCGGACTGGAGCAGGCCCGGCACGAACTGCACCTGGTAGGTGCGGATGAACGTCGCCGCCTGCTCCAGACCGAGGTACATCTCGAACCAGTTCGGCAGGAGATCGCTGTGCTGGTGCCACCAGCCCTGGACGTTCGCCCGCGCGGCGAGATGAAGGAACTCCTCACGCGCCTGGGTGTCCGTGATGCCGTAGAGGGTGAGCAGGTCGGCGATGTCGCGTTCCTTGAACTTGACCCTGCCGAGCTCCAGCCGGCTGATCTTGGCGTGCGATGCCCGGATGGCCTCGCCAGCCGCCTCTCGGCTGATCCCGTTGGCCTCGCGCAGCCGACGGAGATGGGTGCCGAGGACGATCCGCCGGGCGGTGGGCCCGTCCTGTTGGCCTGGGTCGAGAGGACCCGGCTGTAAGCGAGAGTCCGACGGCTCTGCTGTCACAGCTCATCCCTCATAACGAACCTCTCCCGACGGTTCCTGCAGCGTCCCAGTGCGGGGATACTGCAGGAGACCCGACCGACAGCCGGGTCAGCGTCGGCAGTGAGGAGTATCGACTTCACCACAGTGTACCGCGTTCCGTCTCTCAGTCGCTCAGACGACGAGGTCGTCGAACTCGCCGTCCTTCGCGCCCTGGATGAACGCGGCGATCTCGGCGGGGGTGTAGACCAGGGCCGGCCCTCGTGGGTCCCGCGAGTTGCGCACCGCGACCTCGCCGCCGTCCAGGTGCGCCAGCTCCACGCAGTCACCGCTGGGGTTGCTGGCCTTGCTCTTTCGCCAGGTCACGTGCCCGAGCTGGTCGGCGGTGACACCGTTGCTGTCGGTGTACTCCATGTCTGGTCTCCCGTCGGTCCGCCGCGTGGGACGTGTCACCCTGCGCGGTGTGGTTGCAAACGTGCTTGCAGATGATGTTGCAGACAGCCTTGCGAAAGCAAGTCACGATCGTCAGACTGACCCCTATGGGTGGCGTGCACCCGAGCACATCCGACCGTGACCTGTGTCCGTCCGACATGTCAGTGGGAAGCCGTGAGCAGAGCACAACGACGTCAAGCCGCGTCCGAGCCACTCCAGATGAAGAGTGTGATCTTGTCCGTCACCTGTAGCACGGACGGTCGAGCCCACGACGTACTCGACAGCGAGTTCACCAAGGGGGCTTCCTGCCAGGACGGGTACTACCGAGCTCTCTGCGGGCACATCGTCGCTGCGGCTCCGATGGTGCAGCCGGATGGGAAGTACTGCCGGCGCTGCGCCGAGCTGCGGGGTTGAGTCGCGGTCTCCAGCGGCAGGGCCGGCTCCACCGGGTTCCCTGCTGGTCAGCGCCGTGACCGGCGTGCTGGCCGATGTGTGCATGGTCACACCTCCGGCCGCTCAGCGACGGCCACGGCAGCGTCGACCGGGTGAGTATGACGACTGGTGTGTCGACATCTCCGGCGGGGCAGCGGATGGCGTCGAGAGCGGCGCATACCGGCCTGGCCCGGGAGGTCGAACGGTTCGCTGAAGGCCCGCCGAACGGTGCGCGGTGCGCGGGCGGCTATCGTCGGCTGCCTGTTTCACCCGTCGCCGAGGAGGACAGTGGCCGAGGACACCGCCCCGCCCGTCGGCCGCGTCGTCGGCACCGAGGACGCCACCCCGCTCCAGTTCAGCGTCGCCCTCGCCCCGGAGGCCTACCTGCAACTCGACGACGTCGTCGTCACCGTTCGTGCGGTGCCGGGCCGGGACCCGGTGCTGATCTCTGGCGTCGTCACCCAGGTGCGAGCCCGGCACGAGGGAGCGACGTTCGGCTCGGACGTCTTCCTCATCGCCGACGGCGTGCTTCCGGCGCAGGTGCAGGAGATCGCGGAGGTCACGACGACCCGGGTCGAGCCCGAGTGCTACGTCCCGCCGACCCCCGGGGCGCCGGCCCGCCGCGCGACCGGCGAGGAGCGCGCGCAGGCGCTGTACTTCGACCAGATGGATCTCAAGGTTCCGGTCGGGCTCGGCCGCGACGGCGTCCCGATCTATGTCAACCTGGAGTTCCTCGACGGCACCCGCGGTGGGCACGTGTCCATCAGCGGCATCTCCGGCGTCGCGACCAAGACCAGCTTCGCGCTGTTCCTGCTCTACGCGATCTTCTCGAGCGGGGTGCTCGGGCGCCGGTCGGTGAACGCCAAGGCGCTGGTGTTCAGCGTCAAGGGTGAGGACCTGCTGTTCCTCGACCACGCCAACACCCACCTCGACGACGATCTGCGCGCCTCCTATGCCAGGCTCGACCTGCCCGCGGCGCCGTTCGCGTCCGTCGGCTTCTTCGCCCCGCCCACCCCGGACGACCCCTCCGGCCGCCCGCACGTCACCGGCCGCACCAGTGGCGTCACCGCGTTCTGGTGGACGCTGCACGAGTTCTGCGCCGACGAGCTGCTGCCCTATGTCTTCGCCGACGCCGAGGATGAGCGCAACCAGTACACGATGGTGATCCACCAGGTCGCCGCGCGGCTGCGCCGGGACGCCACGCTCGTCGGTGACGGCGCGGTCGCGGTCGAGGGACAGGTGCTGCGCACCTACGGCGACCTGATCGAGTTCGTCTCCGAGCGGCTCACCGACGAGGACGCCCGCCGCGACTGGGCCGGCCCGATCACCGGCACGGGTACGATCAACGCGTTCCTGCGGCGGCTGCGGTCGAGCCTCAAGCCGCTGCGGACGCTGGTCCGCGGCGATCTCACCGACACCCCGGGCCGGCGGGTGAGCACCGACGGGCAACAGGTCACCGTCGTCGACCTGCACAACCTGCCCGAGCGGGCGCAGCGGTTCGTCGTGGGCGTGGTGCTCGCGTCCGAGACGGCGCGCAAGGAGGCCGCCGGCCCGGGCGGGCTGCTGTTCACGATGATCGACGAGCTGAACAAGTACGCGCCGCGGGAGGGTTCGAGCCCGATCAAGGAGGTGCTGCTCGACATCGCCGAGCGCGGCCGCTCGCTGGGGATCATCCTCATCGGCGCGCAGCAGACCGCAAGCGAGGTGGAGCGCCGGATCGTCTCCAACTCCTCGATCAAGGTGGTCGGGCGGCTCGACCCCGCCGAGGCCGGGCGGCCCGAGTACGGTTTCCTGCCGGCGTCCCAGCGCACCCGGGCGACGCTGGCCAAGCCGGGCACGATGTTCGTCTCGCAGCCGGAGATCCCGGTGCCACTGGCCGTCGAGTTCCCGTTCCCCGCCTGGGCGACGCGACTCTCGGAGTCGACCGGCGACGCACTCGCGAGCAGCCCGAACGGGGCCGGGCGGCGCAACCCGTTCGCCCGCCTCCCCGCCCTGGCCCCCGACGACGACGCCCCGTTCTAATCGGCAGGTCACGGGCGGCCTTGGCGCTGTGATCGATGTCAGGCTCGGGTGAGGACCCAGCTGCCCGAGTTGATCACAAAGTGCTTGTCCGGTCCAAGCCATTGTCCGGACATCGACCGTCCGGTCGGGTCGAGCATGAGCTGCAGGATGCCGTGGTACACCGCTCCGCGGTAGTAGCCGTCGACAGCTGTCCGCTCGGTCCACGAGCCCGTGACGAGCAGACCGTCGGTGGTGAGGTCCAGCTCGACGGTCCCGGTCGGCGTCGGTTCGCTGCGGCCCGTCAACCGGTCATGTTCGACACGGAGCTGGATCTTGTGCACTCCTTCGTACTCGGCGTTCCGACCAGTACTGAAGTAGGTGTAGCGGCTGTTCCAGGCGCCGCCCAGTTCGGCCAGGCTGGGACCGTTTCCCAGCCTGGCTTGCTGTGGCGCGGTCCATCGGCCTGCTGCGACCGCGGTAGCCGTGCTCAGTTTGAGCAGCAGAGCGCGCCGCTGTTGCGTCGGCAGCCGGCGTGACCAATCGGCGAGTGCGCGGATCAGCTCGTGCAGGTCGAGGTGGCTGACCTGCCAGGCCAGCGTCTCGGGCTCGGTGCCGGTGGGCTGGTCGGCGCGGGGGCGAGGTTCGCCCCAGCCCGCCAGGAGGTCGGCGACGTCACACTCGTAGAGCTCCGCCAACCGATCGAGTACGGAGAGTGACGGTGCGTGTCCGGTGGGGCTGGGCCAGTTCTCCCAGTACGAGATGCTCTTGAAGCTCTTGGGCTCGTCGGGCCATCGCGCGTTCCATGCGTCAGCGACGTCGGTCTGGCCCCAACCATGCGCGAGCCGCATCGCCACTCGGCCGTTCAGGCCGTAGCGATCACGCAACGTCGCTGCGATGGCGGCCCATGTTCGACCGTGTGCGCGCAGCGATCCGGCGAGCTCGATCTGTTCCTGTCGTCGGGCGGACCTGGAGGTCATCTGGAGAGAGTACTCCCGGTCTGGCGGGGAGTGGTAAAACGGGTTCGTGGCCGGTCGGGGTGTCCTGGGAGCCAGTCCGGGCTGAAACTGGTCACATCAACATCCGACATTTCACGAGTTGCTGTAGATCCAGCAACCTGCTCTGCCGGAGCAAGTCAGCGCGTGACTCGTAAAGACCGGCCTTAGTAACTCTAGACTCTGCATAAAAGGCAGATCGGTCACACCATGTAACTATCGGAGGTATGATCAAATGTACCCAGAACTATCCGAACGTCCGAAGGGCGTGGGCGTGTTTCCCTCGTCGGATCATTTTCCACTAGGTCGCCCTTATGGCCGTGTGGACGCCGCACCCGGCCCAGCGTCGCCGTTCCGGCCGTTCGGGTTGACGTTGGCTGTCCCGCCGCGGACGAACGTTCGGTTCAACCCGGACAGTCTGGGCTACGACGAGGTCCGGCAGATCGGCCTCATCCGTGACGGGACTGCGATGGTGCCGTTGTCCAGGCACACGGACGGCGCAACGAACACGCAGACCAACGCGGACGGCCAGGGTGGGCCGGACTCGGACACCGACCACCGGGAGGACTGACCATGAGCGCTGCGCGACCAGTACTGATTCTGACACACCGGTTCGACCCGACGGCGGACAAGGTCGTGGAAGAGCTGAACAATCGTGGTGTGCCCGTGTTTCGCCTGGACACCAGCGAGTTCCCCGAACGTCTCTCCGTCGGTGCGGAGCTGGCGAACGATCACTGGTCCGGTCAGCTGCGGACCACACAACGTTGCCTGGACCTGTCCGCCGTGTCCGGCATCTACTATCGGCGTCCCGCGAACTTCGCGTTCCACCCGGATTTGTCCGAGAACGAGCGTCGCTGGTCGGCCGGTGAAGCGCGGTTGGGCTTCGGTGGTCTGCTGGCGGCGTTGGAGCCGTGGCTGAACCACCCGCACCGGATCGGCTACGCGGAGTACAAACCTGCTCAGCTGAGCGCGGCCGTCGCGTCGGGGCTGCTGGTGCCGCGCACGCTCGTCACCAACGATCCGGACCGGGCACGTGCCTTCGTGGCCGATGTCGGCTTGGCCGTCTGCAAGGCTTTCAGTGGCTCCGGTGTCTACTATGACGAGGGTTTCCGGCAGGTGTTCTGCTCGCTCGTCGGCCCGGAACAATGCGATGACCCGAGAATCTCCCGGACCATGCACCTGTTCCAGGCGTGGGTACCGAAAGACTACGACGTCAGGTTGACCGTCGTGGACGGCCAGTTCTTCGCAGCCCGCATCGACGGCACGTCGGAAGCCGCGCACCGGGACTGGCGCTCCGACTACAGTGCGCTGTCCTACCAGGCAGTGCCGACCCCCACGTTCGTCCGATCACGCGTGACTGCGCTACTGGACAGGCTCGGGCTACGGTTCGGTGCGCTGGACTTCGTGGTGGCACCCGATGGTGAGTGGTGGTTTCTGGAGTGCAACCCGAACGGGCAATGGGCCTGGATCGAGGACGAAACCGGAATGCCGATTGCTAGCGCCATCGCGGACGCGCTGGAAGGGGGCTCGAAACGTGGCTGACGTTGAATCTCTCCGTATGACGTTCGTGGACGAACTGGCCAGGAGCGGCACCGTGTCCGACCCTGAATGGCTCGCGGCTTTCCGTGACGTGCCGCGTGATGCGTTTGTGCCATACTACTTCACGCAGCGGCCCAGGCAACCGGGGTGGCTGTTGGTGGAACGGCCGAGCACCGAATGGCTGGAAGGGGTCTACAGTACACGCGCACTCATCACGCAGATCGACGGCAACGACGACAACGCGGCCTGTGCGCGAACCGGTCGCGTCGATGGCGTCGCCACGTCCTCGAGCAGCGCACCACCACTCATGGCCCTGATGCTGGAGGCACTGAATACGCGCAAGGGACACCGGGTATTGGAAGTCGGTACCGGTACCGGATACACCACGGCCCTCCTGTGTCACCTCCTCGGCCCGGTGGACGTGACCAGCATCGACATCGACGGAGGACTGGTGGACCGGGCGCGCGAGCGGCTGGCCGCGTTCGGTTACCTTCCCCATCTGGAGACCACCGACGGTGCCGTCGGGTGCCGGGGTCGTGCCCCGTTCGATCGGATCATTGCGACGGTCGGCCTGCCGCGCGTACCCGGCGTATGGATCGACCAGACCGTGCGTGGCGGAAAGATACTCGTTCCACTGGACCTGGCTGGGCGGGCGGGCTTGCTCGCGCTGCTGATCACCTACGCGAACGGTAAGGCGGAGGGGCCGTTCCTCCCTGATTACGGCGGCTTCATGCCGATCCGTGCGAACCAGCATCAGGCCAGCGATGTGCTGTCCACCGTCGGGGACAACGACGGCGAGACACGGGAAACAGCTTTACCCGTGGGTGTGGCGACGAGCCCGGATGATCCTTTCGAGTTCTTCTCGGCACTGACCGTCGGCGGCTATGACTGGTTGGGCTTCACACCGAACGACGGTGGCCCGACGGAGACATGGCTGACCCAACCGAACGGTTCGTGGGTGTGCCACACCACAGACCCGGACGGCAAGCACACGGTTCGCCAGGGTGGTGTTGTGCACCTGTGGGACGACATCGAGACGGCACACCTGGAGGCTTATTCAGGACGCGCGTACGGTTCAGCATCACCGCAGCTCAGACGTGGTGGAGCATGATCTACTTCTCGCCCGTGAATAAGCCTCCTGGAATGGCAACATCTCGGCCAGCCCACCCGGGGGCGGTTCGGACTGACCGTCCAGGACCAACGGCATACGGTGTGGCTGGATCACCCAGGCGGCTACCGGTGGAGCCTGCCGGTGTCAGGCACTGTCACCTGATGGTTAGGAGGCGTAATGCAATAAATAAACCATGAAAAATAGTACAAAATGGCATCTGCGCTGGTCAGGGCGCCGGAGCCCCTTCAAAGCAAACAACTTATTTCGTTACGGCTACTTAGCGATACGGATCTTCGGATGCTGACTCATCCCCAGCTTCCCTGCCCGGCGGCCTGCGCCTCGGCGAGCCGCTCTTGGGCCTCGGCTATGTCCTCGTCGGTGGGCGCATCGTCCTGGGTGAGCGTCAGCCGCCAGTAGCCGGCGAAGTCGATCGAGCACTTCTCGACGCCGCGATCGTCGACGAGGTGCCTGCGCAAGGCTCGGACGGCGCTGGACTCGCCGGCGATCCAGGCGAAGACCTGCCCGGCCGGAAACTCGGCCGCGCGGACCGCGTCGAGAAGCTGGCCGGTCGTGCCGGCAGCGGCGCCGTCGCGATGCAGCCAGTGCGTCGTGACGGCGCCGGGGCTGTCGATCTGCTGTTCCTCGACGGAGTCGGCGACCTCGATGTACGCGACGGCGGGGTGGCTGGCGGGCAATGCCTCCAGGACGGTGCTCATGGCAGGGAGAGCGGTCTCGTCGCCGGCCAGCAGCAGCCAGTCGGCGGCGGCGATCGAATCGGCGAGCGGGACCGGGCGGGCGAAGTACTGGGACGGACCGAACATGCCGAGGACGTCGCCGGGCTGGGCATGCTGAGCCCACCGGCTGGCCGGAGCGCCGTCGCCGTGCAGGACGAAGTCGACGTCGATAGTGCCGCGGGCATGGTCGTGGCCGCGGATGGTGAAGCTACGCATCCAGGGCCGCTCGTCGTTGGGGATCGCGGTGTAGGCCTGATACCAGCTCATCAGGTCGGTGTCAGGCTCGGGCAGGCGGGGCGCGTCCTGACCGGGCCGGGGAAAGTACAGCTTCACCTGCTGGTCGGGGGTGCCGTCGACGAGGTCGGTGAGGCGGTCCCCAGTGAAGGTGACCCGGACCATGTGCGGGGTCACCGTCCGGACGCTGTCGCTTCGGATGTACCGGACCGGCAATTCCTCCATCGAGGTACTCCAAGGGTAGAGCGGGTATCCTTACGGCGTAAGCGGTCTCGAGAATGTTACTTTAGGCTGTAAGGAGAGGCAAGTGGTCGTGTTCGCCGGGCAAGGTGACGTCCGCCGTTCGATGGCGCTGCTCTGGCGGGCGAACAGTCCAGACCAGCCACCCACTGGGCGCGGCGGGCCGAAGCCGGCCCTCAGCGTCGACGCGATCGTCGACGCGGCGGTCGCGGTGGCCGACGCAGCGGGGATGACGGCTCTGTCGATGCGCGCGGTCGGCGGCCGACTCGGCCGCACGGCGATGGCGATCTATACCCATGTTCCCAGCAAGGCCGAGCTCGTCGATCTCATGTACGACCACGTTCATGCCGAGATACCCAGCCGGTACGAGACCGCAGCCGGCTGGCGGGCGGCGACCGAGTCCTGGGCCGCTGACATGTGGGCGTTCTACCGCCGCCACCCGTGGGTCGCGGAGGTGTCACAGGCCCGGCCGGTTCTCGGTCCGTACGAGTACACCGTCCTGGACACCTTGATTGGCGTCCTCCGTTCGACCGGCTTGCCAGCGCTTGTGCTGCGCCGCGTGGTCGGCGCGCTGCTGCACCTCGTGCGCGGCCTCGCCCGGACCGCCGTCGAGTCCCGGCTGGCTGCCACCAAGACGGGCGTCCCCGACGAGGCATGGTGGCTCACCCGCGCGGGCCTGCTCCAGGAGGTCGCCCCCGACTTCCTCGACCGCTATCGGATGGTCGCCTGGCTGGAGACGGAGGGTGCCTCGACTGCCGTCGGCGACGCCGCCACTTACCTCGAAAGAGAGGCCGAGGAGACCTTGCGGGCGGGTCTCGCGGTCTTCCTCGACGGCGTCGAGGTTGCCATGGCCAACTCGCGGAACCAGGTCTGAGAGCCTGTTGGAAACGTCTGCAGGCGGCTGATTTGTTTGGTCTCGGCGGGGTGGGCGTGGGGGACGGGCGCCGCCCCACCGAGATGGTGGTGGGCTGCGGGTGGTGTGGCGCGCCAGCCGCCTGGTCATGATCATGGTTGTGGTTCGCGGGACCATGGCCTCGTGATGGGCGGGTAACCGCTCGTCGTCACCGGCCATACGGCGATGACGCATCGACCACCCGAGATGTCCGCTCACCACCGCGGCGGGGTGGCGCGACGAACCCGGGGTGTCGTCGGTGCGTGCGACCACGGTGACCCTCAACCGCCCTACCCCGACCGCCCAGACCGCCTGAGGGACCCCCGCCCCCACCCGGTGCCCCGACACGCTGGCGTGACCACATCGCTTCCCGCGTCCACAGCCCTGGCCGCGCCCTGGCCGGGTCCACCGTGGTTCACCGACCGGCTCCCAGAAAAATCTTGAAAAGATGTTCCCGAAGCTGCGGCTGACGGGGCCGGAACTGTCGGTGGTGGCGGGGATGATCCTGGTGTGACCGAGAGCCCGCTGACCTCCGCGCACACCGCCCTGGCGGCGGGGCTGGACGCGCTGTGCGCGGCGGTGGGTCCGGGTGTGGCGGATGCGGAGCTGCTGTCGGCGTTGACGATCTGTGAGGGCATCACCCGCCGGGTCGACCGCCTCGCGGTCGGTGTGATCGCGGACCTGGACCGGCGTGGGGCGTTCCTCGAGCGGGGCTACCGCAACCCGACCGCGGCGGTCGCCGACCTGTTGGGCTGGGACCGTTTCGAGGCCCGGCGCCGGGTGGTGGCCGCCGAGCAGGTGTGCGGGCGGGTCGGGCTCGACGGACAACCCCTGCCGGCGCGGCTGCCGGCCACGGCCGAGGTGTTCACCGCCGGGCAGGTCGGGCTGCGGCATGTGGAGACGATCGCGAGGGTCCTGGCCTCCGACGCCGCCGGACGCCTGTCGCCGTCGGTGTGGGCCGGTGCGGAGGCGGAGCTGGCCGACAAGGCCACCGTCTACAGTCCCACGGAACTGTCCGCGTACGGGACGCGGTTGGTCGAGGTCCTCGATCAGGACGGGCCCGCCCCCGACGACCGCCC
>JBBSQN010000168.1:0-11515 GCA_038257875.1 Mycobacteriales bacterium
GAAGGAGACGCCCGGGACGGCCCGACGGTGCAGACCCTGTGCAGCAACCACGGATCGGTCAGTATACGGGATGACGGTCAGGGGACGTGTCGACGCGTGCCGGGAAGGTAGCTCTCTCAGGAGACGAGGCCCCGCCGGAACCCGTGCGCCACAGCCTGAGCGCGGTCCCGCACGCCGAGCTTGCGGAACAGACGCCGAGCATGGGTCTTGACCGTATCCTCGGACAGGTAGAGTTCGCGCCCGATCTGACCGTTGCTCTTGCCTTGGCTCATGCCACGCAAGACCTGGAGCTCACGCTCGGTGAGCTGCACGCCGGGGTCGGTCGGTACCCGTGGCGTGGGCACCGCGGTGCTCGCAAGGGTGTGCGCGAGCGCGGCCACCAGTTCCGGGCGCGAAGCGTCCCAGCGCAGATAGCCACGCGCTCCACCGGCGATGGCCGCGGCGATGCTGCCCGCGTCGTCGGGGGCACCGAACACGATGACGTTTGCCTGCGGGTGGGCGGCGACGAGCCGCCGCGTAGCCTCGACCCCGGTGGGCACCGCACGCTGGGTGCCGACCAGGACCACGTCGACCGGCTGCCGGGAGAACCGGGCCAGCAGCTCGTCGCCGTGCGCAACGCAGTCGATCCGGTGCACCCCCGAGACCGCGGACATCACGCGAGTCAGACCTTCACGGACGCTACGACGATCGTCGCAGATGAGTACCGTCGTCACGACGATTCCTTCCTGCAGTTTCCTGCAGCCGGGTGATGTGTCACCCCTTGCATCGGCGGGGGACAGGCTCACCTTGACACGATCAGGGTGGGTGTGTGCCGTCCATTCGGGAGTGTGCGCCGAGCGGCACTCGTCATGTGGGTGATGAGGTTCCGAATGGAGTAGCCACCGTACCGCAGCCAGCCAAGAAACCCCACAGACTCCCCCGTCTGGCGCATACCACAGGGTGTCACTGCGCCGACAGGGGTCGCCGAGTGCCATCACTACCAGGTGATGACGGACATCCTGCACGCGGAGTGATACGGACAGTGAAGTTCGATCGCTACCAGGCGGTCAGATCAGCACCGCGGCGCTGACCGTCTCGCTGGCTTTCCCCAACGAGTCGAGCCGGCCGGGGCGCGACGGCAGCGCGACGTCCACCCAGCCCGGTCCGGCAACGAACAGGCGGAAGCGCGACCGGGTACGCGGCAACGACCGCAGTACCTCGACATCGGCGGAGGCCGGGAGCTGGGACCAGAGCACGACGGCGGCGGGCGCGGTGCGGCGGATGGCGGCGATCAGCGCGTCGGCCGGGAGGTTCGATCCGAGCGAGCGGCACGCGACGCCCCGGTCGGCCAAGGATGCGGCGAGCACGACGATCGGCAATGTGTGCTGCTCGTCGGGCATTGCGGCCAGCAACACCGGGCGAATGTCCCCCGTGGACGGGGCGGCGGCGGCGTGCGCGCCGAACACGGCGATCACGCACTCGCTGACGAGATGCTCGATCTCGACGCCGGCGCCGGTGCAGGCCCACCGGTCGGCGACGGCGGACAGCACGGGCCGGGCGACGTCGTCCCAGGTGGCTACGACACCGACGGCGGCGATCGCCTCACCGAGCAGCTTGCCGACCATGGTGGCGTCCAGGGCGAGCGCGGCGCGGCCGAGCCCCCGCGCGCGACGCCCGGCACCGGGCAGGCGCAGGAGACGGCCACCGACCCGGACCCGGACACCGATGTCCCCGTAGCCGTCGATGCCCGCGAGTAGGGGGTCACCCACCTCGTCGGCCATGTCCTGCTCCGTGCCGGAGCTCAGCCGAGCACGCATCGACACCGCACCGGTAATCGCAGCGACAGCCGGGAAGGGGGCGGGAGGATCGGTGGCAGGGCCGGGCAGGCGGGCGGCCTGCGCGTGCCGCGCCGCGTCGGCCGGAGACACGCCACGCATCAGGGCATGCTGCATCAGCTCGAGCCGGGCGACGTCCTCGGCGGAGTACCGCCGGTGCCGACCGGGGGTGTGCTCGGTTGGGCCGATGCCGTAGCGCCGGTCCCAGGTACGGAGCGTCGCGGGCGCGATGCCGAGCCTGCGGGCGACCGCCGCCACGCTCAGCTGCGGCTCGCCGGCGTCCCTCCCGAGGTCGGGTGGCAGCACGGAGGGGCGCCGACCCGGCAACGCCGGCGGTGACGGTTCGGGCTGCACCGCTCCATCGTGCGGGTCACCCGCCCACCCGGCAACTTTGCCACGCTCTCACTTGAACAAGTTTTGACGCGGTTCTATGGTAGACGCATCGAGCGCCGATGAGGCTGGCTCTCCGAACAGAGCGAGGTGATGAACGTGGCGGACACGCGGAGACTCCCGATCCCGGTCGCGGACATCTGGGACTGGCAGATGCAGGGCGCGTGCCGCGGCATGGACAGCGCCTCCTTCTTCCACCCCGAGGGCGAGCGCGGCCCGGCCCGAGCAAGCCGCGAGGCACTGGCCAAAGAGGTCTGCCAACGCTGCCCGGTGCTGGCGCAGTGTCGACGGCACGCTCTGTCCGCGCACGAGCCCTATGGTGTGTGGGGTGGACTCTCGGAGTCCGAGCGCGACGACATCATCCGTGGCCACGACCGCACGCTGCGCGCGGCGCAGCCCACCTGCCCGGCAGAGCCCGCCTGAGACGGCCGGCCTCGTGAACCACGGCGGCGGGCCGGACCCTGAAGGGTCGGCCCGCCGTCGTTCAGTACGGGGTCGGTCAGTGCCCGTGGCCGTGCCCGTGATCACCAGCCGGCTCGGCCCGCGCCGGCTTGTCCACGATCGCGCTCTCGGTGGTGAGCACCATCCGCGCGATCGACGCCGCGTTGACCACCGCGGAGCGAGCGACCTTGACCGGGTCGATGACGCCGTCGGCCATCAGGTCCCCGTAGGTCTGGGTCTCGGCATTGAAACCGTGGCCCCATTCCTGCTCGAGGACCTTGCCGATCACGACCGCGGCCTCCATGCCGCCGTTGGCAGCGATCCAGTACAACGGCGCCCGGAGCGCGCTGCGCACGACCGCCACGCCCGTGGCCTCGTCACCGGTCAAGCCCAGCCCATCGGACAACGCCAGGGCGGCGTGCAGCAACGCCGAACCGCCGCCAGGCACGATGCCTTCCTCGATCGCCGCCCGGGTGGCCGACACCGCGTCCTCGATGCGGTGCTTGCGCTCCTTGAGTGCGGTCTCGGTGGCCGCCCCGACCTTGACGACGGCGACCCCACCGGACAGCTTGGCCAGCCGTTCCTGCAGCTTCTCGCGGTCCCAGTCGGAGTCGGAGGACTCGATCTCGGAACGCAGCTGTGCGACCCGAGCCGTGACGGCGTCGGCGTCGCCGGCGCCCTCGACGAGGGTGGTGGCGTCCTTCGTGACGACGACCCGTCGCGCCCGCCCGAGCAGGTCGAGCCCGGCCTCGGACAGCTTCAGCCCGACCTCGGGGTTGATGACCTGACCGCCCGTGGAGACGGCGAGATCCTCCAGGAACGCCTTGCGCCGGTCGCCGAAGAACGGCGCCTTCACCGCGGCGACCTTGACGGTCTTGCGGATCGAGTTGACCACCAGCGTGGACAACGCCTCACCCTCGAGGTCCTCGGCCACGATCAGCAGCGGCCTACCCTCGCCCAGCACCTTCTCCAGCAGCGGCAGCAGGTCGGCGATGGCGCTGATCTTGTCGCGGTGCAGCAGGACGTAGGCGTCCTCCAGCACGACCTCCATCGACTCCGAGTCGGTGACGAAGTACGGCGACAGGTAGCCCTTGTCGAACTGCAGGCCCTCAGTGATCTCCAGCTCGGTGGCGAGCGTGGAGCCCTCCTCGACCGTGATCACACCGTCCTTGCCGACGGCCTCGAGCGCCTCGCTGATGAGGTCGCCGATCTCCCGCTCGCGGGAGGCGATCGTGCCGACCTGCGCGATGTGCGACTTCCCCTCGACCGGGATCGCCTTCTTTGCAAGCAGCTCACAGACCGCGTCCGCGGCGGCGGCGATGCCCACCCCGAGCGCGGTCGGGTTGGCGCCGGCCGCGACGTTGCGCAGCCCGACGGCCACCATCGACTGGGCGAGCACGGTGGCGGTGGTGGTGCCGTCACCCGCGACGTCGTTGGTCTTGGTGGCGACCGACTTGGCCAGCTGGGCACCCAGGTTCTCGAACGGGTCCTCCAGGTCGATCTCGCGGGCGATGGTGACACCGTCGTTGGTGACGGTCGGCCCACCGTAACTCTTGTCCAGCATGACGTGGCGGCCTCGCGGGCCGAGGGTCACCTTGACCGCGTCGGCCAGCCGGTTCACCCCGCGCTCCAGCGCGCGGCGCGCCGTCTCGTCGAAACTGATCTGCTTCGGCATGTCCTGCCTCTCTAGGTTCTCCGATTAGAAACGCCAGCCCCGGTGGCCCGCTCGGTCGAGGGACCACCGGGGCTGGCGGCTACAGAACTGCCGGGTACGTCAGTTGACGACCGCGAGGACGTCGCGCGCGGAGAGGATGAGGTACTCCTCGCCGTTGTACTTGACCTCGGTGCCGCCGTACTTCGAGAAGATGACGACGTCGCCGACGGCCACGTCCAGCGGGATGCGGTTGCCCTTGTCGTCGATCCGACCCGGGCCGACCGCGAGGACCTTGCCCTCCTGGGGCTTCTCCTTCGCGGTGTCCGGGATGACGATGCCGGACGCGGTCGTGGTCTCCGCCTCGCTGGCCTGGACGACGATCTTGTCCTCGAGCGGCTTGATGTTCGCCACGACGATGACCTCCCCTTCCTGGGGTACATGCGCTTTGTTCTGGGTCAACAGCCCTCGGTCGTCCCGCCGTCGCGGGTGCCGGAACGTCCTCAGCCGGGCTGCACGTTGGCACTCTACCCACGAGAGTGCCAGCGACTCAATGCTGGTCGGAAACCCGCGTCCGGGACCGGACGGCGCGTAGCGCTCCGTCCGGTCCCGGACCAGAAGCGCGCACAGGTCCTCGAACGCGGACAGCGACGTGGCTCCGACCAGTTCGGACAGCCGTCGCAGCCCGAGGTACGCCGCCCCCGCCGCGCGGTTACGGTCGGCGTAGGCGTCGATCTGCGGGAGATCGCCACGGTCGCCCGCTGGATGATCAGTTCGGCCGCAGCGAACGAGCCGGCGCCAGCCAGCAAGGACACGGGACCGAGGGGACGGCCGACAGGACGGCAGCGACCGCGACGCGGAACAGCTGTGCGGGCCGCGTGGTCAGGTCGATGATTGATCAGGGTAATGACGCGGTGACGGTGTGCCGAGCGGCGGTGGATCGCCGCGAACTCGTCATCATTAATCCTTGACAGCGATAATCCGCGCAGACGGTCCCCACGCTGCGCGCCATATTTGGACGCCGACCGCGTAAGCAGCAGGCCCTTGAGGTACGCTTATCTGCATGGATTCCCAGCGGCAGACAGAACAGCAGCTTTCCGCTGCGGACCAGAAGTCCGGAGGAGCTCGACTGCTGCTCGGGTGGAGTGTGACCCTGATTCTAGCCGTTGGCCTGATCGGAGTCCTCTGGCCACGAGTTGCGACCTTGGACCAGTGGCCGGGCGTCGCGCAGCTCACGGCATTCCGCCCCCAGCTGACCGTTGCCGTGATCATCCTAGCCGGGCTCGGCCTGGGAACCCGGCTGAGATACAAGTCCCTTGTGTTCCTGCTGATCGGAGTGATCTCCGCCGGCGGACTCCTTTCCCGAATAGTGGGTGACACCGCACCCCAGACGGGAACACAGCTGCGCGTGCTCACCCTGAACGTCACGCGCGACAGCACTGATCAGGTTGAGCTGATTCGACTCATCCGCACCGAGACACCACACGTGATCGCACTACCCGAGGCGTCCAAACCTTACGTCACGGAACTCGTCGCCAGCTTTGCCGGTGAATATACTGCGGCAACGGATGTGCGTCGGGCACGTGATCCCGAACGTCGTCGGCCGGGCTATGAGAACGAGCCGGCCAACGCTGCCGCCACGTCCGTACTCGTCCGTTCTGAGGTGCCGACAGAGTTCCGACCAGCAACTCCGTACACAACGCTCGGTTCGATGCAGCTGACGATCGAGCTGCAAGGTCGCCAGGTCGATATCCAGGTGGTTCATGCGCATCCCCCACTTCCGTTCGCCGAGTACAAATGGATGAATGACCTGGAACTCGTGTCGCCGTCGTGCCGTACCTCGCGTCCCACTGTCGTCCTGGGGGACTTCAACGCCACGCTGGATCACACCGCGCTGCACGACATGCTCGTGAACGGCTGCTCCGACAGCGCCGAGCAGGTGGGCGCCGGCTTGACCGGAACCTGGCCGCAGGATGCACCGCGATGGCTCGGCGCGATGATCGACCATGTGCTCGTGGCCGGCCCAGGTCTCAGCACCAGCAGCGTAGAGATCATCGACGTTCCGGGAGGAGATCATCGCGCCGTCAGCGTAGGCCTGCGCCTCCAGTGATTGACCTTCGCCTGGTGACCGGCACGAACCGATGAAATGCACAGCATCGCAGAAGTCCTGCGGGATCGTTCATGCCGCATCGAACATGGCGGCCACCTCATACCCCGATATGGCCCCACGTCGGTGCTAAACGGCCGGTTCTCACCCCGATATGTGTCCATATCGGGGTGAGCGAGCCGATCGTGAGGCAGGATTTGTCAACGGTGCTTGAGGAGCGTGCGCAGGTGTGTGAGCCAGCGCGGGCGGCGAGCCCGTGGGCATGCGGGAGGCTGGAGGTCGCTCAGTGTCGCGCAGCAGGCGGGGCAGGGGCGTCCGGGCGGGGAGACCGTGGCCTGGGGTGCGACGGTGCGGCCGCACATAGTCAGATAGACGCCAGTGTCGCGGTAGCGACCAGTAGCGAGCTCCTCGGCAGTGACGGCGTGGTCGGCCCCGTCGTGAACGCAGCCCATCCAGATCAACCACGGGTCAAAGTGCCTGGAAGCCGCGCCGGACTGGTGGTCGGCAGGGGAGGCGGGACCGGCAGCGGGGGTGACGCCGCCGGTCCCGCGGGACACCGGCCGCTTGGGGCGGCCGGCCTCGTCCGCCGTGGGAGGGCCCCAGATCCGGGTCATCGGGGCTCCCGAGCGGCGGGCTGAGGCGTGGTGTGGGAGGTGGCGTCAACGACGGGGTGCTGGACACCGTCCCAGCAGCGACCGGCCGCGGTCACGGCCTGGGTGGGGTGTGCTCGGGGTAGGGAGCTGCGAAGCCTTCGGCGTGCCAGCCGCCCTCGACGCGGACCCTGCGCAGCATATGGGGTTTGTCTCCCCACAGGACGACCACCCGCACCTCAGGTCCGGGTTCGGGATCTCGATAGGGCCACCAATGTGGTCCGTCGGGCGGGGTCAAGGGCCGGCGGCACCGGCAGGGCTCAGCCATGCGACGGCCGTGACGTGTCGTCGGTTGCGGGCCGTTCGACAGCGCGGCGACTCGCCTGGTCGCTGTGTTGGGTCATTGTCGTGTCCTTCCTCCGTGCGCGCTTCGACATCGCGGGCCGGGCTGATGTGCGGTGAACACAGGCTGGCCGGAAGGCCAGAACCGGGCTGTCAACCAGATGTCAAGATCCGGGAAGCTGTCCTCGACACGGTGCGGAGCGCACCCCCAGCTGGTGGTTGTGGACAGCAAAGGTACCCCGAACAGCCGGAATGCGATGTGCTAGGTGGCTGGTGTTTTTCGTCGAATCTCACGGAGAGCAACAAAAGTATGAGCTCCTGAGCTGCGGATTATCACTCACGGTCACCGACTCTAGGTGCGAAACGGCCGTTCGACACCAGCCACCTAGGACCGCGATCTGGCTGAGGCAGGTGCACCTCTTCCGCGCAAGAGGCACTTCACTGCGGGGAGCGTTCCCGCTGCGGTGTGGTCTCTGGAATGCTGGGGGCATGCCTGAGGGTCGTCCGACACCGCGGCGAGTGTTTCTGAGTCACACCGCGGAGTTGCGTCGGTTCCCGGCGGGGCGGTCGTTCGTGGCAGCGGTGGAGTCGGCGGTGGCCCGGGCCGGTGACGCGGTCTCGGACATGGCGTACTTCGCCGCCCGCGACGAGCAGCCGGAGCGGGTGTGCCGGGAGGCGGTACAGGCCGCGGACGTGTACGTGCTGATCGCGGGGTTCCGGTACGGCTCGCCGGTGCGCGACCGCCCGGAGCTGTCCTACACCGAGCTGGAGTTCGACGCCGCCGCCGCGGCCGGTCTTCCCCGGCTGGTGTTCCTGATCGGGGAGGACGCGCAGGGGCCCGCGGGGTTGTTCCGGGATCTGCAGTACGGGGCGCGGCAGGAGGGTTTCCGCGCTCGGCTGCACGACAGCGGGGTGACCGCGGCGTCGGTGGGCACGCCAGGCGATCTGGAGGCCGCGGTGGTGCACGCCCTGACCGAGCTGCCGCGGGCACAGGTGGCACGGGTGTGGAACATCCCGGCCCGATCGGCGCTGTTCACCGGTCGCGACGGACTGCTGGAGGGTCTGCGGGCGGCGTTGTGCGCGGGGGAACGCGCGGTGGTGCAGGCGGTGCACGGGATGGGTGGGGTCGGCAAGACCCTGACCGCGATCGAGTACGCCCACCGGCACGGCGACGACTATGACGTGGCGTGGTGGGTCCCCGCGCAGGATCCGACGCTGATCCCCGACCGGCTCGCCGAGCTGGCCCACGCCCTTCACCTGGCGTCCGCAACCGACGGGGCGGAGGTGGCGCTGGCACGGTTGTTCGGTGTGCTGCGAGAGCGGGACCGGTGGTTGGTGGTGTTCGACAACGCCGAGAACCCGCACGATCTGGCCCGGTTCCTCCCCTGCGGTCCCGGGCATGTGGTGATCACCTCCCGGAACCCGGACTGGCACCGGGTGGCCACCGGTCTGGAGGTGGCGGAGTTCACCCGCGCCGAGTCCCTCCGGCTCCTGCGCACCCGGCTACCCGATCTGACCGAGGCCGACGCCGGGCGGGTCGCCGCCGCGGTCGGCGACCTGCCGCTGGCGGTGGACCAAGCCGCAGCGCTGCTGGCCACCACCGACCTGACCGCCGAGACCTATCTCGGGTTGCTGGCCGAGCGCGCCGATCGGGTGCTGGCCCACACCGATGGTGACGACGGTGTGTCGGCGGCAGCGGTGTGGGCGGTGGCGTTCGACCGGCTCGCCGTCGACGATCCCGTCGCGCTGGAGTTGCTCACGCTGGTGGCATGGCTGGCACCCGAACCGGTACCGCTGACCCTGATCACCGAACACCCCGACCGGCTCCCGACCGGGCTGGCCGACGCCGTTGGTGACCCGCTCGTGATGGCCGAGCGGACCGCGGTGCTGCGCCGCCGGGGCCTGGCCCGCGTCGAGGCCACCAGCATCACGCTGCACCGGGTACCGGCCGGCCTGCTGCGCACCCGCACCACCGACCCCGACGGAGGTACGTGGACGGCCAGGGTGGTCGGGCTGCTGGCTGACGCGGCACCGGCCGAGGTGTGGAACAACCCCGCCGTATGGCCGACATGGCGCCGGCTACTCGTGCACGTCCTGACCGCCACCTCACCCACCCGCACCCTCGACCCGTCCTCGACGAGGTAGCCCGCCTGCTCGACCTAGCTGCTGGCTACCTGCTGACCCGTGGTGAGCCCCGCGAGGCGCTGCTGCTATTCCACCGCGCCCACAGCACTCGGCGAGACCGTCTCGGCGACGATCACCCCGATACCCTCACCTCCGCCGGCAACCTCGCCCTCGACCTGCGCGCGCTGGGCGAGCACCAGCAGGCCCGCACCCTCCACGAGGACACCCTCACCCGCTCCCGGCGGGTCCTGGGCGACGACCACCCCTACACCCTCGCCTCCGCCAACAACCTCGCCGCCGACCTGCGCGCGCTGGGCGAACACCAGCAGGCCCGCACCCTCCACGAGGACACCCTCACCCGCTCCCGGCGGGTCCTGGGCGACGACCACCCCTACACCCTCGCCTCCGCCACCAACCTCGCCCGCGACCTGCACGCGCTGGGCGAACACCAGCAGGCCCGCGCCCTCGACGAGGACACCCTCACCCGCCGCCGGCGGGTCCTGGGCGACGACCACCCCGACACCCTCGCCTCCGCCACCAACCTCGCCCGCGACCTGCACGCGCTGGGCGAACACCAGCAGGCCCATGCGCTGGAGGAGGAAACGTAGTCCCGACGAGACCGGGCAGCTACTGCTGCGCCGAATTAGTGCGGATTCCGCACAGTAGATCGGATCTTTAGTCTCGGATTCCGCACCAGGTGGCGAATCCTCGGACGGTGTCGCTGGCGCGAGCTTCCTGGCGCGCGATGACGCGGATGGTCTCATGCACCATGGGGTGGTACCGGGTTTGAGCTGGAGCAATCTTCCTGGCGCGGCGGAGTGCGGCGAACGCCTTTTTCTTGTTCCCGTGGAGTAGGTGACCCCGGGCGAGGTCGATGAAGTGGTGGCCTGCACGTTCCCGCTGAGCCGTGGCGGGAATAGTGAACTTCTCCGCACGTTTGACGGCTTCGGTTCCATCGAGCATCTCCACCGCGAGCCCCACGGACCAGATGTTGACGTTAGTGGGTCCGAAACACAGCCGGTAGTCGTCCCGATCGACACCGATACGCTCGGCAGTTTCTTTGGCCTCCCCGAGATGGGCATCGGCGAGGTCACGGTTTCCGGCACGGGCTGCTGCGAGCCCCGATTGGAGGTGCAGGTTGCCCCACACCGAGAGCACAACTGGATCGGCCCTGCCGATGTCCGGTTCGATGCGGTGTCGGCTCTTTTCCAAGAAAGGTAAAGCGGAATTCCAATCGGCTGACGTAGTCAATGAGGGTTATTCAGGAGGGTCATGTGGATCTTGTAAGACCACGGTTGAGCTGCGGGGATGCGCCTCCGATCAAGATCGCTGAATAAGCCTCAATATCTTAGCACGCAGGTAGTCACCGACGCAGACAGCCAGCTCATCACCGGACCGGGCGGCAGCCCACTCATAGCGCTCGGTCGTCAGGGACGCGAGGTCGATGTGCCCGAGCTTGTACGTGAGCAGCTCGGCAGCCGCGTACACCTCAGACAACAGCCCGAAAGCCCGTTCCCGCTCACTACCGCCCAAGGTGTGGACGGCAGCCCGCAACTCTGCCAACAGCCCTGGTAGTCGAGCTCCAAGTTCGTACAGATCGACCGAGTGACGTAGCCTCGACACCTTCGTCACATCGCGCGCCAGCTCATCCAAAGACCGCAGGGGTACCTCGTCGAAAGGCTCCAAACGGGAGACAGCCAACTCACGCCGGATCGCCGGTATAGAGGCATGAACCTCGTGGTCGGACCGGTTCCTGCACAGGTAAGGCTGTTCCAATAGCTCAGCCACCCCCATGTCCAACGCGCGGGCGCAGGCGGATACAAACAACGGGGAAGCCGGTAACCGTCCCTGTTCGACGCCACTGACCAGGCTCACCGACACGCTGGCCTCGTGAGCGAGCTTGACCTGGGACCACCCCAATGGCCTTGCTTTTAGGGGTCGAGGTATCGATAGGGGAAGCAATGTAGCTCGATGCGCCGGGTGACGGCCATGACGCTGGGTTGATCTTTGCGGGCCGGGAAGTCGCCGGCCTTCTTGGTGGCTCGTGGGCTGGTCC
>JBBSQN010000169.1:0-11114 GCA_038257875.1 Mycobacteriales bacterium
GCACCGTCCTGGCCGCCGCCTCCGGCATCGACCACGTCCTACGCTGGTCACGGTTCCGCAGACTCCACCAGACCAGAGCCCTCATCAGCCACTACCGCACCCGAGGAGACCCCCTACCCCAATATCTCCGAATGTAGTACCAGTCCGCCTTCGTCCTGGCACAACGTTCCACCCGTGCTGTCTTCGGCTGTGGTCGACGGTCGCGCTGCGGAACACCGCGTGTACTCACCGCTTCCCGGTGGTCCCGCCCGCTCAGGCGTGGACCTCATGGGGTGTGGGTAGGGGCCAGGACGGTCCTGTCAGTTCGCCGAGCCAGACGCGGTGCTCGTCGGGGGTAACGGTCAGCCCGAAGTCCGACCAGGAGGGTCGGTCGTGTCGGGTCCACTGATCCCACGCCGTCTCGACTCGAGCCCAAAGGTCACTCGGCCCGCCACGGGACAGCTCCCGTCGTCCGTCAGTACCGGGTTCGCGGGCGACCTCGCACCAGGAACCGTCGGGGGCGACGAGGCTGGTGGCGACGGGTCGGGTGAGGTCGAAGCTGGGGATCAGCGACTGCGCGATGCCGTGGGGCAGCAACAGCTGGGCGAGGAACCGGAAACCGGTGTCGAGCTCAGCCGGGTCCACGAGAGTGCTACCGGCCAGGGGTTCGCCGTCAGCGCGGCGAGGACGGGGTGCACCGGTGGTCGGTCCGGCCGTGGGACGCAGCCGCATGAAGCGGCCCCACCAGGGCAGGAACCGTCCCTGCACCGACAGCGCGGTCGTGGGTTTGTGCAAGGTGACCAGATTGCCTGCACCAAGGGGTCCCTCGACGTCGACGAGGATGATGCCACCGGGTTGGAGTTGCTCGACCCACGCCGTCGGGACCGCGGGGACCGAGCAGGTCACGATGATCCGATCATAGGGGCCGTGCTCGGGGAGCCCGGCGGCACCGTCGGTGGCAGCCAGGGTCGGTCGGTACCCCGCGGCGGCCAGTCGCCGGCTCGCGGTGGCGACCAGGTCGGCGTCGACGTCGACGGAGTAGACGTTGTCTTCTCCAAGGCGATGGGACAACAACGCGGCGTTGTAGCCGGTGCCGGTGCCGATCTCCAGGACGCGGTGGCCGTCGGCGACGGCGAGTTCCTCGAGCATGCGGACCATCAGGTCGGGTTTGGTCGAGGACGACACCGGGATCTGCACGCCACGGTCGGTGTACTCGGCCACCGCCGTCACCAAGGTGGTGTCGGAGTAGACCTGCGCGAGCCAGGTCTCCCGCTCGTCCGGGTCGGCGGGGCTGACCGGTCGCCAGACAGCGGGACGGGTGTCAGTGTCCTGGCGATAGTAGGTCGGGACGAACTCGTGGCGAGGCACCGCTGCCACCGCGGCGATCCATGCCGGATCGTGCACATCGTCGTCGGCGACAAGCTTGTCCACGAGCCGCCGTGCGCGAGCCGGCCAGTCGGGCACAGTGACGGTAGTCATGCAACTGTTCCTTCCACGAGGACATCGACGAGCGCATCGGTGATCGGAACGCCGGTGTGGAACTCGAGCCAGCCATAGACCCCGCCTGGGTTCACCTCGAAGAACCACCAGGTGCCGACATCATCGACAGCGAAGTCGAAAGCGGCGTGGACCAACCTGAGACGCGCCATCACCCCACGCACGCCTTCAAGCACGCTGACCGGCGGTGTCACGACCTGGTAGGTCAGCGCCGGGTAGTCCGAACGCCAGTCGACATGTGCAGCCGGGCTGCCTGCGTCGATCCGCACGGCGAACACCTGTTCACCGACGACCACGACGCGGCTCTCCCACGCCTTGTCCACCCAGTGCTGCTGGCAGTGCGCGGTGGCCTCGATCCCGCGCAGGTCGGCGAGGTCGAGGCCGGTGAGGCGGCGCGTGTAGCCGAGCTTGTAGGTGTCGTCCTCGTGCAGCAGCGTGGTACCCAGCGCCTTGGTCACGATCCCGCCGGGACCGGCGTCGGCGGCGAAACGCCGCACCCCAGCTGCGGTATTGGTGACCTGGGTGGTCGGTACCGCGAGGCCGCACGCTGCGGCGGCGGTGAGCTGCAGCGGCTTGTACACCGCCCGAGCCGCGTCGTGAGGATCGTTCACGGCGAGCACCGGTAGCGCGGTGAGTACTCCACCGAGACCGAGCTTGCCCTCGCGGCGGACATAGGCCCGTTCAGCGTCGGACATGCCCCCGGGCAGCGCGAACGTCGTCGGGCTGCGGTACCAGATCGACCGAACGTCCTGCAGCGTCACCACGCGGGACGCGGGCAGATGAAACTCACCGCTCCAACGGCCCGCACGGAACTTGGCGTCGATCTGCATGTGCTGCGGGAACCAGCCGGTGTCGATCCGGGCCACGTCGACGCCGCGGGCATCGAGACCGCGCACGATATCGTTAGCGCTGCGGTCGCGTTCGTCCGCGACGACCAGGACCGTCATTTCTTCGGCTCGTCAGGAACGGTTTCCCACCCGTAGTCCTTCGACGGACCCTCATCACCATCATTGTGGCTGTTGGTCGACCACTCCAGCTTGTCCACAATGCTGGGCAGCTCCGACCCGTCAGCGCCAATCGTGAGCTGTCGCTCGGGGCAGTACCGCCACGGTCGAACCCGTCCCGGGCCCATCACCCGCAGTACCCGCAGCCCGTACGGCCGGGTGTCGGGCCCCGAGGGCTGCCCGCCCTCACCAGGCGTGGCCAGACCGGGGAAGGCGAGCGGGAAACGCTCACTACCGCTGGCCAGCGGATCGTCGACGAACCGTCGTGCATCTGGATCGTCGTTAATGTCCTGCCACATCCTCGTCTGCGTTGCAGATCGCCAAATTGATGCAGTCACTCATCCTCCAGTTCCTGCCAGTCGCTCTGTTCGTGCGTCTGAAGTCGTCGCATGCCACCGAGCGTCAATCATGACACCCCGCCCAAGCTATATCCTCCCAAACATGAAAACCAGGTTCACGGCGCATAACAACGCGACCTCCAGCCCCTGGACACGGTGGATCTCAGGGGACCCGCGGTCAATCCGCGATCCACGTCGTGGGCGACGCGGCGTACAGCTGCGACTCCTTCTCCGGGCAGGCCAGGCGAGGAGCGTGGCCAGGTTGTGCACGGCCGACGCTGCTGCCATGTCGCTGCCCTGCTCGGCGGCCTGGGCACGGTCCCGCAGGTCCGTCACGCGCTAGTGCAGGGGTGCGCACGCCGGGCGGGGCCGGGGCGGAAGCGGCGGGCTGTCGGCTCGGTGGGGTCCTGGGGCATCCCCGCCGACATGGAGGGCTTCGCCAGCCTTCCTGTGCCGGTCGTGGAGGACTGCTCGCACGCCCACGGCGCCCTCTACCAGGGACGTCCGGTTGGATCGTGGGGTGCGGCGGGCTGCTTCAGCTTGCAGGAGTCCAAGGCGGTCTCCGGCGGCGAAGGCGGAGTCCTGACCACCTCCGATCGGGCCATCTACGAGCGGGCCCTGACGGTCGGCCACCACCCCTTCCGGCTCGCCGCCGAACTCACCGACCCCACCCTGACCCCACTTGCCCAGGCCGGGGCCTCCTACAAGTACCGGATCCCCGCACTCGCCGCGGTGATCGCCCGCGAGCAGGTCAAGACGCTCCCCGAGCGGATGAAAGCCGCTGAGGCGAATCTCGCTCACCTCGTCGACACCCTCGAGGAGCAGGACCTGCCGATGCGGCCCGTCGTCCTCCCCGACCGGTCGGCACGCGGCTGGTACGGGGCTGCCTTCACCGTGCTGAAACCGGTCCACGACCCGGCCGGACTGTTCACCGCCTGCAAAGCCCGAGGTATCCCGGTCCGGGCGCTGTACCCCGACTGGTTGTCGGTGCCGCTTCTCCAGCAGCCCGCCCTGCTGGAGAAGTACTGGCCGTGCCTGCGCGGCCGGTGGACACCACCCCGCGCAGAGGCCTACCCCGTCTACCAGCGGTTCCGGCGGCAGACGCTCATCCTCAAGATCCCGGACGCCCCCGCCCCCGACTACATCGACCAGGTCGCCGAAGCACTAAAGATCATCCGCCAGCCTTTCTGACCGCGAATGGAGACCGCCATGGCCCCGACCACCGCCCGCGCGGCCGTACTGCATGAGCCCGGCAAACCGATGACCATCGAACAGATCGAACTACGCGAACCCGGCCACGGGGAGGTGATCGTCCAGACCGCCAGCGTCGGGATCTGCGGCACCGACCTGCACTTCGCCCACGGGCTGTTCCCCTACCCACCCCCCACCGTCCTCGGCCACGAAGCCAGCGGAATCATCCACCAGGTCGGACCGGGAGTCACCGGCTTCCAGCCCGGTGACCGGGTCCTGGTCTGCGACCAGATCCCCTGCGGGCAATGCGGAAACTGCCTGTCCGGACAGATGGTCTACTGCACCGACACGACCGGGAAACAACGCCAGAAGAACCGGCTCAGCATCTACGGGCAGCCGTTCCGCCAGTACCTGGGCGTCTCGGCCCTGGCCGACCTGCTACTCCTCGACGCCGCGGCCCTCATCCCCGTCCCCGACGAGATCTCCTTCGACGCGGCCGCGCTGCTCGGCTGCTGCCTGACCACTGGCGCAGCCACCATCCTCAACACCTCAGGCACCCGCCCCGGTGACACGGTGCTCGTCATCGGCTGCGGTGGCGTCGGCCTCGGCGCTGTCCAAGCCGCCAGAATCGCCGGAGCCACCCGCATCATCGCGGTCGAACCCGAACCCCACCGCCGCCAAGCAGCACAGTCCGTGGGCGCGACCGACACCATCGACCCCAACCAGCAGGACATCTACACCGCGATCGGCACCGCCACCGAGCAACGCGGTGTCGACGTCGCGGTCGAGGCCGTCGGTGACCCCGGCCTCGCCGAAGCCGCCTTCGCCGCACTCGCACCCGGCGGACGAGCCGTGATCATCGGGATGATGCCGCCGGAAAGCCAGATCCGCCTCACCTCCAGGCTTCTACGCCACGGCAGAAGCCTGGCCGGGTCGGTCATGGGGGAAGTCCGCACCCGCCACGACATCCCCACCTATGTGCGGATGGTCGCATCCGGCCAGCTCATCGCCGACGACCTGGCCACCACCCGATTCCCGCTGGACCAGATCAACGACGCATTCGACCACGCCACGGCGAAACGCGGCATCCGCACCATGATCGAATTTTGATCGCCCCAGGCTGGGGCACGGCGCCGGTCATGCTCCAGCCGCGAACGCCGCCTGGACATCGGCACGCCGGTCTGTCCACCAGACCAAAAGACGTTCACTCGGCTCCATCAGCGCGTCGGGCCCATGGTCGGCGCGATCGTAGTGGAACTCGAAGATCCAATAGTCGGACATGCGCTTCCACCACAGTCGATCGACGATCGACGGCGTCCGCCAGATCCGCCGCCGGAAGCGTCCGCACCGTCCTGTATCCGGCCACGAACGCGGCCACTCGTTCCAGATCGAGGCTGCCGTGCTCACCGCCGAACTGTACCTGCGCGGTTCTGGCCACCTCCTCGCCCAGCGGTTTGACCGCGATCCGATCCCAGTCCAGGACCGCGGTCACCGCCCCGCCCTCGCGCAGGATGTTGCGGTACTGAAGATCTCCGTGTGTCCACCCGAACGGGCCGGGCGCCTCAACCGCCGCCGGAGCCCCCATCCGGTGCTTGTCGATCAAGATCTTGCGTTCCTCGAGCAGATCCCTGGCGAGGTCATCGAACGCAGTCGGATCGCCGATCGAGGCGATCGAGGCCAGCAGCCGGTCAGCCTTCGCGATGGCCGCTTCCGGGTTAGTGACCTTCGCCCAGGGCCGCCTGTCAGCCGGCGGCAAGGTCATACCGGACTGGGAGTGCAGAGCATCGTGGATCGCGGCGACGAGCGCTCCGAACGATTCGACCTCAGCCAGCGCCAGCTCTGTTCCCTCACGATGGGATCCCGTCGCCCAGGGCGACACCAGATAGTTGCGAGATCCGAGCTGGAGCACGGACTGACCGTCGCGAGTTCTCACCGGCGAGCAGACCGGCAACCCCGCAGCCGCCACCCCGGTCAATACGTCCGCGTTCCGGCGGGCAACGTCCGCGGGAACATCACACAGCAGCTTGAGCGCATATGGCCCGGCTGCGGTTTCGAGTCGCCAGTTCCGGTTCATGATGCCTTCGGCAAGGAACGCGGCTCGCTGCACCTCGCCCAGTCCAAAGGCCTCGGCGAGCAGCGGAAGATCCTCGACCTCCGGTCCACTCGGCGTGGCGCTCTCTGACTCAGACACCTCATGCACGGTCATCAGACAACCGTAGCCGCGGCGAGGGCACGCTGTACCGAAACTGCCATCGAGCCCGAGACCACTTCCGGAACACCGTTTGCCGGTGGCCCGAGCATGGCCGGGTGGCCGCTGGCCGATCCCGCCGCGTCCTGAGCGCTGTGGCCGATCCCGGTCACCACCACCGTAAAGTCACCTGCATCCAGCGCCGCCGTCGTGGCCGCTCGGACCTCGACGCACAAATCCAGATGCGATGTGGTGGGCCGCAGCTCGCCGACCTCGCCGCCGGCGAGCGCCTCGATGGCGTCGTCGTCGAGCACAACCTCCTGCACGCCGTCCAGCGCCACCTGCTGCGCCAACGCCAGCAGGCGTTCGTCTCGCCGCGACCACCCTGCCGCTACGTCATTGCGGTCCGGATCGGCGTAGTGACAGGGAAACCCGAGTCCGGCCGTAGGATCCACGAGCTGGGTCACCGGGACGACGACACCGGGACCGAACCGGTCAAGAAACCGCTCGTGATACTCCCGCCACGCTGGAACACCCGTCGGGGCGGCGCTCAGCCGCAGCAACGCCCCCGCGGCTGATGCAGCTTCGACCGCGACCTGCCGAGGCAGGACCACCGTCACGCCCAGGCGGAGATCCACCATCAGTGGTTGCACGGCGGTATCGGACAGCGCTCGCATTCGCTCAACCGTCACCGCCTGTGGACGGTGCTCCACCACGGAACCCGCCGAGCGGTCAGTCGCCTGCAGACCAGCATGGATGACGCGGAGCTCGCCGATCAGCGACGCGGCCTCCGAGACCGTGGATACGTTCACCTCCCGCAGTGCCTCCAAGACGTGACCGAGCCCGTCGACGGCGGTCAGCGGCGGCCGGAGAGCGGTGATCAGGACACCCCGGAAGAACAACTCGGCCACCATGGCATCCACCGTCTGCGGCTCGGTGTTGGGGAACTCGGCAGCGAGCTCGTCGACCAGGTCGCCGACCCGAATCGGTGAGCAGGCCGAGCGCAGGACCCTGCGGACCGGTGGGGTGTACCGCACCGACACCTCGACCGTCCTCTGGTGGCCAAGTTCGCTGGCGTGCGGCTGCCAGGTCACGACCAGCCGGTTACCGCGCACCACCGCCAGGTCGTTCACGACGACCCGCAGACGACGCCGCAGCGCGGGATACGACTCCAGCCGGGCGATCACCGATGCCAGCCACCCGGAGTCGGGGCGTACCGACCGGTGATGGGCTTGGGTCCATCGGCTCGCCGTGACCGTACCGAACCGGATCGGCGCCACACCCGCGAACAGCCCGAACGGCGTCGCCCGCCCCCGCATCCGCACCAGGTACCGGGCAAGCGACAGCACCATGCGCCGCACTTGCGCGACATCCGGCCGCACCCCGTCGCGGAGCGCTTCCACTCGGCTGACCAGCACCGGGCTGGCCACGGCAATCGCCTCCGCGACCCCGCTATGTCCCCAGACCCGCTCGATCCAGGTGCACCACGGCTCGACACCGGGCTCGACACCGGGCTCGGCACCGGGGTCGATGTCGAGGTCCGGCCAGGGCCGGGGAACCACCTCGCCAGTGCTCACACTTGCGCGCAACAGCGCCGCGTCGACGTGGTGGTACCACTCACGCGCCTTCACCAAGGATGACCATCCTCCCGTAGCCGTCAGTGCCCCGCGGTCCGTCTCCGGCGCTCCGCACAGCCGGAGACGGACCGCGGTGGCTGCTAGCAGTCGCTGCCCCGCACGGTGTTGCAACCGTCGTCGGTGTCGCCCAGCAGCGCCGCAGCCACGGGACCGGCCTCGACGATGCGCACATCGAGCTGGAAGCCGTCGTTGTCGGCGTCCACAGCCGTCGGATGCTGGTCGACCGCGGGCACAAGTCGGAAGTGCCGGGAGACTGATCCAAGCCACGCCGCCTGGATGCTGGGGCAGGTACTAGGCGCGAGAGGTGTGCTCGTTTTCGGTCAGTCGGCCGTGTGCGCGCTCGGTGTCGGCCCAGCTGGCCAGGCCGGCTTGGACCTCGTCAGGATCGAGTCCAGCGGCGGTGGCGAGGTCGTCGACGGTGGCGCCGTGGGTCAGCGCCTCGCGGGCGAGCTCCCAGCGGCCGGTCGCGACGCGGTCGGCGAGGACACCGGCGCACACGAGCCCGGCCAGGGCGTACCGGGCGACGTCGGCCGGTGTCTGCGACTGGAACTCGACGTGGGCGCGGACCACTCTCCGGCTGTGATCGAGGTAGCCGTCGAGGAGTTGGCCCAGCGACACGGTGTCAGGCAGGTCGTCAGGGCGCAGGGGTGCGTCGGGAACACTGGTCATGGGTCGGCCTTCCGGGCTGGTCGAGGGTTCCGGCCGGGGTGGTCGCGCACCCAGGCCCGGGACCGTCTGTGCTGAGGGTGTCACGTCAGTCGTGGGGGTGGGGTCAGGTTTGGCGGGCTGTCGGATATCGCGTCAGAGGTTCCCGACCTGTCTGTGTCTGCCGCGGGCCGCGTCGTGGTCTTCCGCGGATGTCACGGCGCCGAATGCACGGTGGCGGCCGCCAGCCCTGAGCCGTATCCGACGAGCCGGCCGGACCAGCACCTCGAGTGCCCGGGTGGCGGCGGTGGCGATGAGGGTGCCGAGGCGTTGACGGATGCGGTGACGGCGGCACAGTCGCGGTGGCGGGTCGCCGTTGGAGGGGAGGTCGATGCCGCGACCGCACGTGCGACACCGGGAACGGATCCGCATCAGCGGGTGCTTCCGGTGCTGTAGGCGGCGGGGACGGTGGCCAGGGTCTCGTGGGCAAGGATCGCGAGGCTGTGCAACCGGCACGGCCACCGCTGCCACTCGGGCCGCCCACTACGCGGGCAGGCGGTGCAGCGACCGCTGCCGTCGTCGACGTGCTCGGCGAGCACCCGGTCAATCAGCTCGCGCTGACGAGCGAGGGACTCGACGAGCGAGGAGTCATCCACGGTGCGACCCCAGACCGATCATCAGATGCGGACCCCACCGGTGGTGGTGGCCCTGGATCATGAACCCGTCGTCACGGTGGCAGTCCAGCAATGCCCACCCAACCGGCGGTGTCGTCGATCTTGTCCCATCCCGGCTCATAGAACGCTCCTCTCGCCGGTTCTTCCGTGATCCGCCGTTGCTCGGGTCGGCATGTTGCCCGGGAGGCGCCGTGAGCGATGCCGGAAGGAACTGATCACTGCAGACGGCCTGCGCATACCCCGATACCGGAATGTTGCACAGCGCTTCCTCCCTCACGAGATGACCGACCTCCTCGCTCGTGTCGGTCATCCAGCTACCGATATGGAGGTGTACGAGTTGCGGTGTCGGCGATCGTGGCATGCCACCGATCATTAATCACGACACCCGACCAAGCCATATCCTGCCAAACATGAAAACCAGGTTCGCGTCGCATAACAGCGCGCTCTCCGCAGCGTGCCCGGAAAGAACCCACAGGTCATCGGTCGCATCCGACGATCTTGGTATCAATCAGCACTGGAACACTGGCTCGTCCACCAGCAGCGGGTGTCCGGATGTTCGTGATCACCGACCTGGGTGTGCCGCTGGGCGCGCGTCCATTGGCACCACGTTTCACCCGTGCTGTCTTCAGCTGTGATCGACGGTCGCGCTGTGGTTGCGTCGGTTGCCAGTACCGTGAGCAGGATCAGCAATCCGAGGATCAGAGGGGAGACGAACTGTCCCAGGAACACGGCGGTACGCCGCGCGTAATCACCGCTTCCCCGGTGGTCCCGCCCGCTCAGACGTGGACATCATGGGGTGGGTGGGGGCCAGGAGGTTCCTATCGGTTCGCCGAGCCAGACGCGGTGCTCGTCGGGGGTAACGGTCAGCCCGAAGTCCGACCAGGCTGGTTGGCCGTGTTGGGTCCACTGGTCCCACGCTGTCTCGACTCGGTCCCAGAGGTCACTGGGCCCGCCACGGGACAGCGGCCGTCGTCCGTCGGTGCCGGGTTCGCGGGCGACCTCGCACCAAGAACCGTCGGGGGCGACGAGGCTGGTGGCGACGGGTCGGGTGAGGTCGGGGCTGGGGATCAGCGACTGCACGGTGCGTCGATCCGCACGGCGAACACCCGTTCACCAACGACCACGACGCGCTCTCCCACACTTTGTCCACCCAGTGCTGCCTTGGTCACGATCCCGCCGGGACCGGCGTCAGCGGCGAGGCGCCGCACCGCGGCCGCGATGTTGGTGACCTGGGTGACCGGCACCGCGAGGCCGCACGCTGCGGCAGCGGCGAGCTGCAGCGGCTTGTACACCGCCCGAGCCGCGTCGTGAGGATCGTTCCCGGCGAGCACCGGTAGCGCGGTGAGTACGCCACCGAGGCCGAGCTTGATCGGCGCTCGGCGCCTGCCATCGCGTATCAGCCATGACACCCGCTCGAGCTATATCCTCCCAAACATGAAAACCAGTTCGCGACGCATAACACGCGATCTCCGCGGCGGTGCACCCACTGTCTGACATCAAGGGGTTCGACTGTGGAACCCATGGCACCGTCAGCACGCACCGTCAGCACACGAGCACTGCTGCTACTGTAACAACTGCATCGCAGACAGGCTGGACCCGACCCGGTATTGTCATGGCCACAGAGGCCATTCGCCGCTGCAGATGATCGGGATAGCGACGGAGGCGCAAAAAGATGACGGACAGGCCGGGTTGGGTACCCGCCGATGCGGACCTCACGCATCCGAGCGTCGCCCGCGTCTACGACTTCTACCTGGGCGGGTCGCACAACTTCGCGTCCGACCGGGAGTTCGCCCAGAAGGTCATGGCAGTTCTGCCCAGCGTACCGATGCTCGCGCAGGAGAACCGCGGCTTCCTGCGACGAGCGGTCAGCTACCTCTGCGCAGCCGGGATCGACCAGTTCCTCGACCTCGGCTCCGGCATCCCGACCGTCGGCAACGTGCACGAAGTTGCCCAACAGGCCA
>JBBSQN010000170.1:0-11063 GCA_038257875.1 Mycobacteriales bacterium
CGGCACCCCAACCGGCATCGACGTGACGAAGGTCGTGCGCACCGGCCTGCTGCCGCACATCAACACCGGTATGGCGGGCAAGACCGCCGGCATCGGTCAGGTGGGCGCCGGCCTGGTCAACCCGCCGCAGGAGATCTTCCCGGCCGCACTAGCGGCATTGGCCCGGAAGGTCCCCCCATCCGCAGCCTGACCACCGCGGCTGGGGCCTTTGGGCCCGGCCGCACACGACATCGACCGCACTACTGTTCGGTGATTGCGTCCCGACGGCCAGCCCGAACGGATTCGGTAATGGCCGTGACACATAGCGTGAGGAGCGGCATGACCGTCGCGTTCGAATACCGAGCCCCGGCCACAAGAACCGAGCTCTTGGGCGTGCTCGCCGACCAAGGACCGTCGGTGCACCTGCTGGCCGGAGGGACGGACTTGCTCGGCGATCTGCGACTCGGCCTGGTCCGGCCTGCGGTCGTGGTCGACCTGAAGAAGGTCGACGGCTACTCCGCCCTGTCCTGGGGCGAGGACGACGGTCTGATCATCGGTCCGGCGGTCACCATCAACGCCATCCTGGACGACCCCCGGGTACGCGAGTCGTACCCGCTGCTGGTCGCCTGCGCGCACGACCTCGCGTCGCACCAAATCCGCAACCGGGCGACGGTAGTTGGCAACGTCGTGAACGCCTCGCCGTGCGCCGACATGGCGCCCGCCCTGCTCTGTCTGGGCGCGCGAGCCGTCATCTCGTCCCGGACGGGTCAGCGGACTGTCCCGTTCACCGAGTTCTTCACGGGGGTGAAACGCACCGTGCTCAGACCGGACGAGATCCTCGAGGCGATCGTGGTTCCCCCGGAGACCGCCGGTGCCCGGGCCTCGTACCGCAAACTCAAGCGGATCAAGGGGCACGACCTCGGCGTCGTCGGTGTGGCCGCGATGACCAACGATGGGGCACTGCGCCTCGGGATCAGCTCCTGCGCCCCGACCCCTGTGCTGGTCGAGGGGCTCTCGGCGGGCGACTCCGCCGAGGAGGTCGTCGCGGCCGCGTACGCCGCCATCAGCCCGATCAGTGACGTGCGCTGCAGTCGGGAGTACCGGCAGCGCATGGTGGAGGTTTACGTGCGTAGAGCACTGGAGGAGGTCGCATGCTGAGGATCTCGGTGACCGTCAACGGTCACCGCTTCGAGCACGAGGTCGAGGAGCACTGGACGCTGCTCCGGTTCCTGCGGGATGGCCTGGGGATGACGGGCACTAAGGAGGGGTGCGGCGCCGGCGAGTGTGGCGCGTGCACCGTCTTCCTCAACGGGAGGACCGTCAACTCCTGCCTCGCGCTGGTGGCCGAGGCGGACGGCGGCTCGATCCTGACGATCGAGGGCGAGGCAGCGGCGGGCAAGCTGTCCGACATCCAGGCCGCCTTCGCCCGCAACCACGCCGTCCAGTGCGGGTTCTGCACCGGTGGGATGATCATGTCGGTACGTGACCTCCTGCAGCGCAACCCCAAGCCGAGCGTCCCGGAGATCAAGTCTGGCATCGAAGGCAACTTCTGCCGCTGCACCGGCTACGAGCAGATCGTCGAGGCGGTCCTCGATGTTTCCGGGCAGCTTGACGAGTCCTCGAAGGGGGAGCTGCGGTATGTCTGAGCACGCCACCGTCACCCGGCGGGAGACAACCGTGGGCACCGATGAGCAGCGCGTCGAGGTGATCGGCAAGCTCACCGGCGACGCGCTCTACACCGGTGACCTGCTGCTGCCCGGAATGCTGCACGCGAAGGTCAAGAAGAGCCCGCACGCGCGAGCCACGATCCTTCGGATCGACACGTCGAAGGCCGAGGCCCTGCCCGGGGTCCACGCCGTCCTCACCGGGCACGAGCTCGACTACCGCCTGGGGTTGTACGTCGTCGACAAGGACATCCTGGCGAAGGACGTCGTCCGGCACTTCGGCGAGGCCGTCGCAGCGGTGGCCGCCGAGACCGACGACATCGCAGAGCGCGCCGTCGACCTGATCGAGGTCGAGTACGCGGTGCTCACTCCGGTCCTCGACCCCATGGAGGCCATCGGCGCGGACGCGCCACTGGTCCACCCGGACCTCGGCAACTACTCCTACGTCGAGGCCGCCTTCGACCCCCAGCCAGGCACCAACATCGCCAACATCATCCGGATGCGCAAAGGGGACGTGCAGAAGGGCTTCGCCGAGGCCGAGTGGGTTATCGAGCGCGAATACACCAACCCGTCGGTCCAGCACGTCCCCCTGGAGACCCACGTCGCGATCGTGCAGTGGAAGGCCGGCGACGAAGTCACCATCTGGACGAGTGCGCAGTCCCCGTTCACGGTGCGCAACCTGTTCTGCACGGCCATGCGGCTGCCGATGAACAACGTGCGGGTGATCGTTCCCACGGTCGGCGGTGGGTTCGGTGGAAAGGCCGGCATCCACCTGGAGCCCCTGGTCGCGTGCCTGTCCCGGAAGGCGGGCGGGCGGCCGGTCAGGCTGCAGGCAACCCGCGAGGAGGAGTTCAGCCTGCTGCCCTGCCGCAGCGCGCTCACGTACCGCATCAAGACGGGCGTGCGTTCCGACGGAACCATCACCGCGCAACAGATGTCGATGTACTGGGACGCCGGTGCGTACGCCGACTACGCGGTCAACGTGACGCGTGCCTCGAGCTACTCGGCGGGAGGCCCGTACGACATCCCGAACGCCGTCGTCGACGCCTACACGATCTACACCAACAAGCCGTACGGGACGGCCTACCGCGGCTTCGGCCATGTGGAGTTCTTCTGGGGGCTCGAGCGGCACATGGAGCTGGTCGCCCAGGTCATCGGGATGGATCCGTTGGAGTTCCGCACCAGGAACCTCCTGCAGCCCGGCTCCACCACCCTGACCGGAGAGACGATCACCGAGCACACCGGCAACCCGCGCAAGTGCCTGGCCGAGGCGGCCGCAGCGATCGGCTACGGGCACCTCACACCGCAGGAGGAGCAGCACGAGCGGCATACCGGCCGCAAGATCGGGAAGGGGCTGGCGACCCTCCACAAGGCGCCCGCAATGCCGTCGTTCACCGCCAGCTCAACTGTGGTCAAGATGAACTCCGACGGCTCGGTCGTCGTCAACTTCGCGCTGATGGAGATCGGCCAGGGCTGCAACACCGCGATCGCCCAGATAGCCGCCGAGCGGCTCCGGTTCCCGATCGAGAAGGTCAAGGTGGCCATCGAGCGGGACACCGACAAGGAGCCCTACGACTGGCAGACGGTGGCCTCCAAGGGTCTCATCCTCTCCGGCAACGCGACGATCCTGGCCTGCGACGACTTGCTCGCCCAGGGCTACGCGGTAGCCGCCCAGGTCCTGCGCGCACAGCCGTCCGACCTCGACCACGACGCCGAGAAGGTCTTCGTCAAGCACCGCCCGGACCAGTCGGTCACCTGGGCCGCCCTGTCGATCGGCTACGCCTACCCGAACGGCAACGGCGTCGGCGGTCCGCTGATCGGCGTGGGCCGCTACATCGCGCAGGGCCTGTCCAACCTGGACAAGCAAACCGGGCAGGGCAACCCCGCGCTGGACTGGACCTACGGCGCGCACGGTGTGGTCGTGGACGTCGATCCCAGCACCGGCGAGTTCGACGTGGTCAGGATCGCCTCGATCTACGACGTGGGCAGGGTGATCAACCCTGGCATCGTGCGGGGACAGTGCCTCGGCGGCATGGTCCAGGGCCTGGGGACCGCGTTGTGCGAGGGCTACATCTACGACGAGCAGGGCCGCCTGTTGAATCCGTCGTTCACCGACAACAAGATTCCGACGGCGCAGGACATCCCGGAGCAGATCGAGTGCGCGGCCGTGGAGACGGCCCAGCTGGACGGGCCGTTCGGCGCACGGGGCGTCGGGGAGCATCCGATGATCTCGGTCGCGCCGGCGATCGGAAACGCCATCCAGCAGGCGACAGGCGCCCAGCTGATGCACATGCCGATCCGCTCCGAGGACGTGTGGCGAGCTCTGCAGGACATGGAGCCGATCGACAACTGGATCACGCAGACGCCAGCCGGGTCCTGCCGCTCCGAGCTGCCGACCGGTCATCTCCCACTCCCGGAGGTCATCATCGCGCCTACGCGGGTCGAGGTGCCCGTCCTGCACTGACCTTTGCCCCGACGCCGACTTCACGACGTGGTCGGCGTCACCGCCCCTGACGAACTGCGCGTACTCCCAGCCGCCCACGACGCGCCACCCATCAACAGCGGGATGCGCGGGCTTTGTCTCCGACCCGGAAGGAGTGAGATTCAGATGGCAAGTCCCACACTGTGGAGGGTCCACGGCGACGGGCGTCACGTTGCACCCGGGGCTGTGGTTGCTCCCGAAGAGCGACTCGCCTGGCCGCAGACCACCGGCATCGGTGTTCAGCACGTCATCGCGATGTTCGGTGCCACGTTCCTGGTACCCGTGCTCACGGGGTTCCCGCCCACCACCACCATCTTCTTCTCCGGGGTCGGCACAATCATCTTCATCCTGATGACCAGGGGCCGTGGTCAGCGACTGGGGCTTCCCAGCTACACCGGGTCCAGCTTCGCCTTCATCTCCCCGGTGATCGCCGCCAAGACGCACGGAGGCATCCCCGCGGCCCTGGGCGGCATCCTGGCCGCAGGGCTAGTCTTGTTCCTGATCGGCGTTCTGGTGAACCGCTTCGGGTCCCGCTTGATCAACTTCTTGATGCCTCCGGCCGTCACGGGCGCCGTCGTCGCACTCATCGGCCTAAATCTCGCCCCCACGGCGTGGGCCAGCTTCTCCAAGCAGCCCTGGACGGCGTTCATCACGCTGTCGGCGATCATCCTGGCGACGGTCCTGCTGCGCGGCTTCCTCGGCCGCGTCTCGATCCTGATCGGCGTGGTCATCGGTTACCTGGTGGCGTGGCCCCAGGGCCAGCTGAGCACGCTGTCCACTAGCGTCAGCGACGCCAAGTGGTTCGGCGCCCCGGACTTCCAGACCCCGACCTTCAGCTGGGCCGCCATCGCCTTGATCGTCCCAGTCGTTGTCGTCCTGATTGCTGAGAACACCGGTCACATCAAGGCTGTCGCCTCCATGACCGAACGCAACCTCGACGCCTCCCTCGGACGGGGTTTCATGGGTGACGGTGCGGCGACGATGCTCGCCGGCGCGGGTGGCGGCTCCGGGACGACGACCTACGCCGAGAACATCGGTGTCATGGCAGCGACGCGAGTCTACTCCACAGCTGCCTATCTCGTGGCCGGCATCACCGCGATCGTCCTGGGCATGATCCCCAAGTTCGGTGCCCTGATCGTCAGCATCCCGGTGGGTGTCCTCGGCGGCGCCACGATCATCCTCTACGGCCTGATCGCGGTGCTCGGCGGCCGCATCTGGGTCGAGGCGCGGGTGGACTTCAAGAACCCGGTGAACCTGTTCCCGGCGGCGGTCGGCCTCACGCTCGGTGCGGCCAACGCGACCTGGATATCCTCCGGTGGGGAGGGACAGATCTCCTTCAACGGCATCGCCATCGGCGCGTTCGCGACGATCATCATCTACCAGATCATGCGCTACGCCTCGCAGTTCGGCATCTACCGGGACTCGCCGCTGCTGGCTTCCGGACTGCGGCCGTCGGACACCACCGCCGGCTCGACGACGTCGGGGCAGTACGTCTCCGGGCATGCAGCTGCGGCGGGCGAGCCACCCACCAAGGCCTGATGGCCACAACAAGGCCGGGCAGACGAGAAGCCAACCAACGAGGAGATTCGACTCACATGCCACGTCCCATCGAAGTCCGCAAGGTCCCCATCGAGAGCGTCAGCGACGCCAGCGGGTTGTCCGAGCTCATCGCCAAAGGTGTCTTCTCCGCCGACGACGTCATCGCCGTCGTAGGCAAGACCGAGGGCAACGGCGGTGTCAACGACTACACACGCATCATCGCCACCAACGCGTTCCGCGACGTCCTGACGGAGCAGGGCAGCCGCACCAAGGAACAGGTGGCAGCGGTCCCGCTGGTCTGGTCAGGCGGCACCGACGGTGTCATCAGCCCGCACGCGACCGTCTTTGCCTACGCCCCCGAGGGCGCCTACCCGGTCAGCGACGAGCCACGGGTCACGGTCGGCTACGCGATGAGCGAACAGATCCTGCCCGAGGACATCGGCCGACCCGCCATGGTCGAGAAGGTTGCGGCTGGAGTACGCAAGGCGATGGAGACGGCTGGCATCACCGACCCCAGCGACGTGCACTACGTGCAGACCAAGACCCCGCTGCTGGTCCAGGACACCATCAACGATGCCGAGCAGCGAGGCCAGACCGTTTTCACCCACAACACGCTCGAGTCGATGGATGTCTCCAACGCGACCACCGCGCTCGGTGTCGCCCTCGGGCTGGGTGAGATCGAGATGCCCACCGCGGAGCAGATCTTTCGTGACCTGTCCCTGTTCTCGTCAGTCGCCTCCTGCTCCTCCGGCGTCGAGCTGGACCAGGCCCAGATCGTGCTCGTCGGCAACGCACGCGGGATCGGTGGGCGCTACCGCATCGGCCACAGCATCATGCGCGACGCGCTGGACATCGACGGTGTGTGGGAGGCCATCAGGGGCGCTGGCCTCGACGACATGCCCGCCGACACCCCGCATCCCCGCTACATCAAGGGCCGGCTCGTCAATCTGTTCCTCAAGTGCGAGGCCGATCCCACCGGCCGGGTCCGCGGACGTCGCAACATCATGCTGGACGACTCCGACGTCACCTGGCACCGCCAGATCAAGGCCGCCGTCGGCGGCGTCGTAGGAGCCGTGACCGGTGACCCGATGAACTTCGTGTCGGTTGCCGCCGTGCACCAAGGCCCGTCCGGCGGCGGCCCGGTGATCGCGATCGTCGACCTGGGCGCCTGAGCACGGAGGTTGGGGCCGGAGCCGAGCGGCGGCCGGGCACGGTGTCAGCAGAGTACGGGCTCCCGGCGCCAGGCCTCGGCCGTCGCCTCGACGGCGCCGGCGATCCGGAGCAGTTCCAGGTCACCTCCTGGCCGTCCGACGAGCTGGACGCCGACCGGCAGCCCCTGGTGGGTATACCCGCACGGCAGCGACAGCGCGGGAAGGCCGGTGGCGCTGATCAGGTAGCAGGACGCCATCCAGTCCAGGTAGCTGCCCATCGGCTTGCCATCGATCTCGGTGACCCACGGCTGGTCGACGGGGAACGGCGGCACCTGGCTGACCGGCATCGCCAGCACGTCGACGCTGCGCATGAACGCCTGCACCCGCAGGTACAACTCGGTGCGCAGCTCGAACGCGTGGGCCACGTCCTGCCCGCGCAGGTGCAGGCCCTGCTCGATGTTCCAGGCCATGCTGTCCGCGAGCTGGGCCCGCCGCTCGCGGTAGTCCGGGCCGAACGCAGCGGCGTAGTGCCAGGCCCGCAGCACTCGGAATGCGTCGTCCGCGCCGCTGAGGTCGGGACCGCCCTCCACCAGGTACAAGCCTGCTGTGAGCAGCGCCTCCCGCCCGTCCCGTTCGAGCACCTGGACAACGGTCGGGTCTACGGGCAGCCCCTCCGGCCGAGGCCACCAGGCCACTCGCGCGCCGCGGACGTCTGCGTCCAAGGGATCCGCGAACCGGCTGCCGTCGCCGGGCCAGGCCACCGGGCTGCGCGGGTCGTACCCCGCGAGCACCGAGAGCAGCAGGGCGAGGTCTGCGACCGTGCGGGCCATCGGCCCGTCGACGGCCAGCGTGAACCATCCGTCGCGCGCCGGCCACGTGGGCACCAGGCCGGCGGTGGGTCGCAGCCCTACGACGTTGCAGAATCCGGCCGGGTTGCGCAGCGAGCCGCGCATGTCCGTGCCGTCGGCCAGCGGCACCATGCGCGTGGCGAGCGCCGCGGCCGCGCCGCCGCTGCTGCCGCCCGCCGTCCGGCTGGGGTCGTAGGGATTGCGGGTAGGACCGAAGACCTCGTTGACCGTCTGCGAGCCGGTCCCGAACTCCGGGGTGTTGGTCTTGCCGATCACTACCGCTCCGGCGGCCCGGACTCGCTCGACGAGCAGCGAGTCGCGCTCTGGCACGTGGTCGGCGTAGATCGGGGAGCCGTACGTCGTGCGGACGCAGCGGCCCGATCGGATCGCCGCGCGCGATCGCCTGGTCAGCAGCCGAGGCTCGCTCCCAGGCCCGCTCAGCCGTCAACGTGACGATCGCGTTGACCACTGGGTTCCAGCGGTCGACCTGCTCCAGGTGGGCGGTCAGGACCTCTCGGGCGGACACCTCGCGATCCCGCAGCAGTCTGGCCAGTTCGGTGGCGGTGGCCCGGTGAAGCCCAGTGGTCGTCATCCATCCGCCTCGAGGGTGCAGTCGCAGGGGCGAGCCTACCCAGCAGGGAGCCCGAGTTCGCGTCTGCATCTGCGGGATCAGCGGCCCGGGACGGGCTGCGCGTGCCTGGCCCTCCAGATCGGGCCCTGTCCCGCGGAAGCATCGGACAGCGCGGATGGGGAGACGACGGTCAGCCAGCACTGGTCACCGTGAGACATTCCGGTCTTGAGACGGAAGCCAAGGACGTCCTCGTAGAGAGCCAATGCCTTGCGTCGATCTGCGACCAACTCGTCCATGTGCTGGGAGATCGCCTGCTGTGAGGACGCGAGCTGGTGGCCTGGCTCCGGGGCTTGCGGTGCCCGCCGGTGTCGATGGTGAGCCCGTGGTCTGGGCGGTTCGCGCCTCGGTCTCCGACGGGTCAGGGGCTTCGTCTACACCGTTTCCTTGCCGTCACGGACGCCGGCGACCCCGGTCTCCAAGGGGGTCGGGCGCGGCGCGAGATAGGTGACCCCGGCCCCGGTGTTGCGCAATGCGGCGACCTCGAAGCCGGCGCTACTCGTCGACCAGCCCGGCCTGGTGCAGCATCGCCGCCGGCTGCGCGCTGGCGTGGACCTGGAGCTCGCCTTTGCCGAGTGCCGCTTTCAGTGCTCTGACTCGACTCCGTCAAGGGCGTCGCCCGAGATCACGGTGGTGTGCTCCCAGGTAGGCTCCGGTAACGTGTTGGAGATCACTTGCTTCGCTCGTCCGTCAAGCGCGACAAGCTAACGGCCGAGCCGGCGGTACCGCTGCAGGCGGGTGACGAGCCGGTCAGCCGGGTCGGCCCTGAGCAGCGTGACCAGTTCGTGCTCGAGCACCTGCCCCATCCGGCGGCAGAACGCCTCGGGCTCGTCGCGGGCGTCGGGGCGCTCGGCGACGATGCGATCGATGACTCCGGCGCGGAGCAAGTCCAGCGAGCGCACGCCTTGCTTCGCGGCCATCTCCGCAGCCCGGGAAGGGTCGCGGTGCACGATCGCGCTGGCGCCTTCCGGCGGCAGCGGCGACAGCCAGCCGTGCTGGGCGGCGATCGCGCGGTCGGCCGGGACCAGGGCAAGGGCCGCCGCACCCGTGCCCTGCCCCAGCAGTACCGACACGGTCGGAGCATCGAGCATGACGAGCTCGGCCAGACTGCGTGCGATCTCCCGGGCCATCCCGCCCTGCTCGGCCTCCTGTGACAGCGCCGCACCCGGGGTGTCGATGACGCTCACCAGCGGCAAGCGCAGCTCGTGAGCCAGCCGCATCCCCCGTCGCGCGTCCCGCAGCGCGACCGGGCCCATCGGCCGGTCGTTCGTCTGCCCACGCCGGTCCTGGCCAAGCAGGACGCAGGGCGCAACGCCGAAACGAGCCAACGCCAGCAGCAGACCTGGGTCGGCCTCGCCCTGCTCGGTCGCGTTGAGCGGGACGACGTTGGTGGCCGCATGGCAAAGCAGGAGCCGGACGCCGGGACGACCGTCGTGGCGTGAGCGGGTGATCGAGTCCCACGCGGCCACGTCCGGCAACGGTTCGCGGTCCGGCTCGGGCACAGCCAGCAGCCCCCGGCCCGGAGGCGACAGCACGTTCAGTGCCCGGCCCAGGAACGTCGCCAGGTCCTCGGGCGTGAGCACGGCGTCGATGAGGCCATGCTTGTAGAGGTTCTCTGACACCTGGACGCCGGGCGGGAACGGCTCCCCGTACATCGCCTCGTACACACGCGGGCCGATGAGCCCGACTAGCGCGCCGGGTTCGGCAACCGTCACGTGCCCTAACGATCCCCAGGACGCGAGCACTCCTCCGGTCGTGGGATGGCGCAGGTAGACCAGGTACGGCATTCCCGACGCCTTGTGCCTGGCGACCGCCGCCGAGATCTTCACCATCTGCAGGAATGCGATCGTGCCCTCTTGCATCCGGGTGCCACCGGACGCTGGCGCCGCCAGCAGGGGCAACCCCTCGACGGTGGCGCGCTCGACGCCGGCGACGAGCCGCTCGGCTGCAGCGACCCCTACGGACCCGGCGAGGAAGCCGAACTCACCGACGAGCACAGCCACCGACCGCCCGTTGATGCGCCCCGCGCCGGTGACGACCGCCTCGTCGAGTCCGGTGCGATCGCGAGCCTTCTGCAGGTCGGCGGCGTACGCCTCGTCCACCGCCACCGCCACCGGCTCACGGTCCCAGCGGACGAACGAATCCTCGTCCAGGACGAGATCGACGAACTCGAGCGCATTGAGCCGACGGGTCACGTCTGGTCCGCACGGTCCGGACTGTGCTGCACGTATCGCGCTACCACGACCCCATACTCGTCCGGGACGGGTCTCCGGGGTAGGCCGCGACGTCGCACACGCCGATGGCCAGGACCGCCCCGACGGTGCCGTCGAGCGGGAACGCTCGGCGGCGAGGGCCGGCCCCCGCTGGGACGCCGGCGGGTGCTGGCGCTAGCGTCCGGTGCAGCTGCGGGGCGACGACGAGGACTGATCGGGGAGGGCGCTTGGGGTACATCGCAGGCGCTGCTCGCGACGTCCTGCGTCCCGTGCTCCACCGCCCGGCCCATCGGGGCGAGGTGCTCGCGGCGACTCGGGTTGCCGTGGTGCTGGGCCCTGCCCGGCCGGCCGCCGGTGTCGCCGCACGAGGTCCGGCCCCAACACGTCGCGCCAAGCGCGGGCTGCTGGTGATGCTGCCCGCCGTCGAGCTTGTCACCGGAGCGTTGCGGTGAGTCTGCTGTCCGCCGAGCCGCGGGTGGTCACCGTGGGCGCCCAGTTGTTCGCCGACGCCCTGTCGGGGCAGGCGGTGGCGGTGGAGCAGGTGGACTGGCGGCCGCCG
>JBBSQN010000171.1:0-11055 GCA_038257875.1 Mycobacteriales bacterium
CGATGAGCGTCTCGGCGTGCCACTCACCGATCAACCCGGCCGGGTGGTGGTCGACTACAGCGGCCCGAACGTCGCCAAGGAGATGCACGTCGGGCACCTGCGCTCCACGATCATCGGCGACGCGGTCGTCCGTGTCCGGGAGTTCCTCGGTCACCAGGTGATCCGCCGCAACCACCTCGGCGACTGGGGCACCCCGTTCGGGATGCTCATCGAACACCTGGTCGACGAGGGCTGGGGCGAGACCACCGGCAGCGCCGACAAGCATTCGATCGGCGATCTGAACGGCTTCTACCAGAAGGCCCGCAAGAAGTTCGACGCCGATCCCGACTTCGCCGAGCGCGCCCGACGCCGGGTCGTCGCACTGCAGGGCGGCGACGAGGCGACCCTGCGCCTGTGGCGACAACTCGTCGCCGAGTCCCAACGGCACTTCGAGATGGTCTACCGCGCCCTCGGGGTGAAACTGACCGCGCAGGACTCCTACGGGGAGAGCTACTACAACCCCTACCTCACCGCCACCGTCACCGAGTTGCTGGACAAGGGCCTCGCCCGGGTCAGCGACGGTGCACTGTGCGCGTTCCCGCCCGGGTTCCTCGGTCGCGAGGGCGAGCCGGTGCCGATCATCATCCGCAAGTCCGACGGCGGCTACACCTACGGCACCACCGACCTCGCCGGCATCCGGTACTGGACCCGCGAGCACGACGCCACCGACCTCGTCTACGTCATCGGCGCGCCCCAACGCCAGCACCTCGCCATGGTGTTCGCCACCTCCACCCAGGCCGGGTGGCTCGACGAAGACCACCGGGCGGTACACGTCAGCTTCGGTTCTGTCCTCGGCACCGACGGGCGCATGCTGCGCACCCGCTCCGGTGACTCGGTCAAGCTGAGCGAGCTGCTCGACGAGGCCGTCGACCGCGCCGCCGTCGTCGTCGCCGAACGCTCCGAGCTCGACGACACCGCCCGCGCCGAGGTCGCCCGCGCGGTCGGGATCGGCGCGGTCAAGTACGCCGACCTGTCCAGCGCCCGCGACAAGGACTACGTCTTCGCCTGGGACAAGATGCTGGCCATGGAGGGCAACACGTCGGTCTACCTCCAGTACGCCAACGCCCGCATCCGCTCGATCCTCCGCCGCGCCGGCGACACCGAACCGGCGAGAGCTGACGTGCATCTCGACGAGCCCGCCGAGCGGGCACTCGCGATCGCGCTGCTCCGGCTCCCTGCAGCCATCGACACCACCGAGCGGGCCCTCGCCCCGCACACCTTGTGCGGCTACCTCTACGACCTCGCCACCGCCTTCTCCGGCTTCTACGAGAAATGCCCAGTGCTGTCCGCACCCGCCGACATCAGGGCATCGCGGCTGGCCCTGGCCCAGTTGACCTCCCGCGCCCTGGTGCTGGGGCTGGACCTGCTCGGCATCGAGGCGCCCGAGAAACTCTGAGCAACTCACGGCCTTCGGATCCCCGAGGCCAGACCGAGGCACGGCAGCAGGTCGGTCTCGACCACCCCGTGATGCCGAGCCGCCGTGGTGACGCGGTGCCGAGCGATGGCCGTCAGGCTGTCCAGCACCAGGGACTCGATCACCGGCAACCGGCTGTCCAGCAGTGCGCGGAGGAGCTCCAGGTCATCGCTGTCGTGCGTCGGCTGGTCGAGGGTTCCTCCTCGCGCGGCGGTGTCCACCGAGCGGAGCACGAGCGGACCGGCGAGGGCACGCTCACACGTGCCGACAGCGAAGATCTCAACGGGATGGTCGGGATCGGGACGGTACCCGAACTTCTTCTGCAACCGCGTGAACGCGGCATTGAGGCCGTCTCGCAGCGCGGCGTCCGGCTCGCTGCGAACCAGGAGGAACGTGTCGATATCGCTCGCCGGTGTCGCGGTGCCGCGGGCGACCGAGCCGTAGACGAAGGCGGCCTCCAGCTCGAGAGCAACCACGGCCGTCGCAGTGACGACACCGGCGACGATGTCCGTCACCAGGGACTCGGCGTTCGCTGTTGTCACGAGTCACCCCATCCCGCTGGACCGGATCGCCCTGGCTCCGCATGGACAGCCCCGCTGCTCACGGCCTGGACCATCTCGATGACCATCGGGCGCGCGGTGTCGACCAGCTCCGCGATCGCGGCATCGAGGTCGCTGATGGTGGTGAGGGGATTGCCGGGACAGCACGCCATGATCGTATAGCTGCCGCCCGCGCCGAGCCCGAGACGGTTGCCGAGGTCGGGGAGGGTGTGCTCGTCGAAGCAGACGCGGCCGGCTCGGTACAGGCGGTCGTTGACCAGCGACGTGAACCGGCTGATCACGATGCGCGCCTGCTGCCTGTCCTCGGATGCCAGTACCCGGAGCAGGGCACGGACCTGCGGCGGGCAGAACACGAAAGCGAGCCGGTAGAAGTCGACGTCGTGCAGGCGGACGAACAGGCCGGTGTCGTCGATACGCCGCTGCAGGTGACGGACGAGCGTCATCCGCGCGGCCACGATCCGGCCGAGCCTGTCCGTACCGACATGCTTGAGAAGCATCCAGGTCGGCAGTGCCTCGAAACCCGCGGAACCGACGAACGGGGTGATCAGCCCGAGATCCCAGCAACCGTCCGCGCGGACGGTGGCCGCGTGCCGGCTGAACTGACTCAACCGACCCCGCTCCTTGAACACGACGTAGGAGGACGAGTAGGGGGTGAAAAGGCCCTTGTGCGGATCAAGTGACACCGAGTCGGCTCGCTCGATGCCCGCGAGACAACTCGTCCGTAGGTGCTCGTCGAAGATGAGGCTGCCGCCGTGGCAGGCGTCAGCGTGCAACCAGACGCCGTGGCGGGCGCACACGTCAGCCAAGGCCGTGAGGTCGTCGAGACCGGTGGTCCGGCAGTTCCCCGCCACGCCGACGACCATGAACGGGGTGACGCCCGGCGGGGGGTCGGCGAGCACCCGTTCCACGGCGACCGGGTCGGTGGTGTAGCCGGGAAGCGCCGGAACGGTGATCACCGAATCCCAGCCGAGCCCGAGGTGGAAGGCGGCATCGCTGTGAGAGTAGTGCGCGATCGGGCCTGCCATGACCACCACGGGCCGGGTCGGCAGGGCGTGCAAACCGCGCGCGCAAGCCTCGGGGAAGGCCACGCCGAGCGCGGTCAGCATCGCGACGTGGTTGGACATGTGGCCGCCGCTCGTCCAGAGGCCTGCGACATCCCGCACTCCGGCGAGCTCGGTCAGCGGAGCGGTGTCGTAGCCCACCAGCTCGCGCAGCCACTCGATCACCTGGACGGTCACGAACGTCGCTGCGGGGGCGCTGCGGTCGACCGCGATGAGGTTCTGGTTGAGCAGCCTGGCGAGGAAACCGCCGGCCAGCGCCGCGACGGAGTTCCCCGAGTCAGGGAACGCGAGGTAGCCGGGGTGGGACTGGGAGATGCTGTACCGGGCGAGTCGTTCCTCGGCCTCGGCGAGGACGTCATCGAGGTCGGCGCCGGAACTGGGCAGTACCTCGCCGATCATGTCCTTCAGCGACTCGGTGTCAGCGTGCTCCAGGAACTTCCCGTCTCGGCCGTCGGCGTGCAGAAATGCCAGTCCCGTATGGACAGCGCGGATCAGGTGCGCGGTATGACGGATCCGATGATCGGCGTGTCCGATGAGATAGTCGGGGATGTCGAGGTTCGGCGCACCGAGAGTCAGGTCCGCGATGGCCCCGTCGACCAGCGCAGCGGGATCGTCGAGCAGGGTCGGGTACCAATCCTGCCGAGCACGGCGGCACTCCGCAACCGAGCCGGGGCCGTGCGCCGCGCACACCTCGGCGAGTGCAGCCGTTCGGGCCGACGACGGCATCGGCTCGCCGGCAGCATCCGCACGGAGCATGGCGTCGATGTCGGCCTCCATCGCTGCCTCGAACACCTCCAGCACCTCGACAAGCCGCTCGGGTCGGATGCTGCCACCGAGCGCATGGAAGATCATCGCCTCGGCCTCGGGTCGCACGAAGTCGCCCCAGAAGTGGCCCAGCTCATGGCCGTGGAGCACACCGTGGTCTCGCCCGGCAGCCGGTCGCCGATGGCGGCCCTCGATCCGTGTCGAGCGCCGCAGCAGTGACTCCCGCCGCTGCCACTCGATCTGTGGGGCTCCCAGAAGAGCCGACTCGAACGGGTCCGCCGTAAGCAGCAACTCGGGGTCGATCCGTGGCCGTTTCGCGTGCTCAGCAAAGATCATTCTCAGCTCGCCGGTGGTGAGACAGTCGGCGAAGAACAGCTGATGCCACAGCAGGCACCCGGCCGCGCGGACCGGGTCCGCGTCCAACTCGACGCACTCCTCGAAGTCGATCAGGACGATCTCCTCGCCCGTGAGGAACATGTTGCGCGGTGCGAAGCCCTGCCAGATCAGGCCGGTGTCGAGCATCCCTGCTCGCAGCTCGGCGAGGGTGGCCACCACCCGCCGTCGCTCTCCCGGGGTGAGCTCCCGGTCGCGGAGTGCATCCTCGAGGGTACGGCCGTGGTGACGGGCGAGCGCCCAGGGATCACCGACCACCGGCCAGACGAGCGCGTCGACGTCCGGGACGGCCAGCGCATAGGTGCGTCCCGTCCCCGGAAGCCGGCCAGTCAGCTCGTGGAGCGCCTGCCGGTTCGCCTGCCGTGCCGGTACCGAACCCGCATCCCAGCGCAGCGCCACCAACGCACCCGACGGTCCGGGCACGACCACCGCGGCGCGGTCGGGATGGAGTGGCACGCGGCAGCCGTGCAGCGGTGTACCAGCACCGAACAGGCACTCCAGACAGTCGACGCAGCCCAGCCACTGCCGTAACGAGCCGGTGACCTGATCACCGGTCACGTCCCGGATACGAACCGGTCCGACATACCTGTGATCGTGTCGGGGCGTGCCGTCGAGCCCGAGCAGGATCCGGGCTGCGCGACGTGGATCGCTCGCCGCCACCGACAGCGCCGCCTGCAGCAGCTCCGGGACGGCACCCACCGCCAGCGCTGCGAGCACGCGCGCGTACCGCTCACGGAAGGGCGCGGAGAGGCCGCGTCCATCCTGCAGGATGTGCCGCCACGCCACAGAGTCGGCCGGCGTCACGAGCGGGACTCCGGTCGGGCCTGGCCGAACTCGGCCTCCAGATAGTCGATGACCGCGATCTTCACCCGCGGATCCTGGGTGTTGCACATCGACCCCGGCGCGACCTTCCGATCGCAGTGGAAGGCACGCAACGGCCAGGCCTCGGGCCAGGCGATCCGGCGACCACCGGTCGTCCCGACGTGGGACACGAGATCCTCCCAGTTGTAGCTGCAGTCGTCCCGGTCCACGAACACGTCGAGGTCGAAGGCCCCGTAACGGTCGGCCGCCGGCAGGAACCGCTCGACGTCGTAGGCGATCATGTGCGTGGCGACCCTGTTCACCGAACGCACGCCCGGCGCGATGCGGGAGCCGACATCGGTCAACGCCCACACCCAGTCGGCGGAGTCGTCGAGGGCGCAGACAACCGGAACGTCCGGCTGCTGCTCGAAGAGCTCCCGGAGCACTGTCAGCGGATCGAAGGACGCCTCCTGACGGAACAACAGGACGTCGTCCTCGATCACGATCACATACCGGCACCGGCAGTCGAGGAGCCTGCGATGACCGTTGTTGGACGGGTCACCGCTCGCGACATGACGGTCACGGGACCGAAGACGCACCTCGTCGACACCCCACGCGCCCTGCCGGTCCAGCACCATGCGAGCAACATCGAGCGGACTCCCGTCGCAGTGCAGGACGACCTCGAAACTCTGCCGGGTACCAGCGGTCAAGGCCTCGACGCACCGCGGCAGCGTGCGCTCGAGCACGTCGAGGTGCCGATGGAAGAGAACGACCAGCCGGAACGTCGGACCGTCCTGCCACTCGGCCTGCGCACACAACTCACCCACAGGCATACCCCATCAGCATCACCAGACGATATGATCGTTCGCCGAACATAGCTGTCCGGCGATGGGCCCGGGTGACTACAGGAGTGTCTCCCACGGATGGCGCAGAACTGCTCGGCTCCGGTGAAGGTCTGGAGACATCCGGAGACCTTCTGCCGTAGTTTGATCATCGCCGATCTCGCGCTCTGCGGCGTTGTCATCGAACGGAACACGCGGATCCCGGGTGAAGCGCAGGTAGTCGTCCTGACGGTTGAGCAGGCGATGGGCCAGGGCGTTGTGGGTGCCCATCAGCTTCGTCGGCGCGGTCGGTGACCCCTTGCAGCTCACGCAGGACGTGCGCACCGCACAGAGCGTGGGTGGCCGGTCGTGTAGGTGTCATACGGCGCCCAGGAGTCGTGGACCGCGACCCTGGTGAACGCGGGCAGGACACCGGCCGCGTTCATGGCCTTCGTGCCACGGATGTCATGAACGATGATCAGGCTGTACTTGCCGGTCGAGGCCGAGTGGACCGACCGAAGCCTGCCCTCGACGCGCAGGCCGGTCCCATCACCTGAGCACGCCGCGGAACGGTTGCGTACCGGATGCGCCCCAGCCGTCGAACTCTCCGTTGCGGACGCCGGCGAGGAACGCGGTCCACTCTGTCGTGGTGAAGAACAGGACGGCGCCGTCGGGGTTCTTGGAGTCGCGGACGACGGGACCGCCTCCGGGTGCGACGGCGACTTCGACGCAGTCCCCACCGTTGCCGCTGCTGTAGCTGCTCTTGCGCCAGACGAGGCCAGCCGGGTCGTGTGGGGCGGTGTTCATCTCGTCTCCTCCGCCACCTGCGTGATCAGTTCGCGCGAGCGCTCCGGGTCGAGCGCAGCGCCCGCAGGCGGTTCCTCGCCAGCTTATAACGGCGCAGGTCAGGACCCTTTTCCAGATAGGCCCCGCTGTGGAGCTGGTCCATGTGGACGACCTCGCCGCCGGCCAGCCCGGCGAGAACGCTCGCGGCGACGCTGCGGTCGTTCGGCACCGCGTCACGACGGTGTCCTCGATCCGGGTGGCAACCCGGGTGCGGCGGTCGACGAATGCTGCTCGCAGTGCGGGCGAACCGGCAGCGTCCGGGTAGTTGAACCCGCGCCGTATGACGTCGGCGAACGGGACGTCGAGCAGATGGGGCACGGCAGCGAACGACAACTCACCCCTGGCGAGGTCGACCGCCGCGGACGGGCTCATAGGTGGATCGACCGACCAGTGATCTGCTCCAGGCCGCCCAGGTAGGGCTGTAGCGCCTCGGGCACGGCGACCGTGCCGTCAGCCCGCTGGTTGTTCTCGAGCACAGCGATCATGGCGCGGCCGACGGCGATGCCCGTCCCGTTGAGAGTATGTACGTACTCGCGTCTGCGCTCCCCTGCCACCTGATAGCGGATATTGAGCCGACGGGCCTGGTAGTCGAGGCAGTTGCTCGCGCTGGTGACCTCGGAGTACTGTCCGTTGTCGCCGCGTCCGGGCATCCATGCCTCGATGTCGAACTTGCGGTAGGCCGGTGCACCGAGGTCACCGGACGCGATGTCCAACACCCGGTAGGGCAGCCCGAGCTCATCGAAGATGGATCGCTCGATCTCGAGCAGCCGGCCGTGCATCTGTTCGCTGTCCGCCGGCAGACAAAGGATCACCATCTCGACCTTGCTGAACTGATGCACGCGGAACAGCCCACGGGTGCTCCGGCCGTAGGCCCGCTCGGTGCGGAAGCAGTGGCTGATGCCACACAGCTTCAACGGCAACTGCTCGGCGGGGATCACCTCGCCAGCGTAACGACCGCACAACGCAATCTCGGAGGTTGCGATCAAGTTCAGGTCGCCGTGCTCAAGGTGGTAGGAATTGCTCTCGTCGCCGCGCGGTGCGTAGCCCGCACCCGTCATGATCTCGTCTTTGGCCAGCTCGGGCACGATCTGCGGGAAGAACCCCTGCCGCGATGAGCCGCTCCAGCGCCAACTGCTGAAGCGCGAACTCGAGCAGTACCGCCTCGCCCTGCAGAAAGTAGAAGCCTGCGCCCGCCACCCGGCTGCCCGCGGCGAGATCGAGGATGCCGAGGTCGGTGGCCAGGTCGACGTGGTCCTTCGGCAGGAAGTCGAACATCGGCGGGTTCACGGGGCCGAAGGCGATCCCCCGACTGTCCTCCTCACCGCCGATCGGTACGTCCGGGTGGGTGAGGTTCGGGATGACGCGTAGCAGCGCGTCAGAGCGTTCCCGCAGTCGAGCGACCTCCTCGCGCAAGGTCCGTTCCTCGTCCCGCAGGCGGCGCCCCCGCTCGATCGCCTCGGGCGATCGCTGTTGAGCGATTGCGTTGGCGGACTCGCGCAACTGTTGGAGTCGCTGCTCCTTACCGCGGTACTCCGACTCGAGCTCGGCGAAGAGCTGCAGGTCGACAGGCTTGCTCTGCCGGTCGACCATGTTCTGCTCGATCAGGTCCAGGTTGTTGAGAACGTACTTACGGTCAAGCATGCGCTACTTCCGGGGTCGAAGGAGAACGTGCGGGCTACAGTCCGTCGGACGGCGTAGAGAGAAAGTCAGCTCTGGTACAGCCGGGCATCGCAACTGACACGCCACCCGCCGACCCGTCCACATGGCCGACCGTATCGCTCGGTGGCGGTGTGCAGATCGGTGACGACGGGCTCGTCCGCGGCGGTCAGGTACGCGTCGTTGGGCAGGCCGACATCGAGCCGCACCGCGAGCCGCTCGGCCATCCACGTGTTGGGCATGGCGCGGCAGGCCTGCTCGATGAGCGCTTGGATGTCCGCGAGCGACATCGACGGCAGGGAGCCGAAGTCGGCCACGCAGGTAAGCGGTCTCTCCGACGGTGCCGGTGCCCTGGGTGATCATCACCCGGTCCGCGCCGACGGCGAGCCCGTCGGTCGGTCGCGGTGGCCAGCGCGATGAGGTCGTCGACGGTCAGGGACGCGGCGGAGGTCCTCCACATCGACGGTGACACCGGTGTCAGCCAGGCCGAAGACGACCACGCGGCGTGCCGGCGTGGTGGAGGGTTCGAGCACAGGTGTCCCTTCCATCGTCGAGGTCAGGGGATAGCCATGCAGCCGAACGGCTGTGTGATCCGCTCTAGGCAACGAACGTGATCTTAACGATTGTGCTGGCTGGTTCTGGCCGGCTGGTCGAACTCTCCATTGCGGACCCCGGTGAGGAACGCGGTCCACTCTGTCGTGGTGAAGAACAGGACGGCGCCGTCGGGGTTCTTGGAGTCGCGGACGGCGGAACCGCCTCCGGGTGCGACGGCGACTTCGACGCAGTCCCCACCGTTGCCGCCGCTGTAGCTGCTCTTGCGCCAGACGAGGCTGGCCGGGTCGTGTGGGGCGGTGCTCATCTCATGTCCTCCGCCGCCTGCGTGATCAGTTCGCGCGAGCGCTCCGGGTCGAGCGCAGCCGCCCGCAGACGGTTCATCGCCAGCTTATAGCGGCGCAGGTCAGGCCCCTTCCCCAGGTAAGCCCCGCTGTGGAGCTGGTCCATGTGAACGACCTCGCCACCAGCCGGCCCGGCGAAGGTCAAGATGCTGAACGGGTAGCCGAAGGCGGCGTAGGCACCGACAGTGAAGGGCAGCACCTGGACGGTGATGGTCGGCTGGCTGGCGCAGGCTGCCAGGTGCTCGAGCTGGGCGCGCATGACGTCGGCGCCGCCGACGTGGCGGCGAAGGACGGACTCGTCGAGGACGGCCCACAGCGTGAGCGGGTCGTCGCCGGCCAGTCGTTTCTGGCGTTCCATCCGTACCGTGACCCGCCGGTCGATCTCGTCGTCATCAAGGCTGGTGTTGGCCGCCCGCAGGACCGCGTGAGCGTACGCGGGTGTCTGCAGCAGGCCGGGGACGAGCTGTGTCTCGAACTTGTCCACGTTCACCGCGCTGCTCTCCGACGCGATGAACCGCTCGAACCAGCGCGGGACGGCGTCGGTGTAGCTGTGCCACCAGTCCTGCTGGTGGCCGTCGCGGACGATGTCGAGCAGCTCGGCGCGCAGCTCCTCGCTGGTCACGCCGTAGTGGTCCAACAATTTCGTGACGTCCCGGATGCGCTGCACTCCCGCGCCGGTCTCCATCCGGCTGATCTTCGACGACGAGCAGCCCAGGTGCGTCGCGGCCTCGTCGATGGTGACATCGGCAGTCTCGCGCAGGCGACGCAGCTCGGCACCGACCTGTCGGCGCCGCATGGTCGGGCTCGTCTCGCTGGGCACGATCGGGACCTCCTTCCGATGAGGGCGCGCTGAGTCTGCCACTGCTCGGCACCGCCCTGCGGAAGCACTGCCTTCCCAGCAGTTTGCTCAGGAATTTCAGTGCTGTGCATTGCACGGAAGCGTCATCTGGTGCACTCTGTGGTCCGTCGCGGTTCGAGTCGGCCCCGTGCCACCCACTCCGACAAGATCCACAACTATAGGAGGTTCTGCCCATGGTCACCGAGACGGTCGTTCAGCCGGTCCAGGACAGAACCGGAGACGTCGACCGCACGTCACCGTCGTCGAGCCTGTGCGACGAGGTCTACGGCCGCCTGGACTACCTGGACCGGCTGGTCGCCGACTCCGATCTACGGTCACGCGCCGCGCTCGCGGACACGGAGATCTCCCGGCTGACCGCGGCGTGGCGGGACCTCCTGGCCGCCCACCAGCCGAACGAGCACGGCCGATGCCCGCAGTGTTCCGGATGGCGCCGACCCCGCCGGCATCCCTGTTCCGTGTGGACCACCGCCCACCAGCATCTGATCGCCGCCGACGGTCCTCCCCCGAACGGACCCGGCCGGCATCCGGCTGCCACCGAACCGCCAGCCGTCACGGTGCTGGGGGCCTCCTGACCGGGGGACGCGTCGTGGCCCCCGACACGGCGCGTCCCCCGGGTCCCTGACCAGCCACTCATAAGCCGGACACGTCCGAGGAACAGCTCTGGAAGGAACCCTGATGAGTATTGACACCGCGATCCCCACCACCGACGAGTTCAACCTGGGCTTCCGCGCCATCGCACCCGGCCGATCCACGCGTCAGCACTGGGTAGTGGGCGGGCCGCGGGGGGGGGGGGGGGGGCGCCCCCCCCCCCCGGGCCCCCCCCCCCGCCGCCCTCGGTGTGCGGGGGCCCGGCCGGGGGGTGGCGACCCCCGCCCCCCCCCCGGCACCGCCCCACTACCCAGTGCTGACGCGTGGATCGGCCGGGTGCGATGGCGCGGAAGCCC
>JBBSQN010000172.1:0-11027 GCA_038257875.1 Mycobacteriales bacterium
CCTACCCCTCCGACCCCCCACACCACCCCCCCCCCCCCCCGGTGCGCGCAACCCGTCGCCCCCGCCCGGGTTCCCCCCCACGAGCTGGCCTGTGATGGTGTTTCGTGAGTTGGTGGGTCGGGCGGCGGCTGGTCGGCCGCCGTACGCCTACCAGCAGTTGCTGGCCGACGAGGGGCTGCCGGACGTCCTGCGGGTCCCGACCGGGGCCGGCAAGACGATGGCCGCGGTCCTGCCCTGGCTGTACCGGCGGCGCCACCACCCCGACCCCGCGGTCCGGCGTGGCACGCCGCGGCGGCTGGTGTTCGTGCTGCCGCAGCGGGCGCTGGTGGAGCAGACGGTCCGGGTGATCGACGGCTGGCTGCAGGCGTTGGCCGAGGCCGACCTCGGGCGCTACGTCCTGATGGGCGGGGTGGACCCCGACGACCGGCGCTGGAAGACCCACCCGGACCAGGACGCCGTCATCGTCGGGACACAGGACATGGTCCTGTCGAGGCTGCTCATGCGCGGCTACGCCGAACCCCGCCCGGCCTGGCCAATGAGCTTCGGACTGCTGCACGCCGACACCCAGTTCGTCTTCGACGAGGTCCAGCTGATGGGACCGGGGCTGCCCACGTCGCTGCAGCTGCACGGCCTGCGGGAGGCGTTCGGTGCCGCGAGCCCGTGCCGCTCGATGTGGATGTCGGCCACCCTGGACCCGACGCGCCTGCGCGACCTCGCCCCGGACCTCGCCAGGGCACCCACCGTCGTGGAGCTGTCCGACGCCGACCGGGCTGGCCCGCTGCGCACCCGGCTGCAGGCCACCCGCACCGTGCACCGGATCGACGTCGACGCCAAGCGCTACCCGCGCGACCTCGCCGGTCGCGTCCTCGACGAGCACACCGCCGGCACCCGGACCCTCGTCGTGGTCAACACCGTGGACCGGGCCGTCGAGGTGTACGACGCGCTCGCCAAGCGCGACCCGGCCGCGACGCTGGTGTTGCTGCACTCGCGCTACCGACCCGCCGACCGCCGCGCGCACACCGAGGCGGCAATCGCGGACCCACCGGCCGGCGGCGTGATCGTGGTGAGCACGCAGGTGCTCGAGGCCGGCGTCGACGTCACCTCGGAGCTGCTGGTGACCGAGCTGGCGCCGTGGTCGTCGATCGTGCAGCGCGCGGGCCGGTGCAACCGGGACGGCAAGGCCCAGCACGCGCGGCTGCTGTGGACCCCGCCCCCGCCCGGCCGTGACCAGCACCTGCCCTATGACGTCGAGCGGCTGGAGCACAGCGCGGGCGTCCTCGACGCGCTGGAGGGCGAGGCGGTCACGAGCACCCGGCTGCACGACGCCGCCGCCGACCTCGACCCGCCGCTGCACCCGGTGCTGCGCCGCCGCGACCTCGTGGACCTGTTCGACACCGCCCCCGATCTCGACGGCAACGACATCGACGTCACCCAGTGGATCCGCGACGTCGACGACCGCACCGTCTCCCTCGCCTGGCGTGATCTCGCCGCCCTGAACGAGAACGCCCCGTTCCCCGGCCGGGAGGAGCTGTGCCCGGCGCCGCTGAACACCGAGCTCCGCGAGCTGCTCGCGCGGCGGAAGGCCCGGGTGTACGACCAGCGCGACGGCGTCTGGCGGGCCGCGGAGCGCGGTGACGCCCGCCCGGGCGCGGTGCTCGTGCTCGACGCCGCGGCCGGGGGCTACCTGCCCGACCGCGGCTTCGCGCCGCGCAGCACCGCACCGGTCGATCCGCTGCCGCTGGAGCCGGGACGGCCGGCCGAGGCGGTCGCCACCGACCCGCTGTCCCACGTCACCGGGCCGTGGGTCGCGCTGAGCCGGCACCTGGCCGACGTCGAGCGGGAGACCACGACGTTGCTCGACGCGCTGGACCCGCCGGGCGTCACCGCCGACCAGCGCCGCGCCGCGCAGCTCGCCGGGCGTCTCCACGACCTCGGCAAGGCGCACCCGACGTTCGACGCCTCGCTGCGCCGCGCCTCCGGCGACCCGGAACCGGACGGCGACGGGCCGTGGGCCAAGTCGCCCGGCCGCGGGCAGCTACGCCACCGCCCGCCCCACTTCCGCCACGAGCTGGTGAGCGCGCTGCTGGTGCTCGACCCGAGCACCGGGCTGCTGGACGGCGTGGCGGAGCCCGACCTCGTGGTGCACCTCGTGCTGGCCCACCACGGGAAGGTCCGGTTGTCGGTCCGGGGCCGGCCCGACGAGCGGGACGGCCGTGTCCTCGGGGTCGCCGACGGTGACCGGACACTCGCCGCGACCCTGCCCGACGGAACCGTGCTGGCGCCGACGGCGCTGTCCCTGGAGGCGACCAGGATGGGCCGCCACGGCCTGACCGCGCGGGCGTTGCGCCTGCGCGACCGCGCGGATCTCGGCGTGTTCCGGTTGGCGTTCCTCGAGGCGGTGGTCCGGGCCGCGGACTGGATCGCCAGCGCGAGCTACGACCGGAGTGATCGATGACCGCGCTGCTGCTGGCCGGCTGCCGCACCGCACCGCTGGGCGGCTACCTGACCGGGCTGGGCCTGCTGCGCGCGGTCACCCGCACGCTCGACCCGCAGGCCGCCGGCTCCTGGCGCGACCAGCGTTTCGTGCTGACCTCCCGGTTCGCGTCGGTGGACGCGCTGGTGGCCGAGCTGGCGTGCGCGTTCGAGCCCGAGGCGATCGTGTCGCCGTGGAACGCGGGCTCCGGGTTCGCCGGCAACGGCAAGAACGTCACCGCGGAGCGGGCGTTGCAGCAGGTGCGGGACGCGCCCGACGCGCGGCTGGCCCCGCTGGCGGCGGCGGTGCGCGCCGGTGACGAGGTGGTGAAGCGCGGCCGGGCCCGGGGGTGGGGCGGCACGGGCGAGGACCTGTGGGACAAGGCCCGCAAGCCGGAGGTCCTCCGGCTGTGCCGCAACACCTTCCCCGACCAGGCGCTGCCGTGGCTGGACGCGGCGGTGGCGCTCGGCTCCGCCAAGGACCCGACCTTCAGCCGGCTGCTCGGCACCGGCGGCAACTTCGGACGCCAGGACCTGTCGTCCACCTACGTGCAGCGGGCGCTGTCGGTGCTCACCGACCCGCGGAGCACGCCGTGGCTGGCGGCCGCCCTTACCGGTGACGAGTCGGTCCCGTACCTGCGTGACGCGGTCGGGCAGTTCGACCCGGGGCGGGCCGGCGGCATCCAGTCCTCGCCGTTGGAGAAGGCCGACGACAAGGGGTTCGTCAACCCGTGGTCGTTCCTGCTGACCATCGAGGGCGCGCTGCTGTTCGCCGGGGCGGTGGTGCGCCGGCTCGGCGCGCAGTTCGAGCGTCCGGCGCTGCCGTTCCAGGTCCGCGGCTCGACCGCGGGTTTCGCGTCCGCGGCCGCTGACGAGACCGCGCTGGGCGAGATCTGGGTGCCGGAGTGGCCGGCGCCGTCGCAGCTGGACCAGGTGCAGCACCTGCTCACCGAGGGTCGGGCACAGTGGCGCGACGGCCCGGCGCGCACCGGCCTGGACTTCGCCCGGGCCGTCGCCTCGCTCGGGGTGGACCGGGGCGTCGAGGCGTTCACCCGGCACGTGTTCGTCGACCGGCACGGTCAGAGCCCGCTCGCCGTGCCGGCCGGACGGGTCGAGGTGACGCAGCGGCGGGGCGTGGGGCCGCTGGCCGAGCTGGACCCGTGGCTCGCGCGGCTGCACGGGGAGCACCTGCCGAGCGGCGTCGCGGTCGAGGTGCGCCGGGTCGAGCAACGGTTGTTCGACCTGGCCTCTGGTGACGGCGGCCTGGTCGAGGTGTTCGTCGCGCTCGGCCGGCTGACCGAGTCGGTGGCCCGCTCCGGTGACGCCCGGGAGGCGAGCTACCCCCTGGAGCTCCGTCGCGGCGAGGAGCTGCTCGACGACCTGGCGCAACCGCTGCGAGGTGATGATCTCGAGCTGCGGTTGGCGCTGGCGTTCGCCACCCTCGCCGACCCCGCCCCGGTCACCCTGCGACCCTCGCTCCAGCCGGTCGGCTGGACCCGGGGATCGTGGACGTGGACCGAGCGGGCGGCGCCCGCACCGCTGTTCATGGGGCTCGGTGCCGCGCTGGCCGAGGCCGCCCGCCGCCGGGCCTTCCCGGGCGCCGTGCCCGAGCGCGTCACCGACCGGGAGCCGAGCGTGCGCGGGTCGCGGATCGCCTTCGTCAACGGGCTCGTGCTCGGCACGGCGGACCGGTCCGCGTTCGCCCGCGGCGCGTTCGACGCCGATCGGCTGACGGATCTGCTGGCCGGGCTGCTGTGCGTGCGCTGGCCCACCGGGGAGCACACCCTGCTCCCCGGCGGCTCCGCGACACCGCCTGTCCCGGCGCTGGACGTGTTGTTGCCGTTCTGCAGCTCCGGTGCCGACCCGATCCACGTCCGGCCCGGATCGGACTGGCCGAACCTGCTCACGGCCGGTCGGGCCGCGGACGTGCTGGCCGACGCCACGCGCAGGCTGCGCATCGCCGGCAGCCGGTTCGTCGTCGACCCCGTCGCGGCCACACTCGACCCGCACCTGCTCGCCGCCTCGCTGCTGCTCCCCAGCCTGGCCTGGCAGCGACGGGCGGCACTGGACAACGTCCGCATCGAGAAGAAGGAGACCTCATGACCACCCGCCGGCGGTTCCACGCCGCGCTGCAGCCGGTACTGGGCAGCATGTTCCAGCCCACCGGGTTCCCGGATATCGGAGCCGCCACCTTCACCCGGTTCGAGGACGGGACGGCGGTGCCCTCGCTGCTCGTGGAGTCGGTGCAGTCGATGGCCAACCGGCTGGAGGCGACCGCCTGGGACGCGGCGCGCGACGAGCCGGTCGAGGCGGTGCGCGGCCTGCCCTACGTCCGGGTGCTGCGCGCCGGCACCGACGAGTTCCTGACCTCCAGCCGGCTGGAGGCGCACCGGCTCGCGTCCCCGTTCGTGCACACCGCATCGGTGAACGGCGCCCCGATGTTCGGGGAGATCCGCAGCCGGCTCGGGCTGGCCAAGGACACCCCGCTGGACCGCCGGCGGATGGCCGCCACCGTCGCGGGCCTGGACCCGTTCTGCCTGGTCCACGGCGTGTTCTTCGCGCACAAGGACTGGTGGGGCCAGCCGAGGTTCCCGCGCGCCGTGTCGGCCGTCATCGAGGCGCACCACGTGGAGCGGGCGATCAGCGGCGGTCGGAAGTCGGACCGGGTCCGCCATCAGCTCGGCGAGGACGTCGGGGGTACCGCTGAGGGCTACGGGTCGGTGCCGTTCCACCGCACCGAGTGGACCGCCCGGCAGATCCGGGTGTCGTTCGTGGTCGACACCCGGATCTGCTGGGTTCCTACGGCCTGCCGGAGCCGGTGCCGGAGCTGCTGGAGACGCTGGCCCTGTGGGAGATCCGTTCCCTGCTCGACGGTGGCATGCGGCTGCGCACCGCGTGCGACCTGGAGCTCGCCGGCGCGATCGAGGGCGACCTGCCGCCCGCCGCCGCGCTGACCGAGCGGCTCGCGGAGCTGATCCCGCAGGGGCGCGAGGTGTTCGGCGACGGGGAGCCGCTGACGGTCCAGTGGTCCGGCAAGAAGGCCTGATGGCGACGATCCTGCTGCTCCGGTTCCCGTTCGGGCGCTATCACGCCAACCCCTGGGCGCGGCACGTCAACGAGGGCGCGGTGGAGATCCCGCCGTCGCCGTGGCGGCTGCTGCGCGCGCTCTACGCGGTCTGGCGGACGCGGGTGCCGGAGCTGGGGGAGGAGGTGGTGCACGCGTTGCTGGCCGAGCTCGCGGCACCGCCGACGTTCCACGTCCCGCGCCACACGATCGCGCACACGCGGCACTACTACCCCGACTCCCGCGACGGCACCGACCGGACGCTCGACGCGTTCGCGGTCCTCAGCCCGCAGGCCGAGCTGGCGGCGCAGTGGCCGGGGGAGCTGCCCGACGCGCTGCGGCCGGCGTTCGAGCGGCTGGCGGCGTCGATGCCGTACCTCGGGCGAGCGGACAGCCTCTGCGAGGCGCGGGTGGCGGCGCAGTGGCGACCGTCGGATCACGAGACCTGGGTGCCGGTGGACGTGGCCGAGGACGTTGCGCCGCACGCCACGGCGACCACCGTGCTGGCCCCGGAGCTGCCGCTGCGGCTCGAGACCCTGATGGCGCGCGCGGTCGATGTGCGTCGGGGTGGCCTGCTGTTCCCGGAGGGCAGCCGGTTCGTGGGGTACCAGCGCCACGCCGAGCTGGTGCCGCTGCGCCGGCCCCCGCGCGCCGGCCCGGGGGAGCCGACCGCCGTCCGGTTCAGCGTGCTGCAGGCGGCGTTCCCTCCGGAGACCGAGGCGCTGGTCTACACCGATCTGCTGCGCCAGGCGGCGCTGAGCAAGCTCAAGGCCGATCCGGAGGATCGTCCGCGCACGCTGCTGGGCGGGCGCACCACGGACGGTCGCCCGATGGAAGGCCATGCGCACGCGCACTACCTGCCGGTTCTCCGGGATCGTCGGCTGACCGAGCTGATCGTCTGGGTTCCTGCGGGGCTGCCCGAGCCCGAGCTGGTGAAGCTCGCCGCGGTCACCGAGCTGCGGTCCTCCTGGGAGAAGGACTGGCGGCTCGACGTCCGGGTCGCCGGCTACGGGGGCTCCGAGGAGGTCGCACCGGAGCTGGTGGGACCAGCCCGGGTCTGGCGATCGCGCACGCCGTTCGTCCCTCGGGGCTACCGGAAGCAGTCCGACACCCCGAAGAAGTACGCAGCGCGTGAGATCGCCCGGGAGCTCCGGTACCGCGGGATGCCGGCGCCGGAGTCGGTGGAGGTGGTCCCGGCGCGGGACCCGCGGGAGTTCGTGCGCCAACGGCCGTCGCAGCTGTCCCGGCGGTCGTCGCGGGGCAGCCGACCGGGGTTCTTCCTGGAGCTGACCTTCGACGAGGCGAGACACGGCCCGATCGCGCTGGGGTACCTGAGCCACTTCGGCCTCGGGCTGTTCGAGCCGGGCCCGGGAGGTTGACCCGTGGACGATGACGACCTGCTCCCGGCGAGGATGGTCAACGAGTACGTCTACTGCCCCCGGTTGTTCTACTTGGAGTGGGTCCAGGCCCGGTTCGTCGACAACGACGACACCCGGCTCGGGCAGCAGGTGCACCGCCGGGTCGTGTGTGGGCTCCTTCGGCCGAAATCGTCCACGTCGCGGTGGCGGCCAGATGAGGAAGCCGGGGAGGTGTGAGCCGACACCCCAGACCGGCGGGAACGTCACCGATCGCAGCTCGAGACGTTGCGCGGTAGCCCCTCGTGGAGGTCGAAAGGGGGATGCCACACCCTCTCCATATCCCGGGGACCTCCTACCCAAGCAGTACTAATTGGGTGAAACTACAACGCTGAACGAATCTGAATCTTGCAGTATCTGAAGATGCAAATGTGCGTGGGAGCAATTTCGGTCGATAAGGATCCATCGCTCGTTCGCATAAGAGAAAAGTCTTAGTCCATCATATCGATATCGTCGTGCGTTAGTTGTCCCTTTAGGACGATAGGAGGTTTCGGTCGCCCCTTCCATTCCGAAGTCCAAAGGCTTGTCGCTCAGGACTGTGACCGAAGGGCGTAAATTCGGATTCTTGTCGATTTGGGCTGCGACGGCAGTGCCGCTTTCGCTCGCATAGATAGATGTGGCCCAAAAAGTAGCGAGCAGCAGTGTAACAAGTACTAGTATTGCTGGTCCCAGTTTGCTAGTCGACTCTGCGGTCCAGTGCTTGATCGAGATGGCTATTAGTGCTGCGCTTGCTGCGAGGAACCCGGCTCCGAAAAGTGGGGCGATCTCGAAGGGTTTTTGAATTTCGACAGCGGACCACGAGCCAGCGATGAAGAGAACTATCCCGACCGTTGACAGCGCCCACTGGGTAGCTTTTAAATAAACTTTTGTTGGCGACTTGGAGACCCTCGTGACGAGTGCGTCGGCAGCGAATGCGGCGGTAGCGAACAGGCCCGCAATGGCAGCAGACTTAAAGATAACGCCGCCGCTCCGAATCAAATAATCCTGGATCGAAAGATTTAGAACTGCCTGGTCGATCCCAAAGTAACCGTAGATCGCGCCGGTTCTAATCCACCCAAAGTAGGTTAGCAAGGCAATAATTAGAAACAGCGGTGCAACGACTGAAGTTATGATGGTGAAGGCTTGCGTCGAAGCTGGATCAGAGACAGGCGGAGCAGCGCGGGATTGTGCTGCTGCGCCTGTTCTCCCCGCGACGCGACCGCGACTCACCTCTCAGTTCCCACCGATCATTGGTTTCTGTTTTCTGCCGCTATTTCATCGTGTGCTAGCTCGTTGTAGATGCAGTAGTGGTGTCGTCTGACGGCGGCCTGGTACATAAACAGTCACCCGGGACACCTGGTATGCCGCCGTCAATGGTGGTGGGCGTAACTGATTTCTGCGGCTCTGCTTGCGCTGTTGACGTCTTGACTGGCGCTGTGTCGATGGGCGCTGAGTCAGTTGTTTTCTTTGGTGCAATTGGCGGAGGCGACGAGTAGTCTTCCCCTGACTCTGGCGTGCTCCAAGAAGAGCGTCCGAGTTGGTCGCGGGTGTCTGGAGGGGAGACGCGTTCGGGCGCGGTAGGAGCAGCGGTAGAGGTGGACGAGGACGCCGGCGGCGTGGTTGACGTCGGTTTAGGCGTCGCCGCAGCAGGATCCGGGGTGCAGGACGCAGCGCAGAACAGGCAGGTCACGGCCGCAATGGCTCTGAGGACGTCACTCCGACTCATATAGCCCCTCCTGGGCATCAGGTAGGAAGTCGCTTCGGGTCGGCGCAACGTTACTTGGTTGTGCGTAACTGGTCAGGTCCGGAAGATCATATGACGTCGTGTCACGCTGAGTCCGGCGCGACACCGTTGCCGGAGGAGGGCGAGGTGCGGCGTGCGCGGTCGGTGACGCTGTCGTCGTCGCGTCTCGGTGTGATCGCCAGGTTGGACCTGCTCGAGGGCGACGGCGACGCCGTGGTCCCCGTCGACTACAAGAAGGGCTCGCCGCAGGCCGACGGGTCGCCGTGGCCGTCGGACGAGGTGCAGGTCTGCCTGCAGGCGCTCGTGTTGCGGGAGCACGGGTACCGCTGCGACCACGCGGAGCTCTACTACGCCTCGACCCGGCAGCGGGTGCGGCTGGAGGTGACGGCCGATCGGCTGAGCTGGGCCGAGGGCGTGGTGGTCGAGGCGCGGGGTGTCGCCGGTGCGGCGCGTGCGCCGCTGCCGCTGGTCGACAGCCCGAAGTGCGTGCGCTGCTCGCTGGTCGGGCTCTGCCTGCCCGACGAGACGAACGCGCTGCTGGCCCGGCAGGACCGTCCGCCGCGCCGGCTCGTGCCGCGCGACCCGGATCAGCGACCGGTGTACGTGACGGAGGTGGGCTCGTTCGTCGGTCTGCGCAGCGGCCGCCTGGAGGTGACCTCACGCGACAAGGAGAAGCTCGCCTCGGTCCGCCTGCTCGACGTCGCCCAGCTGGTCGTGTTCGGTCGCGTGCAGGTCAGCACGCAGGCGCTGCACGAGCTGTTCGCTCGCGACATCCCGGTGCTGTGGATGACGACCGGTGGATGGTTGCGCGGTTTCGCAGTCGGGCAACCGGCGAAGTACGTGGAGCTGCGTCGTCGCCAGACGGTGGTGCACGCCCAGGAGGACGCCGGTCTCGCCCAGCGCATGATCGAGGGAAAGATCATGAACTGTCGGACGCTGCTACGCCGCAACGCGCGCGGTGACGTGGGGCGCACCGTCGAGGCGCTGCAACGCCTGGCGTCGTCGGCGGCTACCGCGTCCACGTTCTCGTCGTTGCTCGGCATCGAGGGGACCGCGGCGCGGCTGTACTTCGCCGCCCTGCCGTCGATGATCGCGGATCCGGGGTTCGCGCAGGAGTTCTCCCAGCTCGGGCGCAACCGTCGACCTCCGTCGGATCCGGTGAACGCCCTGCTCTCGTTCTGCTACTCGATGCTCAGCAAGGATCTCGTCGCCGTGTGTCTCGGTGTGGGCCTCGACCCGTATCTGGGGGTGTATCACCGATCCCGGTACGGGCGCCCGGCTCTCGCGCTCGATCTCGCCGAGGAGTTCCGCCCGCTGATCGCGGACTCGGTGGTCGTCGGCCTGCTGAACAACGGGGAGATCGGTCCGAACGACTTCATCAGGCGCGCCGGTGCCGTCGCGTTGACGCCGGGTGGCCGTCGCACTGTCCTGCGGGCTTACGAGCGGCGCCTCGATACCGAGATCAGGCATCCGGTCTTCGGTTACCGGATCAGCTATCGCCGGGTGCTCGACGTGCAGGCTCGCCTCCTCGCCGCTGTCATGGTCGGGGAGATTCGCGAGTACCAGCCGATGGTGACAAGGTGACTCCGTGGCGCGACGCCGGTACCTGATGGCTTACGACATCGCCGATCCGGTCCGGCTGCGTCGGATCTGCACGCTGATGGAGGATCACGGTGAACGGCTGCAGTACTCGGTGTTCCTCTGTGACCTCTCGGTGGCCGAGCTCGCCGAGCTGGAGTCGGCGGTGGTGACGGTGATGGACGTTCGGCAGGACAGTGTCGTGGAACTCGATCTCGGACCGGTCTCTGCTGCGGTCGCCGTACGGTGTCTGGGGCGACCTCGTCGGCTGCCGAGCGGCGGCGGGCCGCTGATCGTGTGAGGGCTCGTGTCGGGCCGCGAGCGGTGTGGTTCGACGTCGTCTGCTGGGGACCGCTCGCACGCAGGTCAACCGGCCTGTTGAGCGTGTTGGCTCGCCCAGTGGGACCTGTCGTCCGCCCCCGGATGTGCCACCGCTCGCGCGGGCCGGTATCGTGCCTGGTCACAGGGCCAGTTTTGCGCGAGCCCTGATTCCGGTCCCCGTGACCGGACCCCATTGAAGCGTACTCCTGCTCATCTGTGGCCCGCTGATCGCCGTGGTGCTGATTCCGGTCCCCGTGACCGGACCCCATTGAAGCCCTCCCGGAGCGTGGGGCCGTCTCTTGCGTTGCTTGTCTCCTGATTCCGGTCCCCGTGACCGGACCCCATTGAAGCACGATGGACGAGGTGACCAGGTTGCAGGTCGAGTCGCTGCTGATTCCGGTCCCCGTGACCGGACCCCATTGAAGCACTCTTCTCCCTGTGTTCCTTCGGTCCC
>JBBSQN010000173.1:0-10996 GCA_038257875.1 Mycobacteriales bacterium
CGTTCGCCGTGTTCGATTCGCCACAGGTGTGGGTGGCTCATTCCGGCCAGTTCGGCGATCACCCGTAGCGACTTGCCGCGGGCGTCGCGGATCTGGCGTACTCGTCGGCCGATCGTCCGCGCGTCGTCGCCGATCTCCATCAACAACCCCGTCCCACCGGAGCAGGCTACGTGCCGCTGAGTTACACCGGCAGACCGGCGCGGTAGGCCATCCTCCGCAGCTCTCGCCCGGCCGGGGAGTCGGGGCGGATGCGGGTGAGCAGCTCAGCGAGCGCCTCTCGGGTGAGCGGGTCGCGCAGCACGTGATGCGGGGAGATCAGCTCAGCGCGCCGGAACGCCTTTACCGCATCTTCATAGCGCCCCCGCAGCCGGGACAGTGACCGTCCATAGGTGACCCAGTAGTCGGCCTGGCGTGCCCGGAGCAGGTGGGTCTCCGGTAGCAAGCTCTCGGCGATGCGGGCCGCTTGCTCGTGGTCGCCGGTCTCCAGCACTGCGCGCACCTGGTACTGGCCGACCTCCTGTGGGCCGAAGCCCATTCCGTAGGCGTTGATCTCCCCGGTTCGCCCGGCCATCTCAGCGGCGTGCTCCAGGGGTGCGGCCATGTCGTCGGGCCGGGAGTCCGCTGCGGCCAGAAACGAGCGGCACAGCGCTAGGGTCCCCGACAGCTGCATGCCTTCCGGGGTGCGCGTGGGCACGCTTACCGCGTCCAGCTCGGCCCGTGCGAGATCGACCGCTCCCGCGGTGACCAGTACGTACATGCCGCCCCAGACGGCGAGGCCACGTGCCTCCGGGGTGTCGCGGTCCTGGGCGGTCCGGGTGGTCAGGCTGGCGGCCAGCTCCCGCAGCTCGACCGACGCCCCGACGAGCCGCAGCCATCCCACGGTGGCATGGGAATGCAACAGTATCGCCAGATCGCACAGCTCGGCGACATCACGACCGGCCGCGATCGAGGTGTGCAGGTCCCGCACCAACCCAGGCAGCGCGGCGCCGACCTCACCACCGGGGTCGCAACGGTTGTAGGCATCCACCGTCGCCGCTACCCGCGCCCGCAGGATCTCCAGCGGCTGCACCTGGCCGCCGGGTCGGTTCCGGCTCGCCGCGATCACCGCCATCCGCACCGCGTCGACCGCGGCGTCGGTGTGCCCGTTGGCGGGGGCCGGGATCGGCAGTCTGACCAGGTCCGAGGGGCCGATGTCCAGTGCTTTGGCCAGGGCGGCGATCTCGGAGAGGTTCAGGGCGCGTTCGCCGTGTTCGATTCGCCACAGGTGGGCGTGGCTCATCCCGGCCAGCTCGGCGATCACCCGCAACGATTTGCCGCGGGCGTCGCGGATCTGGCGTACCCGTCGGCCGATCGTCCGCGCGTCGTCGCCGATCTCCATCAACAACCCCATCCCACCGAACCAGGCTACGTTCCACCCTGGGCGTCACACGTGAGGTGGGTTGCGACACCGTGTGCGGCCTCGGCGGTCGCACGTGGTAGATACTCGATGTTGTGGACGTCTCTCTAGGCATGCCCGCTCCCCCCGCGCCTACCCTGGCCCCGCGGCGGCAGACCCGGCAGCTGCAGGTCGGGTCCGTCGGGGTCGGGTCCGAGCATCCGATCTCGGTGCAGTCCATGACCACGACGCTGACCGCCGACGTCGACGCCACCCTGCAGCAGATCGCCGAGCTCACCGCCGCGGGCTGCGACATCGTCCGTGTCGCGTGCCCGAGCCAGGACGACGCCGAGGCGTTGCCGGCGATCGCGCGCAAGTCGCAGATCCCGGTGATCGCCGACATCCACTTCCAGCCCAAGTACGTGTTCGCCGCGATCGACGCCGGCTGTGCCGCGGTGCGCGTCAACCCGGGCAACATCCGCAAGTTCGACGACCAGGTGCGCGAGATCGCGGTCGCCGCGAAGGACCGGGGCACCCCGATCCGGATCGGGGTCAACGCCGGGTCGCTGGACAAGCGGCTGCTGGAAAAGCATGGCAAGGCCACGCCCGAGGCGCTGGTCGAGTCGGCGCTGTGGGAGGCGAGCCTGTTCGCCGAGCACGACTTCCACGACATCAAGATCTCGGTCAAGCACCACGACCCGGTTGTCATGGTGCGCGCCTACGAGCTGCTCGCGCAGGCCTGCGACTACCCGCTGCACCTCGGCGTCACCGAGGCCGGTCCGACGTTCCAGGGCACGGTCAAGTCGGCGGTCGCGTTCGGTGCGCTGCTGGGCACGGGCATCGGCGACACGATCCGGGTCTCGCTCTCGGCCCCTCCCGTCGAGGAGGTGAAGGTCGGCGCGCAGATCCTGGAGTCGCTGAACCTGCGCCCGCGCCAGCTGGAGATCGTCTCCTGTCCGTCGTGCGGGCGCGCGCAGGTGGACGTCTACCGGCTCGCCGACGAGGTCACCGCCGGGCTCACCGGCATGGAGGTGCCGCTGCGGGTGGCCGTCATGGGCTGTGTCGTCAACGGGCCGGGGGAGGCCCGCGAGGCCGACCTGGGGGTCGCGTCCGGCAACGGCAAGGGCCAGATCTTCGTCAAGGGCGAGGTGATCAAGACCGTCCCCGAGCACGCCATCGTCGAGACGCTGATCGAGGAGGCGATGAAGATCGCCGAGACGATGCCGGACGAGGGCGAGCCACAGGTGAGCGTCGGCTGAGCGGCGCCGGTGTACCTGGCACGGTCGAGCGTTCGCCATCCCGTCGTGGGCGCAGCGGCGGGCGTCTGGCATCGTGAAGAGGTGCTTCGTGTCGCCGGAGCGCGGTCCCTCGACAACCGGGACCGCGCGGGAGTGCGCGCGGTCCTGGAGAATGATCCGGTGGCCGCCTGCATGGTCGCCGCGCGCGTCGAGGTGGCCGGGCTGGACCCGTGGCGCCTCGGGGGCGAGCTGTGGGCGGTCGGGTCCCGGCTCGACGGGCTCTGCTTCTCCGGCGCCAACCTGGTGCCGCTGCGCGGCGAGCGCGGGGCCCTGCGCAGCTTCGCCGACCGGGCCCGCCGGCACGGCCGCAGCTGCTCCTCCCTCGTCGGGCGCGCCGAGCTCGTCCTGCCGCTGTGGGACGACCTCGTCGGGTGCTGGGCGCCGGCCCGCGAGGTGCGCGCCGACCAGCCGCTGATGGTGCTGGCCGGGCACCCCACCGTCGTCGCCGATCCGTGGGTGCGGCCGGTGCGTCCCGACGAGCTGGACCGCTACCTGCCCGCGGCCGTCGCGATGTTCACCGAGGAGGTCGGGATCGACCCCCGGATCGGTGACGGGGGAGCGGGCTACCGCTCCCGGGTGGCCGAGATCGTCACGGCCGGTCGGGCGTTCGCCCGGTTCGAGGGCGACGAGGTGGTGTTCAAGGCCGAGATCGGTGCGCTGTCCTCGCAGGTCGGGCAGATCCAAGGGGTGTGGGTGCACCCGTCACGGCGCGGCCAGGGCCTGGGCACGGCCGGTACTGCCGCGGTCGCCGAGCGGCTTGCCGCGATGGGTCGGATGTCGAGCCTGTACGTCAACGGCTTCAACCACGTCGCCCGCTCGGCGTACGCGCGCATCGGGTTCACCCAGATCGGCAGCTTCGCCACAATTCTCTTCTGAACAGGTCAGGTCGGCTCGGCGGCGGGCCGCTGAACGGCTCCTGTTCACCGCTGGCTGAACAACCTGTGCCCAGGCCTGCTTGCGCGACTACTCTGGTGCGCGTGTCGTCTCACCGGATACCTGCGCTCGCGCTCTCAGCCGACGTGGTGGCGGTGATCGTCTTCGCTGCTGTCGGTCGAGTCAGTCATGCCGAGTCCGATGACCTGCTGGGCCTGCTCGGCACCGTCGCGCCGTTCGCGGTCGCGCTGGTGGCCACCTGGGCCACGCCGATGGTGCGCGCGCACCCGGTCGGGCTGCGGGCCGGAGCGTACGTGCTGGCCGGCACGGTGGTGCTGGGGCTGGCGTTGCGGACGGCGTTCTCCGGATGGCCACCGCTGAGCTTTGCCCTGGTCACGGTCGTCGCGCTCGGAGTGCTGCTGCTGGGCTGGCGATCACTGTCCACGGCGGTGTCGCATCGCGCGGAGCATTGGGTTCGCTGAGCGCTGTTCGCGTGCTCAAGTACCGGCTGCGGTGCTCGCCCACCGCCCTACACTGGGGACATGTCCATCCGCACGCTGCTCACGCCCGGCACCGTCACTCCGATCCGTCCGGTGCCCGCGCACATTCCGCGCCCGGAGTACGTCGGCAAGAAGGCTCCCGCGCGCAGTACCGATCCGTGGGTGCAGACCCCGGAGATCATCAAGGCGATGCGGGTGGCGGGGCGGATCGCGGCGCAGGCTCTCGCGGCAGGTGGTGCCGCGGTGGCGCCCGGGGTCACCACCGACGAGGTGGACCGCGTGGTGCACGAGTTCCTCATCGACCACGACGCGTACCCGTCCACGCTGGGCTACAAGGGTTTCCCGAAGTCGTGCTGCACGAGCCTCAACGAGGTGGTCTGCCACGGCATCCCGGACTCCACGGTGATCCAGGACGGGGACATCGTCAACATCGACATCACCGCGTTCATCGGGGGTGTCCACGGGGACACGAACGCCACGTTCCTCGCCGGTGACGTGGCCGAGGAGGACCGGCTGCTGGTCGAGCGCACCCGGGAGGCCACGGCGCGCGCGATCAAGATAGTGCAGCCGGGTCGCGAGCTCAACGTCGTCGGGCGCGTCATCGAGTCCTACGCCCGCCGGTTCGACTACGGCGTGGTGCGCGACTTCACCGGGCACGGCATCGGCCGCAGCTTCCACAGCGGGCTGGTCGTCCTGCACTACGACGACCCGAGCGTGCACACCGTTCTCGAGCCGGGGATGACGTTCACGATCGAACCGATGATCACCCTCGGGGCGATCGACTACGACGTCTGGCCCGACGCGTGGACGGTCGTCACCAAGGATCGGGCCCGCACCGCGCAGTTCGAGCACACCGTGCTCGTCACCGCCGACGGTTCGGAGATCCTCACCCTGCCCTGATCGGCGTCCTCGGGTGTTTTGCCGGGGGACGCTCGGCCCGTACTGTCGGTGGCGTGGCTCAGGTCTACGACGGCATCTCCCCGGAGCTGGCGACCTGGATCCAGGCCCAGCCGGTGTTCTTCGTGGCCACCGCCCCGCTGTCGGTGGACGGCCTGGTGAACATCTCGCCCAAGGGCACGATGGGCACGTTCCGCGTCGTGGACGCGCACACCTTCGCCTACCTCGACATGACCGGCAGCGGTGTGGAGACCATCGCCCACCTGCAGGAGAACGGGCGCATCTGCGTGATGCTGTGCGCCTTCGACGGCCGGCCGAACATCGTGCGCCTGCACGGCACCGGGCGCGTGGTGTTCGCCCGCGAGCCCGGGTTCGCCGAGGCGATCGCCGGGTTCGGGCAGGCTGCGGAGCTCCGCAGGCCGTACCTGCGGTCGGTGATCGTGGTCGACGTCGCCCGGGTGTCGGACTCCTGCGGCTATGCGGTGCCGCGGATGGACCTGGTCGAGGAGCGCGAGACGATGGACGCGGTCTGGCAGAGCCGCGACGCCGCCCGGATCGCGCGGTACCACGCGGAGAAGAACGCGACCAGCCTGGACGGCCTGCCGGGGCTGCCGGTCACGACCACCCCGGACTGAGCCTCAGGCAGCGGGTGCGCCGAAGATCCCCACCAGCCGGTCCAGGGTGGCCCGGATCGAGGTCAGGTTGCGCTCCGGGGCCTTCGTGAGCTCCAGCACGCGGGGCGCTATCGCGTTCGCGTAGTCGAAGGTCTCGGTGACCCGTGTGGCGCCGTTCACCGGCTCCAGCTCGTAGCGCCAGATGTGGCGACCGAAGTGCCGCCAGCCGATCCGGCGGCCCTCGTCGAACTCCACCACGGTGTTGTGCACCTGGTAGGGGATGCCCCAGTGCATCCGCACCCCGAACCGCGCGCCCGGCCCGAGCCGTCGGGGCCCGCTGAAGGTGTCGCGGACCGTGCCGGACCCGTCGAACGCGGCGTGCCGGCGTGGGTCGGCGAGCAGGTCGAACACCGCCTCGGGCGGGACGTCGACGACGGTGCAGGCACTGACCGAGCGCTGTCTCATGCAGCGGCCCGGTGCCTCTTGAGGATCTCCAGCGCCTGGTCGGCGTGCAGTTCCATCTGCTTCTCGTCGGCGACCGAGTCGATGATCGTCCGGTCCGGTCCGATCACGAACGTGACCCTGCGGGTGTGCAGGCCGCCCGGCAGCCACCAGCGCCACGCACCGAGCTCCTTGGCGATCGCGTTGCCCTCGTCGGACAGCAGCGGGTAGCCCAGCGAGTGGGAGGTCGCGAAGGTGTTCTGCTTGGTGACGTCGTCGCTGCTGATGCCCACCGGCTGGGCGCCGACGGCGGCGAACTCGGCGGCCAGGTCGCGGAAGTGGCAGGCCTCCTGGGTGCAGCCGCCGCTGGACGCGATCGGGTAGAAGAACAGCACGACGGGGCCGCGCCGCAGCAGGTCGCTGAGCTTGCGGGGGGTGCCCGTCTCGTCGGGCAGCTCGAAGTCGCTGACCTGGTCGCCGGGGTTCATGCGGGGTCTCCTTTTCTCGGTGGCAGCGGGAAGAACCCGCTGGTGCGTTGCACGTAGTCGGCATAGCCCGGGCGGCGGTTCCCGATCGTCGACTCCAGCAGCTTAGCCCCGGTGCCCTTCGCGAGCAGGAACGTCATGAGCGCGGCGGAGACGATGCCGATCAGGCCGGGCAGGTGGTGCCATGCCAGCAGGGTGAGCCCCCACCACACGGCGGCGTCGCCGAAGTAGTTGGGATGGCGGGTGTAGCGCCACAGCCCGCGGTCCATGACCTGGCCGGAGTTGGCCGGGTCGGCGGTGAACCTCGCCAGCTGCGCGTCGCCCACGCTCTCGAAGGTGAACCCGACGGCCCACACCGCCACGCCGAGGACGGCGGCGATCTCGGTGCCGCCCAGGAGGCTGTCGCCGAAGCCGTACTGGCCCAGCTGCACGGGCAGCGACACGATCCACAGGATCGCGGCTTGGGCCAGATAGACCGTGCGGAACAGGTGCAGCGTCGGGTTCCCGCGGGCACGCGCGGCGATGGCGACGTAGCGGGGGTCCTCGTCCTTGCCTCGGTTGCGGCGCTCGATGTGCCAGGCCAACCGCAGGCCCCAGACGCAGGTGAGTGCGGTGATCAGCCAGCGTCGCCAGCCGTCGCCTGCCCCGGCCGACAGGATCAGCGTGGTGATGGCGACGATCGCGAACCCGGCGCCCCACACCACGTCGATCCCGTCGTGGCGTCCGCCGCGGACCCGGACGGCGACGAACAGTGCCGCGAGGAACGTCACGAGGACGACGACGGCGCTGACCCAGAGGTTGGTCAGCGCTGCGTCCCAGGGGAAGTCGGTCATGGGCTTATCGTGTCGGATCGGCGAGGGCCGCGCGCGGTATCGAGCCGGGTGCGGCCACGCCGTTGCTCGCCGCCTCGGCGCCGCGATCGATCTCGGGGTCGCGGCCCAGCGTCGCGGTGCGGCCGCGGGGCAGGCCGGAGCGGCCGTCGACGTCCGGGCGCACCATGAGGATCTGGTGCACGCCCATCCGGTTCTCCTCGAACGCGAGCGCCGCGCCGGCGAGGTAGAGCAGCCACACGCGGTACTGCTCCGCGCCGATCAGCGCGATCGCCTCGGCCTTGCGGTCCTGCAGCGTGTCCAGCCACGGTCGGACGGTCCAGACGTAGTGCTCGCGCAGCGAGTGCACGTCCACGACCTCCAGCCCGGCCTCCTCCAGGAAGTTCAGCGTGGAACCCAGCGGGCGCATGTACATGTCCGGTGCGACGTAGCTCTCCATGAACGCGCCGCCGCCGGGGGCGGTGTTGTTGCCCGCCGCTCCCCGTGACATCTGCTGCAGCAGCAGCCGGCCGTGCGGGAGCAGCAGCGAATTTAGCTGCGCGGCGTAAGTGGGGTAGTTGCCCTGCCCGACGTGCTCGCCCATCTCGATCGAGGCGATCGCGTCGAAGGGTTGATCCGGGATTTCTCGGTAGTCCTGCAGCCTGATCTCGACCTTGTCCGTGAGCCCCAGCGCCTTGACCCGCGCCATGCCGAACGCCCGCTGCTGCGCCGAGAGCGTCACCCCGACGGCGGTGACGCCGTAGTGCTGCGCGGCGTGCACGAGCAGCGAGGCCCATCCGCAGCCCACGTCGAGCAGGCGCATACCTGGTGCCAGGCCCAGCTTGCGGCAGATCAGGTCGAGCTTGTCGCGCTGGGCGTCTGCGATGCCGTAGGTCGCGTCGGCCTCCCGCGTCCAGTAGCCGCAGGAGTAGGCCAGCTGCGGATCGAGCAGGAACTCGTAGAAGTCGTTGGACAGGTCGTAGTGGTGCGCGATCGCGGCGCGGTCGCGGCGGCGGGTGTGCAGGCCGCCGGACAGCCGCGCCTCGGAGGCCGGGGCCGCCGGGCGGGGTCCGAGGATGCCCAGCCGCAGCGTGAGCTTGGCCGCGTCGAGCTTGTCGGCGGTGGTGAGCCTGAGCGCGCTCAGGTCTTGTGCTTTGGCGAGTTTCCAGAACCGGGACAGCCCGTCGGCGATGTCGCCCTCGACGTCCAGCTCACCGGCGACGAACGCCCGGGCCAGGCCCAGCTCGCCGGGGTTCCACAGCAGCCGTCGCAGCGCCCGCCGGTGTCGGATGATCGCGACGGGGGAGTCGATCGGCCCGGCCTCGCTCCCGTCCCAGGCCCGGATCCGGATGGGCAGCGGCGTGCGGAGGAGGCGTTCGACGAGCGCGGCGAGTCGAGGGGCGACGGGGCTGGGCACGGGCTCTCCTGTGGGGTGGCTCAGTCGTGCGCGGAAATAGTCGCTGGAACAGCGTTATCCGCTCACGGGCGCCGGAGGCGCATTTGGTGGACGTCGAGGTAGTTGACGCGGAAGCCGGCCTCGCAGTAGGCCAGGTAGAACTCCCACATCCGGCGGAAGGTCTCGTCGAAGCCCAGGGCGGCCACGGCCTCCCAGCGGGACAGGAACTTCTTCCGCCAGTGGGCCAGGGTGCGGGCGTAGTCCGGGCCGAGGCTGCGCCGCTCGGCGATGCGCAACCCGGTGTGCTCGGCGAGGTTCTTCTCGATCGCCTCGACCGAGGGGATCACCCCGCCGGGGAAGATGTACTTCGAGATCCAGGTGTAGTCGTTCTGCGAGACCACCATCCGGTCGTGCGGCATCGTGATCGCCTGCAGGCCGACCTTGCCGCCGGGTGCCAGCAGCCGGTCCAGCGACGCGAAGTACGTGGGCCAGTACTTGACCCCGACGGCCTCGACCATCTCCACGCTGACCACGGCGTCGTAGCTGCCCTGCGCCTCGCGGTAGTCGCGCAGCAGCACCTGCACGCGATCGGCGACCCCCGCCGCCGTGAGCCGCTCCTCGGCCAGCTTGGCCTGCTCGGCGGAGATCGTCAGCGTGGTGACGCGGGCGCCGCGCTGCGCGGCTCGGGTGGCCAGCCCGCCCCAGCCGGTGCCGATCTCCAGGATGTGCTTGCCAGGGCCGACGTCGGCCATGTCGAGGATGCCGTCGATCTTGCGGTTCTGGGCGTCGGCCAGGTCGTCGTTGTCCTCGTCGAACCACCCTGAGGAGTAGGACATCGTCTCGTCGAGGAAGAGCGTGAACAGGTCGTTGGACAGGTCGTAGTGGCGGTGGATGTTCTCCCGCGACCCCTCGACCGTGTTGAGCTCCTCGCGCGGCTGCCGCGCCTCGGCGTAGCGGCGCCCCAGTCGTTGCAGCACCGGCGGGATCAGCAGGGAGAGCCGGGCGGCGAACGGGGTGAGCAGGTCGGCGAGCTGCGTCGAGGTCCAGTCGCCCGCCATGTAGGACTCGCCGAACCCGATCTTGGAGCTGGCGCCCAGCCGGTGGAAGAAGGCCGCCGGCCGGACGATCCGCATCACCGGCGAGTCGTCCCCGCCGGCGCCGATGCGTTCCCCACCGGGGAACACCACACGCACCGGCAGCGACCGCACCGCGCGCCGGAACAACGACTGGGCGATCCGCGCCCGCAACGGCGAGTGCGTCGGGGTCGCCAGCCCCGGCCAGACACCCTCGTTGGGCCGGGGCACGAGATGGTTGTTGGACCGCTTGACGGCCGTCGGTGCGGGTGCGGTGTCAACCGGTGGTGGGCTGATGGGTTCGATGGTCACTGGACGCCCTTCTGCGGTGCGTGCTTCGGCCGGGGGACCACGGGCAGCCGGCGCAGCCACAGCGCGATGCCGTGGCAGCGGATCAGGGCCGAGGTCCGGTGGGTGATGAGCGGGCGACGCAGCAGCATCCGGATCAGCGCGCGCGGCGTGGCGGGGCGGCGGGTGCCGACCACCGTGGCGGTGAGCGCGGTGGCACCCTGCTGGCGCAGCGTCACCGAGATGGCCAGCCGGTCCCCGGGTTCGCGGAGCAGCATCGTGTACTGCCCGTCGACGGACAGGAACGGCGATACGTAGAAGTCCTTCGCCGTCACCGCGCGCCCGGCCTCGTCGGGGCGCAGCAGGTAGCAGTGCCGTTCGCCGTAGGTGTTGTGCACCTCGGCCACCACACACTCGAGCTCGCCGTCGGGGCGGTGGCACCAGTAGACGCTGATCGGGTTGAAGACGTAGCCGAGCAGTCGTGCGTTCGCGAGCATCAGCACCTGGCCGCCGCGCAGGTCCACGCCCTGGGTGGCGAGCCAGGCGTCGAGGTTCTGCCGGATCGTGCGCTGCGGGTCGCCGAGGTGGTCGCGCGCCTCGAAGCGAGCGAACGGGCGCAGCCAGCGGGGTAGCTGCGGCAGGGCGTCGAGGTCGACCAGCCACAGGTAGATGCCGTGGCTGAACGAGCGGTCCATGGCCTGCGTGCGGACGTGCCGGACCTCGGCGTCGTAGAGCGCGGGCACGCCTGGTCGTGGGGGGGGCGGGGCGGCCCCGCCCGGGGGTGGGCGCGCGCGCCCCCCGGGGGGGGGCCCCCCCCCCCCCCCCGCCCCGCCCCGCCCCCCCCCCCCCCCCCCCCCCGGCGGGCGCGGGCCCCCCCCCCCCCCGCGCCCGGCGCCCCCCCCGCCCCGCCCGCCCCCCCCCCCCCCCCCACGACCAGGCGTGCCCGC
>JBBSQN010000174.1:0-10735 GCA_038257875.1 Mycobacteriales bacterium
CCCGTGGAACCGGCGCCCACCCGACGCGACCGTCGGGCCCCCGAGCACGACCCGCACCGAAAAAGAAGATCAGAAACGGAGGTGAAGATCACCACGGCCGAGTCGGGAACCCCACCTACCCGCCCGGTGAACGATCAAGGCTGGTGAAGGCATGCCAACTCCATGAACGTCGTCGGTCGTCCGTCGGTCGCCTGTCTGACGCTGACCTGCCGTTTGACGTCATTACGTCCTCGGAGCGCTAAGATCGTGCGCAGGTACGTCGATCGCTGCGCTCGACCGAGCGTTCGTGAAATGAGAATCAGCCGAGATCGACGGAGGTAAGTGCTCGTGTCTGACAGATCAGATCCGCGCACGTTGCTCGAACGACTGATTCAGGAGAGCGACAGAACAGTTGAGGAGCACTGCGAGAATTTTCAGCGTCGAGCGCGGGAGCTCCACGAACGCGGCGCCACCCTGTCAGTGCGGCAACTGGCCCGCTGGATGGCAGGCCAGGTGGACAACGCTCGGCCAGCATCACGAAGGGTTGCGAAGGAACTGTGGGGCTACAGCTTCAAGGCGCTCTTGGGGAGCCCGGATGCTGGCCGTGGCGGCACGGTGCAGGTGGTTGAGGTGCCCCGCACTGCGACGATCGTTTCTGGCGTGGGTACTCCTGCTGCGATCGACGTGGTCCCCATATCACTTCAGGAGGAAATCGCAATGGCCGCTGATGACGCGGCCCGGTTCGCCCGCCGGGCCGGTGTATCTATTAACTCTGAGTTAATCGAACAGTTCGATTCAGATGTACGAAAACTCGCTGTGGACTACCTGCGACGACCGCCGTATGCCGTCTTCCGACCACTTGCGGCACTCCGCAGGGAGATCTTCGATGCTGTCGACCGACATCCGCGTCCCGAATTCCTGAGTGATCTATACCGTGTTGGCGGTCGAGTGAGTGCGCTGCTGGCGCACGCGAGCAGCGACCTGGGGCATCTCTACGCAGCGGATAGCCACGCGCGGACTGCGTGGATCTGTGCCGACCTTGCGGAAGACAGACCATTCGGCGCCTATGTCCGCTGGGTTCAGTCCCATATCGCGTATTGGCGTGGTGACTATGACGATGCTGTTCAGATCGCACAGAGTGGTCGTGTGGTCTCGGCCTACCCTGATGACAATCTGCGTTTGCTCAGCCAGGAAGCGCGCGCGTATGCAGCTATGCGAGACGAACGCGGAGCCAATCGTGCGCTGGTCTCGGCCGCCGACATCAGGGCACAGCTCGCAGGTGAACCTGGTTCCGCAGCTGGTGTCTTCCATTTCGGACCCGGCAAAGCGGCCTACTACTCAAGTGAAGCCAGGCTGTCTCTCGGCGGGGATACCAATATCAGAGGGGCAGTGCGTGATGCGGAAGAGGCGCTTGTACTTCTGAGTTCCTCGCCGGCTCGTGACAACTCGGTTGAACTCGTTGCGGCAGCGAGGCTCGATCTGACCTCCGCCCTGCTCGCGACGAACGATCTGGACGCGGCCATCGAGCAGATCAGTGGAGCGTTGGAACTACCGACCGAGAACCGAACTGTTCCCATAGTCGGTCGGGCCAGCGACATCTATGACGCGCTTGGTGGTCAGGTCTTCGTCGGCGTCGCTCAGGCGGAAGAGGTCAGAGAGCGTATATCTCTGTTCCAAGCCTATCCAGCGGCTCGTGAGTTGCCTTAGACGTCGACGGAAAGGATTGAATTGTTGCCGTTCCAGGTTTCGGTGTGCGGTCCGCGGCACTCAACGGAAGCCGACGAGGTCAACGCCTACCGTGTCGGGGAAATTCTCGCAGACCGGGGTGCGGTCATCATCTGCGGGGGTGGAGTCGGAGTGATGGCGGCAGTTGCCGCTGGGGCCCGATCACGAGGGGGAATCGTCATAGGTATTCGGCCGAACGACACTCGTGAAGGTGCTTCCCCTGACCTCACCGCGACACTTGTCACGAACATGGGTGAGGCGCGGAACGCCATCATTGTTTGGAGTGCCGACGCAGTGATTGTCATCGGTGGTTCTTGGGGAACCCTGAGTGAACTTGCCTTGGCAAAGCGGCGCGGAAACATTCCGGTAATATCGGTTGGAGGCTGGCGAATTCTAGACGCTGATGGTACTGAAGTTCCGGGTGTCGAACACGCAGATTCTGCCGAAGACGCGGTGGAACGCGCGTTTACCGTGCAGGGGTAAATGATCAGATCGGAGCGATCTCCCGCGCTCCTACGGCGACGGGCTCGACCCGGTAGCTCAGAGGTCGGCCGCCAACGGCACCTCGTCGATCGCGGGGGAGGACATCCACTCCCGCAGGACGCGGGTGGCCTCAACGTCGTCGGCGTTGTAGGCCAGCAGCCGGCTGCGCTGCGCTGCGTCCGGAGGTGCGCCGTTCATCCCGACCGCGTCGCGGTACCAGCGCATGGAGTTCTCCCCGCCCGCCTCCGGATCGCGCCAGGCGAACCCGGCCGCGGGCGCGATGCGCTTGAGCCCCTTGCCGTGAGCGCACAGGAACCACTCGCCGACCACGGCGAAGAGGTCGACCCAGCACGGATCGGCGATGAACGCCTCGACCTCGGCGACGGGCGGGACACCGGGCAGCCCGGCAAAGCGGCGGGCGGAGGCGAGTAGCCAGCGGTTCTCGGCCTGCTCGTTGTAGCAGTACGCGGCGAACGTGCGGCCGGTTGCGGCGGCGCGGGCCCGGACGCCGGACAGCCACGTCCAGAACTCGGCGAACGAGCGGGCCTCATCCTGCGTGGGCACCGGAACCCAGGTGGCGAACGCGCGGTAGCCGTCGGGCTGGTCGCCGGGAAGGGAGCCGCCGGGGTGGTGCAGCAGCGCACCCCACAGGTAGGCCCCGGCCTCACCGAAGCTCTCCATGTCGACGTCCACCTCGACGTCGGCGCGGCGCACCGGCACTCGGCGCACGCGGCGCACCACTGACAGCCCGCGCTGCCAGGCTCGCGCGAGGGCGATCAGGGCGGGGTGCGGCAGGCCGGGCAGCGAGATCGGCGGCTCGGCGGCCGGGTCGAGCGCGGCGAGCTGCCCCACGGTACGCACGCCGACGTCGCGCAACGCGACGGCGGGCTCCCCCAGCACGACCAGGCTGACGTCCTCGACGCGTTCGAGCGCCGCCTCGCAGGTGGGCCACCACGGGCAGCGCCGGCACTCGGTGACGCGCGACGGCTCGGCCAGCGCGGGCGCCCCGGTGACCGCAGCCGTGGCGACCGCGAGGCGGTCGGCGAAGCGGGCGTCGTACTCGGCCAGCGTGGAGCGACCCCCCGGCCAGTGTCCGGAGCGCAGGTCGTGCCACATGACGACATCGGCGTCCATGCCGATCACACCGCCGTGATCGCCGTGCTGCAGTTCCGGAGCCGCAGCCCAGCCTGCGGCGTGCAACATGCGGTTGAGGTGGGCCAGCCGCAGCAGGTCGCGTGCTTGCGATCGCACCTTCCGCTCCGGGTCGGGAAAGGCGCGGCGCGGCCATGGCTCCAGGAGCGCAGAGGTGAGCGCGCCCGTGCCGGGATCGGTGACCCGATGTCGGACGACGATCACCGGTAGGTAGCCGCCGGTCAGCCGGACCAGCAGCTCAGCGCCACCGCACCGTCCGGAGCCGTCAGCGTCGGGCAGCACGGCACCCCAGATCAGCGGGGCCCGCGCCGCGACGGCCGCTGCGGTGGCCGCGATCCGCTCGCGCACAGACCCGGACGCGGGCACGGCGTGCCAGGTCGGCCCGGCTGCGGCCGCGAGCCGCGCACCGACGCGCACCCGGTGCTCGGCGGCGTCGGCCCGGCGCTGCTCCAGCAACGGGTCGGGCAGCGCGCGCGGCGCGGAGGCCGCGGCGACGTCGTGGTCGAGATGGACGCGGCGCCGGCAGCGCGTGGTGGCGGCGGCGTCGAGAAACACCCCGACCACGCGGGTGGGGCCCACGTGGGGATGCCGGTTCTCGATCGCCGTCACGGCGTCGAGAGTAGTGACCGGCACCGACAACAACAGCATCTGTCGCCGGACGGATGGGCGAACAGACCGGAACAGCGACAGCAAGCCACTCGCCCTAAGTGGTCGCCACCGGAAGTCCGTCGGGGGTTGATCAGGCGGCCTGAGGGGAGGTGGCTGTGGCCTGATGTTGATGTTGGTCGATCCTGGCCAGGAGGTTGTCGAGGTCGACTGGGGTGAACTTCCACTGGAAGGGTCGGGCTGTGGCGTTGTAGCGCAGTTCGAAGTCGGCGAGGCGCTGTTCGATCTGGTGGAGGTCGGTGAAGTCGTCGGGGGAGACGACCTTGCGCTGGAGGATGGAGAAGTAGATCTCGACCTGGTTGAGCCAGGAGGCGTGCACCGGGGTGTGCACCATGACGGCGTTGGGGAAGCGTGTGGCCAGCCGGTTGATGGCGGCCTTGCCGCGGTGGGAGGAGCCGTTGTCGACGATCCAGAAGACCCGCTTGGCTGAGGCATAGGGCTCTTGGGTCATGACGTGTTCGACCAGCGCCATGAACGGGGTGATCCCGGTGGTGGGTGCGCATTGTCCGAAGACCCGGGCCTGCCCGATGTCGTAGGCGGCCAGATAGGCCGGCGCGCCACCGCGGTCGTACTCATGGTTGACCCGCATCGTGCGGGCCTTGCCCGGCGGGAGGGTGGGGTGGCATCGGCAGCGGGCCTGGATGGAGGTCTTCTCGTCGGAGGAGATCACGTACTCGTCCGGGCCCAGCGGATTTCCCTCCCAGATGCGCGCGTAGAGATCCAACACTCGGCTGGCCTTGGCCCGAAAGTTCGGATCACGGATGAAGATCCAGGATCGGTGTTGCCAGGGCTTGATCGCATCCTCGGCCAGCCAGCGGCGCACCGTGGACGCCGAGACCGTGCCGACGATGCCGGCGGTGACGGCCTCGCGAGCCGGCTCCGGGCAGCTCCACACCGCCAACGGCACGTCGTGCTCGGCGGGCCGCCGGCAGGCCAGGGCCTTGACCTCGGCCGCCTGCACGGGCGTGAACGTCGGCGGGCGACCGGACCGGGGCCGGTCGGCCAGCCCATCGCGGCCCTCGGAGGCATACCGTCCCCGCCATTTGCGGACGGTGTCCACTCCGGTCCCCATTCGGGCGGCGATCCGATTGTTGGACAGAGGGCGGGCCTCGAGCAGTACGATGCCGGCGCGGGTCACGTCCTGCTGGGCGGCGGTATGGGTACGCACCAGTTTCTTGAGGCGATGACGCTCCGACGCGGTCAAGGTGATCTGGCTGGCACGCGGGGCCGGCACGAGCACTCCTCTAGGACGATCACAACAAATGATCTGTGGAGGATGCCCGGACCGCGGGGCCCGGCGGTATCGGACACGCCGAAGCGGCACGATAACTCTCGTGCCCGCGATCCCCGAGTCCACCAAGACCTCCTTGGCCCAGCGGCTGGGCGCCCACGCCCGCGACACCTGGCCCCAGCTATCCGGTGTGAAGGTCCGCTACCGCGGCCCGTTCGCCTACGTCGACGGCGAACTAGCCAACGGCGAGATCGTGCCGCTCATGCGCCTGCGCTACGGCGGGTCGTCCACACGCTGGGGATTCGCGATCTACCTGGCCGGCAACGACGGCTACCGCGACGCGGTCCTGCCCTCCGGCGCCTTCGCCGGCAGTCCCCAAGACGCACTCGACTGCGCCTGCGATCTGCACCTGGCACACACCGACCTCTGAGCCACTGCGCACACCACGGCGTCACGCCAACCCCCGACGGACTTCCGGTGGCGACCACTAAGCTGCGGCCACACCCGGTCCGAAGCACGCGGAGCATCGCGTCGAGACCGACACCGGGACGGGCGTGAGGAAGGCGGACGGATGGGACTGCGGCGACGGTCTGGCTCTCGCACATCGCCGGCGGAGGCGGGTGCCGAGGATGCGCGCCAGCCGCTCACGGCGGCACGAGCCAAGCGTGTGATCGGGATAGGAAAGCTCGTCGTGCCACTGCTGGTGCCCTATGCGCTCGCGGCCGCCGGAGTGGTCCGCGCCCGCTGGGACGAGCACCGGGCCGCACGGCTCGGGGTCGATCCGAGCCGGCTGCCCGACTACACCCGCCCCGGTGGCGCGCTGCACGCGCGGCTGTCCCGGGTGGCCGAGGTGCTGACCGAGCTCGACTCCGGCTCGGCGGCACCCGCCACCGATGCCGCCCGCAGGTTCGCCGCCGACACCCGACCGCGGCTGACCGACCTGTCCGTCGCGGTGCGCGCGGCCGAACAGATGCCGGCGAGTCGCCGTCGCACGGCGCACCGGGCCATCGGCGGCGAGCTCGACCGCATCGAGACCGACCTGCTCACGCACCTGGGCATCGCGACGTAGCTCGGCTGCGGCTACCGTCGGTGCCCGTGAGTGGCGATCCGGGCAGCAGCCGGGGCGTGCTGCGCGGCGGTGCGCTGGCCGCGCTCAGCACGCTGCTCACCGCTGTCGGGCACGTCGCGGGCGGCGGCACGGTGCCCGATCTCACCGTCCTCGCGGTGCTGTTCCCGCTGCTCGCGGGCGGGTTCGTCACGGTCGCCGAGCGGTGTCGCGGGGCCGCGAGCACGATCGTGACCCTCGCGGTCGGCCAGGTCGCCCTGCACCACCTGCTGGCGATGCCCCATCCCGCGCAGCACGGCGCGGAACCGATGGTGCCGGCGGGCGCGGGGATGCTCGCCGTGCACGCCGCGGTCACGCTCGTCACGATCGGGGCGCTGCGGCACGCCGACCAGGCCGTGGTCGCGCTCGTCGCCGCGCTGCGCCGGGTGCTGCCGCGCCGGCTCGCCGCGCCACCCGCCGACCGACCGCTGCCGACCCGCGCGGGGCCCGGTCCCGCCGTCACCGGGCGCCTCGCGCGCGCCCTCGCCGTCGCCCATCTCCGGCGCGGCCCTCCGGTGGGGTGCTGACCAACCCCTGCACCTTTCCCGTCCCCACCGGAGACACTCATGACCACAACCTTTCGCCGGTCTGCGCTGCGCGCCGGCGTCGTCCTCGCGGCCGCCGCGACCGTCGCGCTCGCCAGCGCGGCCCCGGCGCTCGCCCACGTCACCGCCCAACCCGGAACGGCCGAGCAGGGCGGCTACACCGTCGTCAACATGCGTGTGCCCACCGAGTCCGACACGGCCGGCACCATCGCGCTCGAGGTGACGCTGCCGGCCGAGCACCCAATCACCTCGGTGCGCACCAGCCCCCGTCCCGGCTGGACGGCCACCACGACGACAGCACCGCTGAACCCGCCGATCGAGCGCAACGGGCGCACCATCACCGAGGCGGTCCGCACCGTCATCTGGACCGCCGACCCCGGAACCCGGATCGGGCCGGGCGAGTTCGCCGAGTTCCCGCTCTCGCTGGGCCCGCTGCCGACCGACACCGACCAGCTGGTGCTGCCTGCGGTGCAGACCTACGACGACGGCGAGGTCGTCGCGTGGGACCAACCGCCCACCGCCGACGGGTCCGAACCCGAGCGGCCCGCCCCGACCGTCACCCTGACAGCGCCGGCTGCGGACGAGACGGCTGCGGACGAGACGATCCAGGCTGCTGCGGCGACCGACACGACGGCCCGCTGGCTCGGCGGCGGGGGTCTGCTCGTCGGTGCCCTCGGCCTGGGTGTCGGCGCGGGCGCCGTGCTCCGCGCCCGTCGCACGTCAGGAACAGGGTGATGACCACCCGCACCCTGCGGGCCGTCGCCCTCACCGTGCTCTGCGGGCTCGCACTGCTCGCCGGCACCGCACCGGCGTTCGCACACGCCCGCCTGCTCAGCAGCGACCCCGCCGACGGCGCGAGCCTCAGCACGGCGCCGGAGCGCGTGTCGTTGACGTTCAACGAGAACATGCAGCCCGGTTTCACCACGCTCACCGTCATCGGCCCGGACGGCGGGGCGTACCAGAGCGGCGAGGTCACCGCCGACGGCGCCGTGGTGAGCATCGCCGTGGCACCGCTGGGCCCCGCGGGCCGTTACGAGATCGGCTACCGGGTGGTCTCCGAGGACGGGCACCCGGTCACCGGGAGCGTCGGGTTCACCCTGACCACATCCGGTCCGGGAGCAGCGGCCGCACCCCCGCCGACCACCGACACCGCACCGCCCGCTTCCGTGGCCGCACCCGAGCTCGACCCGAACGGGGGTGGCGGCGTGCCGGTGTGGCTGTGGATCGTCGGCGCCATCGTCCTCGTCGGCGGCGGCATCGTCGCCGCACTGCGGTTGGGCCGGGGATGACATAGCCGACCCGTGGACCCGCGCCCGACCACGCCGGCCAGCGCCGGTCGGTCGGGCCGGGCCGCGGTCGCCGGCTACGCGCCCGAGCGGTAGGCCTCCAGTAGCCGCAACCACACCTCGCTGATCGTCGGATAGGCGGGCACGGCGTGCCACAGCCGGCTCAACGACACCTCGCCGACGATCGCGATCGTCGCCGCGTGCAGCATCTCCGCGACATCCTGTCCCACGAAGGTCACACCCACCAGCACCCCGCGCTGCTCGTCGACCACCATGCGGGCCGCGCCCGAGTAGCCGTCGGCATGCAGGGCGGACCCACCGACGGCGATGTCGAGGTCCACCGCGCGCACGTCGAGGCCCGCCGCGCGGGCCTGCGCCGCCGTCCGCCCGACGGACGCGACCTCGGGGTCGGTGAACACCACCTGTGGGACGGCGCCGTGGTCGGCGGTGGCGGCGTGCTCGCCCCACGGCCCGGTGTCGGCCTCCTCGCCGCTCGCCCGTGCCGCAATCACCGCCCCGACGATCAGCGCGGCGTACTTACCCTGGTGCGTAAGCGGCGCCCGGCCGGTGACATCGCCCGCGGCGTAGAGCCACCGCCCGGGCACACCCCCAACGAGCCCCGAGTCGTCGACGTGCAGCGGTGCGTCCGGGTCGAGACCGACGGTCTCCAGGCCGAGGCCGTGGGTGACGGGGCGGCGACCGGTCGCGAGCAGCAGCTCGTCCACGACGACGGTGTCCTCGCCGATGGTCAGCGCGATCGCCGTACCGGTGGCGGCTCCGGCAGTGGCGACGGCGTCAAGGCTCGCGTCCAGCCGGAGGTCGACGCCCTCCTCGCGCAGCGCCGCGGCCACCCGCTCGCCCGCGAGCTCCTCCATCGACGCCAGCAGCCGCGGTCCCCGCTGCACGAGCACGACCTCCGAACCCAGGCGACGGTAGGCCTGCGCCAGCTCGCACCCGACGACCCCGCCGCCGAGCACGCCGAGCCGAGCCGGCACCTGTTTCGCCGCCGTCGCGTCGCGCGAGGTCCAGGTGCGAACCTCGTCAAGGCCGGCCACGGGCGGGCGCACCGGGACGCTGCCGGTGCACAGGACCACGGCATGGCGGGCAGTGAGGTCCGCCGGTCCCGCCGGGCCCTCGACGGCCACCGTGCGCTCGCCGGTGAGCCGGGCCCGGCCGCGCAGCACGGTGATACCTGCACCTCGCGCCCACTCGATCTGGCTCGCGTCGTCCCAGTGGCTGGTGATGTAGTCACGGCGGGTGAGCACGGCGGCCGGGTCGAACTCCGCAGTGACGCCGGGGAGCCGCCGGGCGGCGGCGACGGCGTGCCCGGTGCGCAGCAGCGCCTTCGACGGCATGCACGCCCAGTACGAGCACTCACCGCCGACCAGCTCGGCCTCGACGAGCACAGCCGAGAGGCCCGCCCGGACCGCGTAACCGGCGGCGTTCTCCCCGACAGCGCCGCCACCGATCACGACGACGTCGAACTCTCTCATCGCCACCCTCCTGCGATCATCGCGTGCACGGCAGTGACGCTAGTCGCGCCGAGCACGGTCGGGTGGTAGGGGCGCGTTATGAACTGCCCACTCACCCGTTGGAGGGTGGTCCGCCCCGGCACCGTCGTGGGGAACTCCGCGCCCACCCGCAAGAGACTGCTGGCTGCCCTGATCGGTGCGCTCGCCGTGGCCAATGCCACCGCCAGCGTCGGCCTCGCCGAGGCCACCGGCAACAACAACGTCCGACCGCTCACGGTCAACCAGACCGAGGGCTACGTCGACGGGCAGAACCAGGTCTTCACCTACGCGCAGAACTTCCACTGCATGGTCGAAGCCTTCGACGACCTGGACGGGCTGGGCCGCCAGGGCGGCGGCATCCCCGCCGCCGTCGACCCAGAAGAGACGCTGCTCCCCAAGTGCATCGCAGGACAGACCCGCGGCGGCGCCGAGTCGATGACCGTCCCGGCGGGCAACCCGGTGGATAGCTCCCGCACGTTGTTGGTGATCATGCCGACCTCCGACGCCGTCGGGACAAGTGCCTCACCTCGCTCGACGCCCTGCGCGCAAGCCAGGCCAGCGGCGGCTCGGGCCGCGACATCCCGACGAACATCTGGCTGTTCTTCGCCAACGAGCCGCTGCAGAGTGACCCGATGGCGACCGACCACACCATGCACGCCGGTCATTGACACCGAGCCTATAGTCCGTTCGGCCCGGCTCAGCGGTCAGCCCGTGACCTGCCGGATGCTAGTCACTCAGCCGACAACGCATCAGTACGGTTTGTCAGCCTTGGGATCAAACGGGGGTGGAGTCCTGCCGGCCAGCACCTCGCGAGCTGCAGCCTCGGGGTCGTGCCGAACAGTGCACTCCCAAACTCGAACAACGTGCCAGCCCGGCGGTGCGGGCGAGCAGGCCGTGGAAGGTGTGGGCGTCGTGGCGGGCTGGTTCCATGGTGTCGGTGAGCTCACCGAAGGTGGTCTCGATCCGGTTACGCCACTCGGCGATGATCTTCTGTAGCGCCTTCGGCATGGTCTTGCGCTGGGCTGTGGTCGGCGGTACCAGGTTGGTGATGC
>JBBSQN010000175.1:0-10681 GCA_038257875.1 Mycobacteriales bacterium
CCTCCTCAATACCTCCATGACCCCACGATTTCGCCTCCGCACCCAACGCCAAACGACGATCCCGCTCACTCAGACGAGGCAACAACCCATCCAGCCGAGCTGCCATCGCCACACGTTCATCAGAACGATCCCTAGCCACCGCCGAAGCATATCACAACCCCAATTATATCAATTAGTTATTCAGTTACGCCTCCGAAGGCGACCATTCCGAGGTAGCTGGCACCGCTGTTGCTGCCGCACACGTACGAGGTCTGAGCGAGCGCCAGGTTGCTGTTGTGGATCCCGAAAGAATGGATACCAAGCTGGTTCCATGTTTTCTGCTGGTGGAACAGGTCAAGAAACTTAGTGAGATCGAGATCGTAGTACAGCGGGTCTGCGTTCTGCTTAGGCTGTGGTGTGGCCACGCCATTCTGCCTCAGTGTCTCGGCGAACTCTCGATAGGTAGCCAGCACGATTGGGCTCACGAACGGCGAGTACCTGTTATGGTGTTCTCTGGCAGCTCGCCGTTGTTTGACGATCTGCTCCACAGCGGGCTTTCCCGACGGGAACACGACGTCGTAGGGTTCGAGGTTGACAGTGGTCATGTCACGCGAGCCGATACGTGTGACGTGCACCTGCAGATGGTGTTGCAGCAGAAGGTCGCTGACGCGCTTGTCGTCGAAGAAGTCCGACTTGGACCCCATCGCACCTTCCAACGTCACCAGTCGCTCGAACGGCAACAGCAGGTTGCCGGACACCAGCAACGTGACGAGCCCGGCGACGGCGAGCGCGCCGACGGGGGTGAACACGCGGAGAAATCGGCGACGTAGAAAGTACGGCGCCGGTCGAGGTTGCACGGTGAGCAGCGGTTCCGTGGCGGGCGTCACCGGTCGGGCTCCTGGACCTGCGACCGCTTGTGAGTCATCCAACTCCCCCGGGCGTCGGCCGACACAATGATGCACGTAAGGAGCTAGGTCGAAGATGATGTTCCCGGCGTTACCGAAGCGGGTCGATGAGCTGGTACCACCGACGGCGGGGACGCGGATGGCACGTTTCGACAGCTCTGATCTTGGTGTAGGGGCGTGCCAGGCGGGGCACGAGCGACCCGACAGAGCGCCCCGGGCGAGGGCACTATCCTGCTCGACGGAGGTGACCGCGGTGGCCTGGCCGAAGCCGATCCAGGACGCGCTGAGGACGACCTCAGGCATGTTCACCGACTTCTGATGACGACCCGGACTGAGCTTTTTGAGCTCCTGCGCAACGGCGAGAATTCCGGAGTCGAGTTCAAGTGTGACACGCTGGAGGCTCGCAGTCTTGCATGCGAGATCGTCGCCCTGACGAACCTGTCCGGTGGTCGGATCCTGCTCGGTGTCGAGACTGACGGCACGGTCGTCGGTAGCACGCGGCCGAACCTTGAGGAGTGGGTCATGCAGGCCTGCCGGGACAAGGTGCGTCCTGGGGTCATTCCGTACATCGAGATCGTTCGTGATGTCATGCCGGGGCGCGATGTCGCGATCGTCGAGGTTTCGCGCGGATACGCGCTGCACGCGCTGTGGCACAACAATCACCGGACCTACTTCGTGCAGGTGGGTAGCACGAACCGCGAGGTGAACGAGGCGGAGCTGGCCCGGCTGGTCCGGCAGCGCGGTTCACTCCGAACGGAGCTGCAGCCGGTCAGCGGGACGAGCTCGGCGAACCTCGACGGACGCCGGCTCGTGGACTATTTCAACCGGATTCGTGGGCAGATCTTACCAGTGGATCTAGAGCAGCGCGAACGGCTGCTCGTCAACACCGAGTTCGTCACCTCCGACGGACCGGCCACGGTCGCCGGGATGGCATTGTTCAGTGTGGAGGCGACCCGGTTCCTGCCGCACGCGGGAATCAGCGCAGCAGCCTACCCCGGTAGTGAGAAGGATTACACGGCAGTGGAGCGGACACAGCTCCGTGGTCCGATGACCGCTCTGCAGGGGACCGGAGGCCTGGTGGAGGCGGGCCTCGTTGAGCAGGCATGGGCGTTCGTCGCCCGCACCGCGGGTGGCAGATCGATCATCGTCGACGGGGCCCGCCGGGTCGACTCGCCGGCATATCCGGAGGAGGTGATCCGGGAGGTGATCGTCAACGCTGTCGTGCACCGCGACTACCTGTTGACTTCCAGCGATATCGAGCTGTCGGTCTATGCCGACCGGCTGGAAGTGATCTCGCCGGGCCGACTGCCGAACGGCATCACGGTCGAGTCCATACGAGATGGCGCTCGCGCAGCACGAAACCAGCTACTCAAAGATGTCATGCGTGACTATAACTACATGGAGGGTTATTCAGGAGGGTCATGTGGATCTTGTAAGACCACGGTTGAGCTGCGGGGATGCGCCTCCGATCAAGATCGCTGAATAAGCCTCATGGAACACATGGGTATGGGCGTGCCGCGGACGATCATCGCCGGGATGCGTGCCCACAACGGTACCGAACCCGAGTTCGAGGAAGACCGCGAGCGGCTGACCGTTCGCCTCCGCCGCTGAGCGCGGAGAGCGATCCCTTTCGCGGGGAATTGGCGCTGGTTGTCACTGCACTCGTGCGGAAGATCGCCGCGAGATGTACGTCACCGCCCTTGGCCGGGCGCTCACGTACATCTCGCGGCGATCATGCCCGCAGGCGGGAGCGGATGCGGCGGACGAGGAGAACGGTGGGGCGGTGCCGACGGGTTTACTCGTACCCATACCAGATGTGTCTCGAGAACAGTCGCCCAGCTATACTCGGCCGGGTGGGAAAGACGATGGTCGACCTCGACCCGGTGTTGCTCGCTGCGGCGCGCGCAGAGCTTGCTACGGACACGATCAAGGAGACTGTCAACCGGTCACTCGCCGAGGTCGTCGCCATGGCGGCACGACGACGGCTGGTCGAGCAGCTCAAGAACGCCGACGGCTTCGACCTGTCGGATCCGGACGCTGATCGTGAGGACGCCTGGAGTTGACCGCGCGCTACCTTGCCGACACCAGCGTGCTGGTACGGATGCCGAAGCCCATGATAGCCACCATAGTGGAACCGCTCCTCCTTGCTGGCGTCGTTGCCATCAGTGCCGTGGTGCGGCTGGAGCTGCTGCGGTTCACCCTGTCGCGGCCGCAGCGGAGGCAGCCAGCCTCACGGTGCTGCACTACGACGCCGATTACGACCGGATTGCCGGGGTCACCGGCCAGGCGGTCGAGTGGGTGGTCGAGCGCGGCTCGGTGGATTGACGGTTCCTGCGCTGACGTCAGTCGCCGCTGCGCGCCCGGTCCCGCAGCTTTGCCCGGATGCGTCGGACGAGGACGTCGAGTTCGGAGCTCTTGCCGACGTAGGTGGTGTTGGCGGGCAGTGTCTCGCCGTCGCGCTCGAGATCGCTGCGCTCCAGGATGGTGTAGAGGATCACCGGCACGTCGCGCAGTAGCGCGTCGTCGCTCAGGAGCCAGGCGCACCGCAGCCCGGCCCGGTAGTACCCGCCGGACACCACCTCCTCGGGAGGGGTGGGCAGGTCCGGGCGCGGGTCGGCCCACCGGAGCATGACGTCCATGACGATGAGGTCGGGAACGTGGGCACGCAGCTGAGGCAGGTGGGTCCGGAACTCCTCCTCGGTGCACACCGTCTCGACCGTCGCGTCTGGGAACACCGACTCGAGGCGATCCTTGAGCGGGCCCTCCTGCAGGTGGTCGTCCTCGACGACGACGAAGTGCGGCACTGGTGTCTCCTCGGGGTCGGCGCCGTCGATCGGCGCGGTGGCGGTCAGGCGAGCGGGAGCACGAGCCGGACGGTGGTGCGGTCGGCGGCAGCCTCCATGCGGACGTGGCCGCACATCGCTCGCATCAGGTTGTCGACGATCCACAGACCGAGCCCCGAGCCCTCCCCGGTAGTGCTGCGGGCCGCCTCGCCGCGCCAGTTGCGCTTGATGCAGCGAGCCAGGTCCCGAGGTGCGATCGGCAGCCCGGTGCTGGTGACCTCGACAGCGAGCTGATCACCGGTGACCGCCGTCTCGATCTGTACCCGGGTGCCTTCGTAGGCGTACTTGGCGGCGTTGTCGAGCAGGTTGCCGACGCACTGCTGGAGGAAGGACACGTCGACCTCGGCGAGGCGGCGGCCGAGCTTGCGGACGGAGTCGCGCTCGACGTCGAACAGGATGCCGCGGCGCGGATTGCCCAGCGCCTGGGCATCGTCCGCGGCCTCGATGAGCATCCGTGTGAGATCGTCGACCCCGATCCGCTCGGGTCTCGGTTCAGGGGTGCCGCCCTTGCTCAGCGTCGCGAAGACCCCGGCCGACATGGCGACGCGGCCGGCTTTGCGGCACAGCCCGCGGACGGCCTTGAGCTGGGCCTCGGCGCGACTGTTGAGGCAGCCGCCGCGCAGCACGGCATCCGTGCGGTCGGTGGCCGTGCGCAGCGGGCTGACGAGCTGGTGTTTGAGATCCTCCATCGCCTCCGCCTCGCTGCGGTGGGCGACCTCCAACCGATGTCGGGTGTCCTGCAGGTTCCTGAGGGTGTCGCGGAGGTGGCGGTACAGCCCGATCTGGTCGCCGATGATCGCATGGACCTGTGCGGAGTTGGAGGGCAGCTCGGGGTCCGGCCCGACGGCCTCCAGGACGCCGTAGACCTGCTCGCCGACCCGGATCGGCGTGCAGAGCAGCCAGCCACGGCCAGCGACGATGCCCTCGGCGACGAGGGCGCGTTGATCGGTGACATGGTCCTGTGTGCGGGTGCGCAGCACCTCCATGGCGATCCCGGACCCCGGTGCGGGATCGCGACGATATCCGTTGCCGGTGCTGGCCACCGGCACGAGTGTCGAGGCGGCGTCCCCCGATGTGGCCGGCTGGAACACGGTGGCCCCGGTCGACTCGGGGACCACCTCGGTCACGATGCGCACGGCCATCTCCGAGACCTGCTGCTCGTGATGCCGGTCGCGGGCCACGCTGTCGAGCTTCTCGGCGAGCAGCTTGTTGAACTCGGTCACGCCCGCGGCGAGCCGTCGCCACGACTCGTTCTCCTCGGAGATGACCCATCGGTGTCGCCAGTTGCGGCAGTACCTGCTCACCTGAGCCACGATCGGGTGCAGCAGCGCCCGGTCCGAGGCCGTGAAGTGGTGCGGGGGTCCGTCGGTGCCGCGGCACCGGACGAACCCGCTGACGCGTTCACCGCTGAGCATCTGGAGCTCCATGAGCGGCCCGTTACCGGCAGCCGAACCCGAGCGGGCGAGATTCACCGGCTTCTCGGTCTCCGCACTGGAGCCGCCGCCTGCGCTGGCGGAGCTCGCCAGCAACCGGTACCGGCCGCCGTGTGTGGGGCGGTCCTCCAGGAAGATCGACACCTCGGTGCAGCGCAGCGCACCGGCTACAAGGTGGCACACCTCGGACAGGTGCTCGCCCAACCGCTGCCGCAACAGCGGTCGGTCGGGGGACTCGATGTCGGCATCGTGCAGGATGGTGTTGCACGCGTTGACCAGGGCCAGGGTCTGGCGTTCCCGGACGGTGCTGCACAGCTCCGGAAGGATCTCGACCAGCTCGACGACCGTGTCGAACCCCGCCCCGTCCAGGTCGTTGCCGCCGATCAGGGTCACCACCCCGTGGCAGTCGTCGGCGTAGTCGATGGGGAGAGCGGCCGTCACGTCGTAGCCGTACACCTGGGCGGCCGCTGCGGGCAGGTCGTCGGGCACTGCCAGCGATCGCGTGCTGAAGGCCAGCTCGGTGACCGGATCGGCGGCGACCCCCCGGCTCGTGGCCGCCGGGGACTGCTCGTCGAGCCACAGCGCCAGCACCGAGAGGGTGGGGACGTCACCCGCCTCGCCGGGCGCCTCCCACAGCACTGCGCCCCGCGATCCGGTGGCCGTAGCGACGACCCGGGCCAGGTCACCGACCGTCCCCGGCCGGTCCGGGTCCAGCGCCGCACGGGTCAGGGCGCGGACAGCCCGCCTGGTATTCATGACCGGGGAGCCGGAGCCGGCCATACGGTGGCCTTGGCCAGTGCCAGCAGCTTGGACCGGGTGGTGTCGCACTGGGCGTGCATTCCGGCGTCGCGCTGGGCCAGCTCCTGCAGGACGTGCGCCACCTGGCCGATCAGGGCGCTGTCGCTGTAGAACGGCGAGTGGGCGAGGTCGGCTTCCAGGGTGCGGGCGCAGCGGCTCAGGTAGTCCGACGCCGCCAGCTCCGCGACGATCTCGACGAGCGCCCCTGGCAGTGGCTCGCTTTGGGGCTGCCAGCGGAGATCCGGGGGAAGGATCTGCAGCAGGTCGGCGTAGACGATCGCGCGGTCGCTGCCGTCCGGGAGCTGGCCGAGCGGCAGGTAGAGACCCTGGCACGGGGTGCGGTCGGGAACCGTGTCGAGAGTGCGCAGCAGCGGCCCGAGCCGCTGCATCGCCGCGTCGAGGTCGCACTCCCGGAGACGGCGCCGCGCCACGGCGACGACCAGCCGGTCGATCGCGGGCGCCGCGGTCGGCGCAAGCTGTGCCGTCGCGAGGTCGATGAACCCGCGGGCGAGCCCCTGCAGGCGCTGGCCGCCGAGGAGTGAAATCGTGCCGTGGAAGTGGGTGGCCCGCTCGATCAGCTCGCTGGTCGGGATCGGAATCCCGGCGACGTTCCCCTCGGCCAGGCGGGCCACGGCCACGTTGAGCTGGAGCCGGGCGGCAATCGCCGGGTCCGGGTGCTGGCGAAGCTCGTGCTCGAGCTCGTCGCCGGCGAGCTCCACCATCCACCACGGCGGTCGGCTGGGCAGGGTAGTGGCCAGCACCTGGCGGAGGTGGTTGACGGCCGTGGCCACCATCACCCGGCGTCGCTCGGCGGACGGCTCGGCCTCGCACCCGACGAGCGTCTCCTCGGCATACTCCAGGCGCGCGCCTGCGGTCTCGTCGGGAGCCGGGCCGGCCGGGTCTCTTGTCGTTCCCCGCCGCAGCGCGCTGCGCAATCCGGCTAGGTCGGCGACCCGCCAGTGCTGTTCTCCGGGTTCGCCTTCGTGATCCTGCTCGACCCTTTCCACGGCGGGTCCGGCCGAGGCGAGGATGTCGGCGATCACGGGCGGCTGCTCGTCGCAGAACACCGCGATCTCCTCGAGGCTGAACTCGCGCAGCGCGGCGGCGGCGGCCAGGACCTGGTCCGCGGTCACGCCGACCGCACCGCCACATCGAGCAGGGCGTCGGCCCCGAGCTCCCTCGACTCCCATGCGCGCAGCGCGTCGGTCAGGGGCGGCGGTAGCGGCCAGCCGAGCAGCGAGACGAAGTGATCCTTGTCCACCAGCGGCCGTTCGAGCTTGTTCAGCTGCACCGCGAGCCGGGCGACGGTCATCCTGCTCTCGTCCGGCGCCTGGTCGCAGTCGCTCTCGAACCAGGCTCGCAGGTTCTCCGCGGCCCGATGGCCGACTCGTCGTGCCCGGCCCTCGGGGGTGTCGGTGTGCTGGCTCAGGAGGGTCCGGAGCACCTCGGCGTGCCAGCGTGCCGCCGGCGCGAGCTCGCGGTCGAGCTTGACCGCCCAGCGCTCGTGGAACACGTAGGCCACCCAGTCCAGCAACCCCTCAGCGAACATGCTGTCGTTGCTGGCCCGGTCCTGGCGAGCCGGGACATGGCAGATGCACTCATGGGTCAACAGCATCGGCAGCGCGGCGAACGCGGCCGGGCCGAACTCGTCGCAGTGGATGTGCAGCTCGACCTCGGCCCCGGCATCGGCGGGGGGCCACGGTGTGGTGGCGGTGACCCCGTAGGGATCGAGCACCGCCCGGGGGTGGCGCCGGATGTGGGCCACGCCCAGCGTCGCGGACCGCCACGCGTCGCCGTAGAGGGTGCTCGCCAGTGCCGTGATGCCGGCGAAGATCTCCCGGAACGGGTCGTCGCCGCTGGCGCAGCGAGCGAGTACCTGCAGCTCGGCGAGCAGCTCCCGGGACTCGGCGTCGAGCTGGTCGAGGCTGAGGGTCTCGGTCAGCCGGACGTCCCATGCCTCGACGACGAGGTTGACCGTCGTCGCGTCGTCGACGTCGCGCGCTGCGCACTCCCGGGCCCGCATCGCGAGGTCCTGCAACGCGTACTGCACGACGCCGCCTTGATCGACGTGGTCGCAGAACTCCGAGAGCTTCGTGCGGGTGGCATGGAAGATTGCGGCGCGGGCCAGCAGGTTGCGCCACATCCCCGGCTCGAGGCCGGTGTACGGGCAGGGGGCCGGCACGGTGTCACTGCTCCTTGGCCGGTGCTACCGGTGCTCCGAGCGCGTCGGCCCCGAGCCGGCGGCGGATGCGGGGCCAGATGACCTCTTTCCAGAGCGTCGCCGCCACTGTGGCCCCCGCCTGTACCGCGATCCCGACGATGATCGTGGTCAGGATCGGCTCGGCGCCCTGCTCACCCTCGACGACCTCGGCGTGGGCGTCGGTGAGCGCACCCGGGTCCAGGCCTGCATGGGAGGCGGCGCGACTTGCCTCACTGTCCGGGTCGGCGAGCTCGGCGAGGATCTCCCGAGCAACCCCTTCGATCTGCGCTGCTGTCGCCTGGCCGCGCTGGTAGCGCTGCCGGGTGGTGAGTGCAGGCATGGTGTCCCTTCGGCCGGAGATTGAGGCCATGAGGCTTATTCAGCGATCTTGATCGGAGGCGTATCTCCGCAGCTCAACCGCGGTCTTACAAGATCCACACAACTCTCCTGAATAACCCTCCATGAGGCTTATTCAGCGATCTTGATCGGAGGCGCATCCCCGCAGCTCAACCGTGGTCTTACAAGATCCACATGACCCTCCTGAATAACCCTCCATGTACTCGTCAGGATGCGGGTACACGTCTGCTGATACCGGTTTCACTCATCGGGATGACGGCGAGGCGGGCTCCAGCAGTGCGGCCAGCCGGTGATCGCGCCGAGACCTACGTTACCGCCCTCCACAGGCGCGCTAACCACCACACCGTCACCGATCGGACACCCACAGTTGCCAGGCGGGGCCGGTGATCGCGACGAGATGTGCGTTATCGCCCTCGGCGGGGCGCTAACGCACATCTCGTCGCGATCATGGTTGTCCGGGGTGAGGATGGTGTTCTGGAGGGTGGTTGTGGAGCTCGTGGGGAGCGTTGGCGTTGGCGATCGGGTTGCGTCGCTGCACGAGCTCGTCGGCATGACTCGGGACGGGCTGGCTGGGGCCGCGCGGGTCAGCGTGGCTCTGGTTCGTGAGGTGGAGCAGAGACGGAGCCCGGCCAGTGGGGCGTTTGTCGCTGCGGTGGCCACGGCGCTGGGCGTGGACGCCATGACGGTGACCGGCCAGCCGTACGAGGAGCTGGTGTGCGATCCGCGTTCGGCGGCGGCGGGGCTCCCGGCGCTGCGCGATGTTCTCGACGAGGACGACGCTCCGTCGGTGCTCGGCGAGCCGATGAGTTTCGACGCGCTGCGGGCCCGGTTGGATGTCGGCGCTGGGCTGCGGTTCGGCGCCCGGTACACCGAGCTGTCCCGAATGCTGCCCGAGCTGCTGCGCCACCTCTACGCCCACCAGGCGGCGTCCGCGGGTGGGGAGCAGGCGGGAGAGCTGCTGGCGGCGTCGCTCGATGACGCCTACGCGCTGGCCCGCACCGTGAGTACGACGCCTGCACCCGGCGGCTCGACGGCGCGCTGCACCTGATCGCGGAGCTACCCGGCGCGCCGGCCCGGGTGGTCCGCGCGCAGCTGCACCTGCGGCTGGCCATCGTCGCCGCGCGAATGGTGGATCACGGGGAAGTGGTGTCTTGTGCTGTCTTCAGGGCCTGCGCGTCACACGGCGGCAGGGGCGGGTCTGCGCCCAGACGCGGGCTGCCTCGGCCATGTCCCGCTTCCACGGCTGCGGGTCCTGATCGGCGATCTCGGCCCACAGGCGGACGCTGGCCGCTGCGAACACCCCGACGCCCACAGCCGGGGCGGCCCGCCAGGCGGTCACGTCGGCCACGCACGCCTCGGCGGCCTGCGGGGTGTGCCCGGCCGCGATCAGCCGCACGATCAGCACGCACGGGTCGATCCACGCCGCACCCCGGCACGGCCAGGCCCAGTCGACCAGCCGCGCCCCGCTGTCAGGGCCGATGAGCACGTTCTCCGGGTTGTAGTCGGTGTGCAGCAGCGCCGTCCCGCCCAGCAGACCGGCGGCCTCGGGGTCGTCCACGTAGGAAGCGAACGCGCGGCGGGCATCGCGGGCGGGCGCGTCGTCCGGGCAGTCGATCCCGCCCACGCGTTCCAGCAGTTCGACCACGGCCGCCAGGTCCGGCGACCCCGGTGCGTAGTCGGCGTGGCGGCCTTCGACGTACTCGAACCCGAGCACGTTCCACCCGGCCGCGTCCGGCAGGTGCCACAGCAGCGCCGGGGCCACCTTGGTGACGTGCGGGGCCATCGCGGCCTCGCGGGCCTGGGTGGCCACGCCGCGCTGGTCGACCGGGATGCCCTTGATGAACACCGCCCCGTCCGCGGTGTCCAGCACGGCCGCCACCGGGCTGTTCCGGCCGCCGCTGGCCGTGCGCGCGGCCCGGATGGGGCCGGTGCGGTCGGCGATCGCGGCGCGGGCGGCCTCGGGCAGTTCGTCCCATGTGATGCGGTGGTGCATGGCGTCCTCACGGCCGCGGCGGCAGAGGGTCGCGGGCAGGCTACCGACGTGCGCCCGGGGGCTGGCGGGGGCCCCCCCCCAACCCCGGCGACGTTGGTGCGGGCGAGGGCCGGTGGTCGGCCGCGACCCGGCCGTGGACCTGCCCACCGAGGGCCTGGACGGGCTACGTCGCC
>JBBSQN010000176.1:0-10590 GCA_038257875.1 Mycobacteriales bacterium
AAACTGGCCCAACAACACCACAACCCCAACACACAAGGCCATGGCAAAAAACAAAACTGGCACAAAACCAATTCATGATAACGTATCATGTTAAAACATGATACAGCTCGACACACTGTTGAGTTCTCAAAAGACACCCGCACACCATCAGATGCTGTCAGGCATCGTCCGGGGCTAGAGGTATCCCACCGTACACCCCGGCCCGAGTTGGAGCCGGGAGCCCTGGTGGGGCGGTCGGCGGGCCCTGTTGACCGGGGCCGCTGGGGCCTTCGTTCTATCCGGTGTCCCGCTGACGAAGAGAAAGTTACGCGAGGGGTCGACGGCACGTCAAATCGGCCCCGCGGTACGCCGCTGACCTGCTGAAACACCTCTCATCGGCGCACTGGTGGATCGTCGTGGACGACGAGCGGTCAGCCGGTTCCGTCGGAGGCGGGGCCCTCGACTGCGGCTGGCCGAGGCGTCTGACCTGGTGAGACCTCGGCGGCGGGGCCCTCGCGGCTGGGTGCGGCAGCCTGCCTGGCTCCGTGCCTGTGACCCGAGCCATAACCGGATTCGTCGCCCTGCGCGGCGAACGGCCCGGTTCCGGCCGCCAGGCGTCGCAGCATGGCGTTGTAGGCCTGCAGGTCCGCATCGCCATCCGCATCGGCACGACGATCGTCGCGCCGCGCCGACCGTTCGTCCTGCCGCGACCACTGGATCAGCAGCGCGATCACCACGAGAAGCAGGGGGAGCTCGCCGGACGCCCACGCGAGCCCGCCGCCCAGCTGCTGGTCATGGAGCGGATCGGGGACCCAGGCCAAGGCGAGGCTGCGGTAGAAGTCCCCGCCGATCACCGAGTTGGAGCTCATCAGGGCAACCCCGAAGAAGGCGTGGAAGGGCACGGAGGCGAAGACGATGCCCAGCCGCGCGGCGGGCGGGAGCCTGCGCGGCTGCGGGTCCACGCCGACGATCGGCCAGAAGAACAGTGCTCCGACCACGAGGAAGTGCAGGTTCATCAGCTTGTGCGCCCCGTGTTCGGGCAGCGCGGCCGGGAACAGGCCGGAGAAGTACAGGGCGTAGTAGCTCCCGACGAACAGCGGCAGGGACACCAGCGGGTGAGTCAGCCAGCGAGCGACCGGGGCGTGCACCGCGGCCAGCAGCCACTCCCGTGGCCCGGGTGGCCTGCTCCGCCCCGCGGGCGGGAGCGCCCGCAGGGCGAGCGTGACCGGTGCACCCAGCACCAGCAGGATCGGCACCAGCATCCCCAGGATCATGTGCTGGCCCATGTGCACGCTGAACATGGCCGGGGCGTAGCGCCCGATACCCGAGCTGGTGGCCACGAGCAGCGCCGCGCAGCCGGCCAGCCACGCCACCGTGCGCCCGCTCGCCCACCCGTCACCCCGGGCCCGCATCCGGCGCACCCCGAGCAGGTACGCGACGGCCAGCGCCACCGCGGCCGAGCCGAGGACCAGGTCGAACCGCCAGTCGAACGCCAGCCGGGCGAGCGTCGGGGGCCCGGCGAGGTCGTAGCCGATCAGTGCCTCGGGGATCGACGGCGCACCCGCGCCCGGGTCGGGCGGGGCACTGCGTCCCAGCGCCACCGCGAGCCCGATCGTGGCGAGCATCAGCAGCACCTCGACCCCGCCGAGGCGCAGCAGCGCGCGGGGCTCCCCCCGCGCCGCGGCGTCGACCGAAGTGCGGCGGTGCGCCGCCCCGAGCACGCCGAGCGCCACCAGCGCCCCGGCCTTGGCCAGCACGAGGCCGCCGTACGGAGAACCGACCAGGTCCGAGAGTTGGACCCGGACCAGCGCGTTGACCACACCGGTGACGGCAAGGACCGACCAGCACACCAGCGCCAGTCGGGAGAACCGCGGCACCGCCGTGGCCAGGGCCGCCGCCGGGTCGGGGCGCCGGGTCGCGGCCAGGGCGACCACCGCGACGAGCCCCCCGACCCACAGCGACGCGGCCAGCACGTGCAGCACGAGGCTGTCCGTGGCGATGTCGTGCGCCCCGCCCCCCGCGGAGTGCCCGGTGAGCGCCACCGGCAGCGGGCCGAGCAGGGCCAGGCCGAACAGGGCGGTACTCCATCCCCAGGTGAGCACCGTTGCGCAGCCGACGAGCACGAGCACGGCCACGACCGCTGTCAACGACCAGGCGGTGGCGTCGGACAGCCGGGGCACGAGGTCGAGCAGCAACCCGGCATCGAGAACCTCCCCGATCGGCCTACCCAGCGCGTCGGCCACGTTCAGCGGCACCAGGACCAGCGCGGCGGCCACCCACCCGACCGCGGACCAGGACGCCGCCCGCAGTGCGCGGTAGCCGGCCACGTCCAGGTAGCCCGAGCGCTGGGGCGCCACGAGGAACGCCGCGAGCAGCACCGAACCGATCGTCAGCACCATGCACACCTCGGCGACCGCCCGCACGACCGGCAGCCCGACGGTGGTCAGCGCACCCGGATCGGGAAGCCCGAGCGAGGCGATCGGGCGCGCACCGGACAGGGCGGTGAGCCCGCCGGCCACCAACCCGGCGACGGCGATCCCCAGGCCGACGACGCCGGCGACGCCCGAGGGCCGGACCGGCGGGGACGGGACGGCGGGCTCGACGGTCACGTGCGCCATGGCCTCAGGCTAGCCACGCTCGCGACCTGCGGACTCGCCCTGCCCAGGGGCTGCTCCCGAGCCGGGCGTCAGCAGCGTGAACACCGCGCCCGCCGGGTCGACGACGGCCGCGAGCCGCCCGGTCGGCGTGTCGCTGGGCGGCACCGCCACGATCCCGCCCAGCCGCTGCGCCGCAGCCGCGCCCGCGTCCACGTCGGCGTGGGCGAGGTAGACCATCCAGCGCTCGCCGACGGCGCCGGCCAGCTCGGGCGCCTGGGCGAGCCGCCCCGCGACGGGCCGCTCCCCGGCCAGGAACACCGCGTACGACGGCCCCGCCGGGGCGAGCCCCCACCCGAACACCGCGGGATAGAAGCCGTCGGCCGCGGCGGGGTCGGTGCTCATGTGCTCGAACCACGCTGGACGTCCCGGGCCCGGCGGCGGCAGCGGGACGTCGGCGGCGCCGAGGCCGAACCGGACGCCCGCCGGATCGGCCGCCAGCCTTTCGCCCAGCAACTGGCCACCCTCGGCGACGACCCGGTCGGCTGCTCCGTCCAGGGTGAGCGACCAGCCGTCCGTACCGGCCAGGAGCGCGGCGACCGATACCCCGTCGGCGTCGCTGAGAACCCCGCCGTCGAGGCGCCATCCGAGCAGCTCGCCGTAGAAGCCGGCGACGCTCGCGGGAGCGGACAGCGAGACACCGGTGACCGCGCCGCATGTGAACATGTTCGGAGAGTAGTCGACTACGGCGGAGTGAGCAGTTCCTCCATCGGCCGGGGCCGCCCGAAGTGATAGCCCTGCCCGTTATCGACACCGAGCGTGCGCAGCTGGTGCACCAACGGGGCACGGTCCACCTGCTCGGCCACCGTCCCCATGCCCAGCTCCTGCGCGACGCCGACGACCGCCGCGACCATGGCGCGGTCGACCCGGTCCGCGTCGAGCAGCCGGACGAACTCCCCCGCGATCTTCACGGTGGTGAAGGGCAGGTGCTTGAGATAGGAGAAGGAGGCGAACCCGGCACCGAAGTCGTCGAGGGCGAACCCGCAGCCGGCTCCGGTCAGCCGGGTGGCCAGGCACCGGGCGGCGTCCAGGCTGCTGATCGCGGCGGTCTCGGTGATCTCCAGACCGAGCCGCTGCGGCTCGACGCTCGCCTGCTCCAGCCGGCCGATGATCCAGGCGCCGAGATCGGCGTCCTCCAGCGACCGCGCCGACACGTTCACCTCCAGGCGCAGCCCGAGCGCCCGCGCGCGGGCGCTCGCAAGGGCATGCACGGCCCGCTCCAGCACCCATCGGTCCAGTCGCAGCACGAGGTCGGTGCGCTCAGCCTCGGGCAGGAAGTCGGCCGGGCCGAGCGCAGGCTCGAGACCGTCGCGCAGCCGGATCAACAGCTCGTACCGGCCGGTCACGCCCGTGGTGAGATCGACGATCGGCTGGGCGTCCAGCTGCATCGTGCCGTTGTCCAGCGCGTGGCTCACCCGCTGCAGCAGCGACACCCGACGCATCGCCTGCCGGTACTGGTCGGGGGCGAAGAGCCGGACGCGGTTGCGGCCCGCGTTCTTCGCCTCGTAGAGGGCGAGATCGGCCTGGGCCAGGATCGCGACGCCGACACTGATCGTGACGCGCAGCGCCGTCCCCTCGTCGATGATCGGCGTACCAGCGACGGCGTCGCAGAGCTGCTCGGCGAGCTCGATCGCGCATGCCGCAGCGCAGTGCGGGATGACCACGGCGAACTCGTCACCGCCGAGACGGCCCAGCAGCATGTCCGGGCCGACCCGCACCGCGAGGCACCGCGAGAGCAGGCGCATCACCCGGTCGCCGACCGCATGACCGCGCAGGTCGTTGATGTCCTTGAAGTTGTCGACGTCGATGAGCAACAGCGCGGCGCCGCGCGCGTCGGTGGCGCACTCGGCCAACATGGTGGTGATCCGGCGGCGGTTGGCGACGCCGGTGAGCGGGTCGCGCTCGGCGAGGAACGCGAGCTCCTGGCGGGCCCGGTGCTCCTCGGTGATGTCACGTGCGGTGCCCAGCATGCGCATCGGCACGCCGGCGGCGTCGGTGAACACCTCCCCATAGCACTCGAAGATCCGCAACGTGCAGCGGTCCGCGGTGGGTGTAGGTGAACGGCTTGCCGGTGCGCAGCGCTTCGGCCAGCGTCGTCTCAACCAGCGGGACGTCCTCGGGGTGCAGGAGGCTGCGGTAGGTCTCGTAGTCCAGCTCGGCGCCCTCGGCCAACCCGAACAGGCGCACCAGCGCGTCGGACCACTCGACGCGGCGGGCGGGGATGTTCCAGTCCCAGGTCCCCATGCCGGACAGCGCCTCGAGCCGGGACAGTCGCCACCTGTTACGCGACTCCGCGTCGTGGTCGTAGCGGGCGGTCTCGTCGGTGATCTCATAGAGGACGGCCGGATCGGTCCCGTCGAGGGCCTGGCACGTGACCTGCCACCACCGCGTGCCGCCCGCCGGCGACGGCCAGCACAGCGTGTCGCGCCACCCGTCCCTGCGCATCCCGCGCAGCAGCTCCAGCGGGGACCCACCGTCGGTCCAGGTATCGCCGTAAGGCTCGACGAGCAGCCGCGCGGCCTCGTTGCGCCACCGCACGGTCCCGTACTGCACCACCACGAGGCCGACGGAGACACGCTGAGCGACGTCTTCGGCCATCGTCTGTCCGGACACCGTCCCATCCTGTCAATGCTGGTCGCTTTCGGCGCGGTCGATGACCTGGGACAACCCCCATGGTTGCGCCGAAAGCCCCCAGGGCTGCGCCGAACAGGTCGAACTCGGCTGGGGTATTGCTCGAAGTGAGCCTTTGCTTATCTAATCCGAGGGTGAGCTGCCATCGGAGCCGGGTGTCGTTCGTCGACGATCTCCACGGGTTCGGCGACCGGCTCGCGGTCGTGACACCCGGCGGCGCGCAGCTCAGCTACCGCGACCTCGCCACCCGGGTGTCGGACGTCGCCCAGCACCTCGGGGACACCCGGCGGCTGGTGCTGGTCGCGGCCGGCACCGACATCGACTCCCTGGTGACCTACCTGGCCGCGCTACGCGGCGGGCACCCGGTGCTGCTGGCCGCGGCGCAGGACCAGCGCCAGCTCGACGCGCTCGTCGACACCTACGATCCCGACGTCGTGGCCGCGCCGGTCGCGGGGTCCTGGCGGCTCGACGAGCGACGCCGGGGATCAGCGCACGTGCTGCATCCCGAGCTCGCCCTGCTGCTGTCCACCTCAGGCTCGACCGGCTCTCCGAAGCTGGTCCGGCTCTCCGCGGCCAACGTCACGGCCAACGCGACGGCCATCGCGGAGTATCTCGACATCCGCGACACCGACCGCGCGGTGGTCTCGCTGCCGATGCACTACTGCTATGGCCTCTCGGTCATCAACAGCAACCTGCTGCGCGGCGCGGCGCTGCTGCTGTCCGATCGTTCGGTCACCGACCCGCAGTTCTGGTCGAGGTTCCGCGAGCACGGGGGGACCAGCCTGCACGGGGCGCCCTACACCTTCGAGCTGCTCGACCGCGTCGGCTTCCCCGAGATGACGCTGCCCCACCTGCGCTATGTGACGCAGGCGGGCGGGCGGCTCGCCCCGGACACCGTGCGCCGCTACGCCGAGCTGGGCGCCCGGCGTGGGTGGGCACTGTTCGTCATGTACGGCCAGACCGAGGCGACGGCCCGGATGGCCTACCTGCCACCGGAGCTGGCCGCGGCCAGCTCGTCGGCCATCGGCATCCCGATCCCCGGCGGCTCGTTCGAGATCGAGCCCTCCGACGGTGCGGAGTCGGTCGAGGGCGAGCTGGTCTACCGGGGACCCAACGTCATGCTCGGCTACGCCGAGAGCCCGGCCGACCTGGCCCGCGGGCGCACCGTCGAGGCGCTGCGGACCGGCGACCTCGCCCGGCGCCGGCCAGACGGGCTCTACGAGGTGGTCGGGCGGCGGAACCGGTTCATCAAGCCCTTCGGACTGCGAATCGACCTCGACCGGGTCGAGCGCCTGCTAGGGGACGAGGGTGTCCCGGCGGCCTGCACCGGCACCGACGACGAGCTCGTCGTCGTGGTGCCGCAAGGGCCGGACCCGGCGCAGGTTCGGCGCCTGGTCGCCGATCGGCTCACCCTGCCCGCGGGTCACGTCCGGGTCGTCACCGTCGACGAGCTCCCGCGGCGGTCGAACGGGAAGATCGACCAGCGGGCCGTCGCGGAGCTCGCCAAGGCGGATCGCGGGCGCCCGCGGACGGTCCACGACGCGTTCCGGAAGGTGTTCGGGGACCAGGACCTCCCCGACGACGCGACCTTCGTGAGCCTCGGCGGCGACTCGCTGTCCTACGTGCGGATGACCGTCGAGCTGGAGCATGCCCTCGGCCAGCTGCCCGCCGACTGGCCCACCACGCCGCTGCGGCGGCTCGCGCAGCTGCAACCCCGCCGCCGCGCCTGGTCGAGAATGGAGACCGCGGTGGGGCTGCGGGCCGCTGCGATCGTCCTCGTGGTGGGCTCCCATGTCGGCCTGTTTCACGTGCTCGGCGGCGCCCACGTCCTGCTTGCCGTCGCCGGCTGGGCGTTCGCCCGTTTCGTCCTGGTGCCCGGGGTGGTCGAACCCAGCCGGTCGATCCTGCGCGGCCTCGCCCGGATCGCTGTCCCGAGCGCGCTGTGGATCACCTGGCGCGCGACGGTCCAGGACGATGTGGACCTGCCCAACGCCCTGCTGGTCAACTACGTCATCGACCCCGCAGCCTGGGGATACTGGTATATCGAGAGCCTGTCCCAGGCGCTCGCGCTGCTCGCGGTGGTCTTCGCGGTCCCTGCGGTGCGCCGCCTGGAGCGTGCGTATCCATTCGGGTTCGCCGTGCTCGCGCTGCTGGTCACCCTCGTGGGGCGGTTGTTCCCCGATACCGGCAACGAGTTCTCCGACCGGCTGTTCAGCATCCATCTCGTGGCGTGGCTGTTCGTCCTGGGCTGGCTGGTGCACCGGGCCACCACGGCCGGGCAACGAACGATCACCGCCGTGCTCCTCGTGGTGCTGGTTCCCAGTTTCTTCGATGACCCACTGCGCGGGACGGTCGTCACGTTCGGGGTGCTTCTACTCCTGCTCGTCCCCCACATCCCGCTCCCCCGCCTCGCCGTCCGCCCGATCGGGGCCGTCGCGGGCGCCTCACTGTCGATCTACCTCACGCACTACGCGGTCTACCCGACGCTGCTCGCGTACCTGCCACCGCTGCTGGTCCTCGCGGCCTGCCTCGTGGTCGGGATCGCCACCTGGTGGGCGGTCACGGCAACCATGCGCCGCTGGCGAGAAACCCGCCGACCATGCGACCTGTTCGCAGGGTTGTCCACCCCGCAGGTAAGATCTCGCGCGAATGTGAACAGGGGAGGGACGTTCAGCACATGACCGCCGAGACGATCGAGTTCCAGGCCGAGGCCCGGCAGCTGTTGCAGTTGATGGTCCACTCGATCTATTCGAACAGGGACGTCTTCCTGCGTGAGCTGATCTCCAACACCTCGGACGCGCTGGACCGGCTGCGGCTGGAGACCTACCGCGACAAGGACCTCCAGGTCGACGTGTCGGACCTGCACGTGGAGATCGAGGCCGATCCGCAGCAGCGCATGCTCACGGTGCGCGACAACGGGATCGGGATGTCCCGCGACGAGGTCATCACGATGATCGGCACGATCGCGAAGTCCGGCACCGCCGAACTGCTCGCCTCGCTGCGCACCGCGACCGAGGGTTCCGACCAGGCGGCCGGCGCCGCGCAGGAGCTGATCGGGAAGTTCGGGGTCGGCTTCTATTCCAGCTTCATGGTGGCCGACACCGTCACCCTGGTGACGCGGCGGGCCGGCACCGAGGCCGGCGTGCACTGGGAGTCCGCGGGGGAGGGCAGCTACACGATCGAGGAGGCGCCGGACGCCCCGCAGGGCACCAGCGTCACCGTTTTGCTGAAACCGGCCGATGCCGACGACCAGATGCCCGACTACACCGAGCCCGCCACGATCCGGCGCATCGTCAAGCGCTACTCCGACTTCATCACCTGGCCGATCCGGATGGCCCCGCGCAAGGAGCCGGAGACGGCGGAGCAGGCGGGCGACGAGGCAGCGACCCCAGCCGAACCGGAGACCCTCAACCGGATGAAGGCGCTCTGGGCACGGCCCAAGGACGACGTCAGCGAGGCCGAGTACGCCGAGTTCTACCGGCACGTCAGCCACGACTGGCAGGAGCCGCTGGAGACTATCCGGCTGCAGGCCGAGGGCACCTTCGAGTACCAGGCGCTGCTGTTCCTGCCGGCGCGGGCGCCGATGGACCTGTTCATGCGGGAACGTCGCCGCGGGGTGCAGCTCTACGTGCGCCGGGTGTTCATCATGGACGACTGCGAGGCGCTCGTCCCGGAGTATCTGCGGTTCGTCAAGGGTGTCGTGGACGCGGCCGACCTGTCGCTGAACGTGTCCCGGGAGATCCTCCAGCAGGACCGCCAGATCCAACTGATCCGCAAGCGCCTGGTCCGCAAGGTGCTCTCCACCGTCACGACCATGCAGACGGAGCAGCCGGAGCGCTACGCGACGTTCTGGAACGAGATGGGGCGCGCGATCAAGGAGGGGTTGCTCGAGGACCCGGACAATCGGACCCAGATCCTGGACATCTGCTCGTTCCCCACCAGCCACAACGCCGCTGAGCCGACCACGCTGCGCGCCTACAAGGAGCGCATGCCCGAAGGACAGGAGCAGATCTACTACATGACCGGGGAGTCGCGGACGGCGATCGAGAACTCCCCGCACATGGAAGCCCTGCGCGCGAAGGGCTATGAGGTGCTGCTGCTCACCGACCCGATCGACGAGGTGTGGGTGGACTCCGTGCCGGAGTTCGACGGCACCCCGATGACCTCGATCGGCAAGGGCCAGGTGGACCTGGACGGTGACGCCGGTGTCGGCGACGAGGCCAAGGAACGGTTCGCGGGACTGCTGTCCTGGATGGGGGCCACGCTCGAGGACGAGGTGCGGGAGGTCCGGCTGACCTCACGGCTGACGACCTCGCCCGCGTGCCTGGTCGGCGACAGCCAGGACATGAGCCCGACCCTGGAGAAGATGTACCGGGCGATGGGTCAGGAGCTGCCGACGATCAAGCGGATCCTCGAGCTGAACCCTGGGCACCCGTTGGTGGACGGTCTGCGGACGGCGCACGAGCAGCGGCCCGACGACGCGGAGCTGGCCGGCACGGCGCGGCTGCTGCACGACATGGCGCTGCTCGCCGAGGGCGGCGAGCTGAACAACCCGGCGCGGTTCGTCTCGATCCTGGCCCAGCGGCTCGAGCGCGCGCTCTGAGAGCCTGTTGGAAAATCGGGTCAGGCGGCTGATTTGTCTGGTTTGGGTGGGTGTGGGGATGGGTGTCGCCTCACCGAAGTGGTGGGGGGTTGCCGGTGGCGTGGCGCACCAGCCGCCTGGTCATGATGATGGTTGTGGTCCGCGGGACCATGGCGTCGTGATGGGCGAGTAACCGCTCGTGGTCACGGATCAGGGACGGCGGTGCCGCATCAACCATTCGAGATGTCGGCTCCGCCACCGGTGCTCCGACACGCCGACGTGACTAGATCGCTACCCGCGCCCACCGTCCCGGGTGGTTCACCACCAGGCTCTGCGTGCCTCACGTGGGCGGCTGCACCGGGGTGCGGGATGCAGCCGCCCACGTGAGCGGTGATCGGGTTCAGGGTCCGTTGATCAGGTGTGCGAGGGGTTTGCGTCGCGGGATCCGGTCGGGGTCGATCCAGCACGGTGGGAGGAACTCCGGTAGCCCGTCGCGGATCTGCACACACCATCCGGGGTGGTGCAGCAGCCGGTGGTGGGTGGTGCAGAGCATGACGCAGTTGGTCAGGCAGGTCGGACCGCCGTCCTGCCAGGGGCGGATGTGGTGCACCTCGCACCATGACACCGTCCGCCCGCAACCGGGAAACGCACACCCGCGGTCGCGGGCGGCCACCGCCCGACGCAACCCGTCGGGGATGGTGCGCTTGCTGCGCCCGACATCCAGCGGCTGCCCGGTCCCGTTCA
>JBBSQN010000177.1:0-10567 GCA_038257875.1 Mycobacteriales bacterium
CTGCCGCCGTGGTGCCGCAAGACCCCGAAGATCAACGAGGTGTTGCCGCTGCTGTACCTGCACGGCCTGTCTTCGGGGGACTTCGGGCCCGCGCTCGGGCAGTTCCTGGGGAGCTCGGCCGGGTTGTCGGCGTCGGTGATCACGAGGACGACCGAGACGTGGAAGGCCGAGCAGTGCGCGTTCGCCGCCCGGGATCTGTCCGGTGTGGACTACGTCTATCTCTGGGCCGACGGCATCCACGTCGACATCCGTCTGGAGGAGCACAAGCTGTGCCTGCTGGTGATGATCGGCGTGCGGGCCGACGGACGCAAGGAGCTCGTCGCCCTCGCCGACGGCTACCGGGAGTCGACCGAGTCCTGGGCCGACCTGCTGCGGGACTGCGCCCGGCGCGGGATGAGAGCCCCGGTCCTCGGCATCGGCGACGGTGCGCTGGGGTTCTGGGGCGCGCTGCGCGAGGTGTTCCCGGCCACCCGGGAGCAGCGCTGCTGGTTCCACAAGATCGCCAACGTGCTCGGGGCGCTGCCGAAGTCGGCCCATCCCGGGGCGAAGAAGGCGCTGGCCGAGATCTGGAACGCCGAGGATCGCCGCCACGCCCTCGAGGCCGTGAGATCCTTCGAGGCCGCCTACGGGGCGAAGTTCCCGAAAGCGGTCGCGAAGATCACCGATGATCTCGACGAGCTGCTCGGGTTCTACGACTACCCCGCCGAGCACTGGATCCATCTGCGCACGACGAACCCGATCGAGTCGACCTTCGCCACGGTCCGACACCGCACCAAGATCACCAAGGGGCCGGGGTCGCGCGCGGCGGGGCCGGCGATGGCGTTCAAGCTGATCGAGGCCGCCCAGGATCGCTGGCGCGCGGTGAACGCACCGCATCTGGTCGCTCTCGTCCGTGCCGGCGCGGTGTTCGAGGCCGGCAAGCTCGTCGAACGACCCGACGAGACCCCACAACCCGAGGCCGCCTAAAAAATCTTCATCCACAGGTCTTGACTATTACTCGCGGCGGAACCGGATCCAGCCTGCCCAGAAGCTCCTCGACACCAACCACATGTCACTGAGGGCCGACTACCGGCTCATCGAACCGGACGTCGCCGCTCTGGTGGGGCCACCAGCAGCCTTGCACGCGAAGAACCGGTACGACGAGATGACCGACCGGTACCGACGTGTGGCGCGGGCCGCAAAGGGGCTTCGGCTCGTCATCGACGTCAGCATCCTGTCGATCGAAGCGGTCACGCCTCTTGCCGTGGGCGTCGGCCTCGCGTCACTCGGCGTCCCTCCGTTCTGGGCCTTCGTCCTGGCCGTGGCCGTCGGCATCCTGCTGCTCTGCCCCTACGTCCTGCGAGGCCACCACGGGTCGTGGTCGGGTCGAGCACTCTTCCTCACCGTGCTGGCCGGCATCGGATACGCGATGCTCTACGCCCTGGACGTGGCCGCGACCCCGGCTACCGTGGCGGACACATCGCGCGAAGAGATCGTCAGGGTGACCGCTTCGGTCACCGGGAGCGCAACCGTTGCCCTGCTCGCCGTCCTGCTCGTGCACATCCTGCGACGGCAACGGCGCAACGTAGTCGGATGGTTCATGCCGCGGTCGCCCCGCGAGGAGATCGTGTGCGAGTTCGTCCAGATCCTCACGCTGCTCACCCAGATGGGGCAGACCAACGACGGTGACTGCCGAAAACTGCTCGTCATCGAGAAGCTCGACCGCCTCCAGTACCTGTTCCGCACCGGAGCGGTCTTCGCTGCGCTGCCCGCCAGCGCCGCCGCGAAGCGAAAGGTCAGGGCACGGTGCAGCAGGATCGGGTTGGAACTCAGGGACTACCAGGACGGGGTGGCCCATGACGGCCTGAACGGGCAGAACGCACTGCACGACCACGTCGCGCGACTCGCCGCCAAGGTGCTGGCCGAGTTCGACGACCACGACACTGAGAAAAAGCGGCTCGCATGGCGGGAGCGCATCCGGGCAACAACGATCTGGATCGTCCGCGTCATCACCGCAGGCCTGATCATCATCGGAGCACTCCTGCTCATGCGGAAGCTCGGGTTCACCGACGGCATCGTCATGACGATCCTGGTCTTCGCCCTGGTCATCACCGTCGTCGTCCCTCTGGTCAAGAAGGTGGCCCCCGACGCATCCGAAACCTCGTGGGCGGACCACCTGCCCACGTTGCTCCACGACCTCATCCGAGGCCGAAACTCGGCTGCGGGCGGTGACGATCCGTCCGCGGCTGGGGACAGTCAGGCCGCGGACGAGGAGGCTGGCGCCGACAGATCCGCGAGCGGGCCTGGTTAGCGGTTGCGGCGGACGCTGACCGGTTGACCGGCCGCCCGCACGACGTGGCTGCTGCGAAGGAGGCCGAACTCGCTACCCCTGGCTGTCCGTGCGTCCTCGCGTTCGTGGCGTGGGTCGACCACGGCGGCCTGGAGGCGCTGGCCGACCGCCCCGGGGTGTGGGCCGTGCAGGCCGCACCACTGGCACCACCGCCAGCGAGCTGGCGGTGGTGCCAGTGGTGCCCGAGCAGATCCGGCGTGCTGACCCGCTGCCCGACGGACCGGTCCGCACGCTACAGAGCCTGGCCACGTTGGAGGCGATAGCCGCCGGTACCCTGGTGGTCGCCGCCGACGCGATGGCGCTGCCGCACCTCGTCCACCAGGGGTGCAACGGCTGGGCTCTACACCCCCGGTGACGTCGGGGAGCTCACCGCCCGGTTGGGCTCGCTGCTCGCCGACGCCGGACTGCGCCGCCGGATGGGCGCGACCAACCGTGAGATCATGACCGAACACGCCCTCGACGCGACCCTGGGCACGTTCGAGAGCGTCTACGAGCGGGTGCTGGGTCGCACCCGGACGCCCCTCGACCGAGCAGTCTGAGCTGCGGTCCCGCATCTCAGAACGGGGGTGAATCATCGTCGGACGGTGGGGGTCGGTTCGGTGGTGGTGACCGTCGGAAGTCCGGCTGATGATCAAACTCTGGTGAGGCGTCGTCGGTGTCGGGTTCGGGGTCGGGTCGCCGGGGACCGGATCGGGGAGCGGGGGTGATCGGTTCACCGCGAGTGTGGTCGGTGCGTCCGAGGGGGCTGCGCCAGCGGAAGTGTCCGGGTGCGGGCTGGTCCAGCCACCAGCGGCCACGGGTTTTCAAGCTGTGGTGAGGCACGCACAGCGGGCCGAGGTTCGTCTCGACGGTGGGCCCGCCGTGTTGGTGGTCGATGGTGTGGTCCTGCTGGGTGTTGCGGGCGGGGCGCCGACACCCGGGGAACACACGTGCGGTCGCGGACCTCGATGTGGCGTCGCAGCGCGGCCGGGGGGAACCGAGCCTCGGGATGGTCGCCGAGGGAGGCGAGGAGCTGGTCGCGATGCCCGTACTGGGCGAGCAGGTCAGCAATCACCAGTTCCCAGTCCGCCGGTGGGTCGGTGGCGAGGCGGCGCAGCAGCTGGAGGGGGACTTGCAGCTCGACTGTGCCGCCCTCGTTGGGGGGCCTGCTCCGGTGGGGGTGGGTCGGTGTCGGGTGAGTCCGGCCAGCAGCAGGTAGCCCTCGGTGTCGGTGATCGCGAAGCGCCACTGTCCCCCGAGCTGCCGCGCGACGGTGTCCCGTGCGGGGTCAGGTGGGATCGCTCCCCAGCCGGGGATCTCGGCGGGGTGGTCGTCGAGCCCGAGCAGGGTCGAGAGCCGCACGCGGACCTCGATACCCGTACGCGGCTGCTCGACCGGCGCCGCGACGGGTGCCGGGTCTGTGACCGGTGCGGGCTCGGGGTCCAGCTCCAGCTCGGGTTCCGGCTGAGACTCCGGCTCCGGCTCGGGTTTCGGCTCGGGCTCGGGCTCGGGTTTCGGCTGAGACTCGGGCTCGGGGTGGGGTTCCGGCTGGGGCTGGTCGGACTCGGCGCCGTCGTCGGTGGCCTCCTGGGCTTCCCGACGGGCGAGCATCACGAGCACGATCTGGGCGTTGGTCAGCTGTTGGAGGGATCCGTCGAGCAGGGCGACGAACAAGTCGGCCCGGATCCGGCTCACCGGGTCGGGATGGGACCCGGGAGATGTCGATCCCGCCCAGCAGCACACCGAGCTCCGGACCCGGCGCCAGACCCGGGGGCACGAGCACCGCTTCGGTCATGAATCGAACATATATTCAGCCTCCAACAAGAACCGCGGGGCGGTCTCCTGCGCCGAGGTAATTCACCCGTTCGAGTGAGGACGAGTTCGGGAGAAGTGATCCTGGGCGACACCGGCCCGATCGTCCCTACTGGGTCGAACGGGATGAGAGCCACACCGCAGCGGCGAGGGTCTGGAGTGGTCGGCGCAGCTGGTCGGGCGCTCTGCGAACCCGCCGCTCGGTGCCGCGGACGGGAGTGTCATCGCTGTCGTCGAGCGGCTCGACGTCCGGCAGGTTCTGACACTCGGCCGGGCGCGTTCTCGATCGTCCGTTCACGCCGTGTGGACGTCGTGGAGCTACTCCCGTCGCGGAGATGTCGAGCGACGGGCTCAGCGACACCGACGTGGTGGCGGCCTTCCGTACCCAGGTGGCGCGGCGCTGGTACAAGACGGTGGCAGCCAGCGCACGCGGATCACCTGGGGGCGGATGAACCGCCTCGCGAACCGATGGCTACCACCCGCCCGCGTGAAACACCCCTTCGCTACCGCGAACGTCCGGTGGGGTCAGAGGAGATGGTCGAAGGTGCCGTCGCGGGCGCCGCGCAGCATGGCCGCGATCTCCGGCTCGCTGAACTGGAGCATCGGGCCGTCCGGGTTGTCAGAGTCGCGGACCCCGATCACCCGGCCGACCTTGGCGAGCTCCACGCAACGGTGGTTGGGCTCACTGGCGGTGATCCACTCCGCGTGGTCGAAGGCGTGGTGGGGCAGGTAGTCATCTCGGTGCATGTCAGCGGGTCATCCCTTCGGTGACGATGTCCTCTGGTAGTCGTCCGCCACCTTCCCGATGAAGTCGAGGGACTCCACCGGGCCCAGCGCGGCGGCCTGAAGGTAGGCCCACAGCTGCTCGTAGGCCGCTACCTGAGTGTGGTCGTCAAGATAGCGCGCGTCGTCGTACATCTCGACGTAGACGAAGTCCAGCGGCGCGGTGACGCCCGGCCCCGGAGCATGCAACAGGGCGAAGTTGTGGCTGGCGAAGATCACCGGGCTCGCGTTGGTGAACGGCAGGACCTGCAGCTGGATGTTCGGCAGCTGGGCGATCTCGACGAGCCGCTGCATCTGTTCGCGCATGACGTCGTGGTCGCCATGCACGCGTCGCAGGCACGACTCCGACAGCACGAAGCTCACCATGGGCCGGTCGTCCTCGCGCGTCAGGATTTCCTGTTGGTCACGCCGGGCCTGGACGACGTCGTCTACAGGTGATGTCGTCCCGAATGGGGTCGGAGCCTGGTGCAGCGCCCGAACGTAGCCCTCGGTCTGCAGGAGCCCGTGCACGATCTCGGTCTGGACGATGCGGATGCGGTTGCTGTAGCGCTCCAGGTCGATCAGCAGGCGTAGCCACTCGGCGTAGACGGCGCGGTAGCCGGTCCAGTCACCCCTTTTCCCCAGCTTGCGGGCGAGGTCGGCCAGGATCTCGGCGAGCTCGGGGTCGGCGCCGTAGAGCTCGCCGAGCACCTTGGCGTCTCCCGGGGACACCTTCGACTGTCCGAGCAGGATCCGGTTGATCTTCGTGGAGGCGCAGTTGAGGTGCTCGGCGGCCAGGTTGTCCTTGATGCCCGACTCGGCCTTCAACCTGTTCAGCTCGTTGAGCAGCAGCACCAGCGGGACGGTCCTCGTGAGTGTCATGGCGGGTTGCCTCCGGGCTGGTCGTCTCGATGATCAGTGTCGGTCACGCATCGTGTCGAGCAGTTTCACTCGATCGGGTCCGAGTGAAGTAGGATTTCTCATGCTAGCTTACTCATACATCAACGAGAAAGCCAAAGTGAGGGGCATGCATGTTGGGCATCGACGCTACCGCAATCGTTCAGGGAAGCTTCCGCAGCGTCTGGTCGCGAGCCAGGCACCCGACCTGACCCCCGTCACGGTTCCCACCGAGCCGTCACCCTGGCTCCGCCCCGCTACGGCAAGCCAGGCGTGACCACCGCTCGCGCGGCGTGGGCTCGACCGCCGCGCGACCCGCGAGGTGCGCACAGTGTCCGGCGGTTCTGGCATGTCACTCGCGTCCGGCAGGTACGCGAAGCCAGCCGCGTGCGCACCACCGTCGGCCCGCACGACCGAGGCGACCACCCCCCAGCGCAGCCGAGGTCGTGCGGGCCGGCCGGACGATCCCCCACCCTGATCGGAGTTCAATCAACATGTGCGACAACGGTTTGTCGGTTAACTCAGGCGTCGCGGTCCGCGACACGTGCCCGATGCGCCATCGCGTCCGAGACTGCGAGGACGCCGAGTTCGTCTTCGGTAGTGACGCGAAGACGTTCGAGTTCATGTTCGACAGAGTCTCGTTGCATGAGTTCATGAGGCTGGCGACCGAAGCCCTGCGGGAGATGGACGAGCACCGCGCACGCGAGGAAGCCGAAGACGATCACGAGCCCACCAGGCTCGACACCACTCATGGCCTTACCTCTGGACCACCAGCAGAATGACCGTGTTCACATCTTCGCAGGTAGCAGCTTTACGACAAGCATAAAGACACGGTCGTTGGAGCCCGTTCGCCTGCCGCCGGAGCGATCCGCACCACCGTCAGATGGCCGTTCAAGCGCCGTATCTCAGGTCGAGTCACAAGATCACGAGACCACTCCGGCGGCGGAGATCGGGCGCGGCGTGGACGTGGTGCGGCCCCCGGCCCAGCGGTACGAGTGCAGCTCGGTGCTCGACACGTTTCCGCGGCGCCGCCCGGTGCACACCATCCGTCTGGCGGCTCCGCCGAGAGGGGCGGGTGGGAAGGCTCGGGAGCTCGCGGTCCGGTGATGTCGAACCCGCGCGCAGGTCGCGCGGCGACTTCTGGCATGCTTGCAGTATCCTGGGTTCGATCCGGGGTCTTGCGGGAACGGAGTCACCGATGCGCGCGCGGATCTTCCTGAGCTGGTGCCATCTCGACCAATCGTGGAAGGAGAAGCTCCTCCTCGACCTGCGCCCCGCGCTGTCGTCGTTCACAGACCTCAACGTCGAGTGGTGGGAGGACAGCCACCTCACCTGCGGTGAAGACCTGGTGCCTGGCATCATCGACCGCCTCGACGAGGCCGACTACGGCCTGCTCCTCCTGAGCAACCGCTACTTCAACCGGCCGTTCATCCGCAGGCACGAGCTGCCGCGGTTCGTCGGCCCCGTCGCCGACAAGGGCTCGTTGCCGGTCGCGCTGACTCCGCTGCCGTCGTTCGGCCCGCACCGGGACCTCGGCGGGATCGAGCGGCAGGTTGTGTTCACCCGGAATCGCCGCAGCTTCCGCGACCAGCACGACGGCGGCCGGGAGCGCTTCGCGATCGAGCTGGCCGACATGATCCGGCGACGCATCCTCGGACTCAACGGATACACGGCCCCGTGAACATCCGGCTGCTCCGCGACGAGATCACCCGTCGGCTCGCCGCGCTGGACCGACAACTGACCAGGCTCCAGTCGGTCCGGCTGGCGGCGATCGCCGAGGTCGTGGCCGACGACGGCCGGTTCGTGCTCCAGGACGCCCTGACGGCCGCCGAGTTCCCCACCCGCGACGCGGGCGGCCAGAACGCCTTCCAGGAGTTCCGCAAACGGGTGAACGAGATCGCGGCGGACGCGGGCGTGCAGCTGGTCCTGGAACTGGACTCTCGCAAGGTCCGGCCCGATCAACGCCACGGCTGGTTCACCGGCGGCGATCTCGTCGACGAGGGGATCACCTCGTTCACCGGCCAGGCGGCGGCGGGCACCGGAATCGAGCATCCGGTCGCCCCCGCGGTCGCCGAGATCAGGGCGACCCGCGTGTACGTCAGCGCCGCGACGACCGGAACCGGCGCCGACCGGGTGAACGAGCTGCTGCACCGGCTGCGCGAGGTGCTGGCGCCGGACCGGGAGCGGACCTGGGACATCACCGGCCCCGGCTCGGTCGGGCTCGGGGAGGATGTCGGGACGGCGCGCGACCGGCTCCGCGACCAGGCCGACGTCCGGGTCGCCCTGATGAGCCACGCCTCCCTCACCGACGACGCCTGCCACCGGGTGCTGACCGGTGCGGGCCCGCTCGTCGCGTTCGCGCTCACCCGACTGCCCGACGGGCCGGTGGACCTGGGCCGCTTGACTGTCCACGATGTCCGACGTCGGACCGAACCGTGGGTGGAGCTGAAGGGCACCGCCCAGCGGGAGCGCTACATCGCGGACCTGGCAGACCAGGTCCGCTGCGCCCTGCGCACGGCGCCAGCGGTGATCGAGGAACCGTCCGACGAGCTGCTGGCCGACCTGGCCGCGCAGGTGGCGCGCAAGCGGCGAGCCGGCGAGAGCACCACGCTCATCGACTCCCGCGCGGCCGAGACCAGCTTCCGCGAGTCCCTTCTGGACGGCGCCGGGTCGGCGCCGGGCCCGGCGCTGCCCGCGGTCGACCGCCTGGTGAAATGGGCGACAGCCACGTCGAGGGGGGCACCGCGGTTGTGCGCGCTGCTCGGCGACGTCGGCATGGGCAAGACCACCACGGCGAAGCTGTTCACGCAGCGTCTGCTCGCGCGGCGCAAGGCCGGCGAGGCGGTGCCGCTGCCGATCCTGTTCGACCTGCGCGAGGTGCGGATCACCGGGCTGGTCGAGTCCATGAACCTCGACCGCATCCTGGACAGCATGCTCGACACCAACCGCCCTGCCGGTGTCCCGCAGGAGCGGCTCAACGCCGGCGCCGTCCGCCGCAGGCTGGACGCAGGCGACGCGGTGGTCGTGTTCGACGGACTCGACGAGGTGCTCGTGCACCTGAGTCCGCACGATCAAGGTCAGTTCACCCGGCAGCTGTGGCGGGCGGTCGACGGGGTCCCAGGCGCCCGGATGCTGCTCACCTGCCGCACGCAGTTCTTCCGGACGATCCGCGAGCAGATCTCGTACTTCACCGCCGAGAGCCGGCAGGAGCCGCGGGGGTCGGACTACCTGGCGCTGCTCATGCTCCCCTTCGACGATAGCCAGGTCCGCGAGTACCTGGCGGAGAACCTAGGCCGCGACGCGGAGTGGGTGGAGGGGTTCCTGAAGACCGTCGCGGCGGTGCACGACCTGCCCGACCTCGCGCGCCGCCCGCTGACGCTGCGGCTGATCGCCGACCAGGTGGAGTTCATCGAGACGGCCAAGCTGGCCGGCCGCACCCTGCGATCGGTGGACCTCTACGGCGAGGTCGTCGAGCGCTGGCTGTCGCGCGACCACGGCAAGCACACCCTCACCCCGGACCACAAGCACCTGCTCATGGAGGAGATCGCCGCGGGGTTGTGGCGGTCTGGACGCAGCTCGTGGACGGCGGCCGAGGTCGACGACTGGCTTCTCGACGTCCTCGACCGGCGCCCCGATCTGCAACGCCACTACCGCGAACGGGTGCCCGACCTGTGGAAGGCCGACTTCCGGACCGCGACCTTCCTCGCCCGCGAGGACGACACGTTCGCCTTCGGCCACCGGTCGCTGGCCGAGTACTTCCTCGCTCGTTACCTGCACCGCGCGCTGGTCGACGTTGGCCACCATGAGCGGGACCTCGACGCTCTCACGATGCCGGTGCCCAGCCCGGAAACGCTGGACTTCCTCGGCCAGACGATCGCCGGCGCACCGGCGGACCGACGCATGACAGCGCTGGCCTGCCTGGACCGGATCCGGCCTCGGTACCTGCCGCAGGCCTCGGAGCTCGCGCTCGCCTACGCCCTACGCGCAGCCGAACGCGGGCACCCGCACCAGTCGTTGGTGGGGATCCGGCTGACGGGTGCCCAGCTCGGCGGGTGGACGATCGAAGCGGCCGACGGCGACCGCCTGGCCATGGCCGGAGCCGACCTGACCGGAGCGGACCTGCGCCGCGCGACGTTCCACCGGGTCGACCTGACCGGCGCCGACCTCAGTCGCGCCGATCTGAGCGGCGCGCAGTTCCATGGCTCGCAGCTCGCCTCGGCGCGGCTCGACGGTGCGCGGGCCGTCGGGACCCTTCTGCGGGAGTGCGGGATCGACGGCGTCGACCTCGCTGAGTGCGAGCTCTACCGAACCGAGGTTCTGCGGTGCGCTCCTTCACCGACGGCCACCAAGGGGCTCCTTGTCGCTCCACTGCCGACAACCCGCCGCGAGGCGATGCGCGAGTTGTCGCCACTGCGCGCACTCACCGGGCACACGGGCCCGGTATCCGCGGTGGCCTGGTCCCCCGACGGCACCCACCTGCTCACCGGCGGCACCGACGGCTCCGTACGGGTCTGGGACGCCACCACCGGAACACCCCTGCACCACCTCACCGACCACACCGGCCCGGTGTATGCGGTGGCCTGGTCCCCCGACGGCACCCACCTACTCACCGGCGGCGACGACGGCTCCGTGCGGGTCTGGGACGCCACCACCGGAACACCACTGCACCACCTCACCGACCACACCGGCCCGGTGTATGCGGTGGCCTGGTCCCCCGACGGCACCCACCTGCTCACCGGCGGCACCGACGGCTCCGTGCGGGTCTGGGACGCCACCACCGGAACACCC
>JBBSQN010000178.1:0-10553 GCA_038257875.1 Mycobacteriales bacterium
AAACCGGTTGCGCCGCGCCGTAACGTGGCCAGGCGTGCTCGCGCCCTACCCCCAGCTGGTGCGCGCGGGATACCGGCGCTACGCCACCTACCGCCAGGCCACCCTGGCCGGGCTCACCACCAACGTCGTGTTCGGCCTGCTACGGGCCGCGGTGCTCACCGCCGTGCTGGCCGAGCGCGGCACGGTCGCGGGCTACGACCTCTCCGTCGCCGTCACCTACGTCTGGCTCGGCCAGGGACTGCTTAACGTCGTGCTGCTGTGGGGCGACCGGGAGCTGTCCCAGCGGATCCGCACCGGTGACGTCGTCATCGACCTCGGCCGCCCGTGGGACCTACAGGCCGCGATGCTCGCCACCGACCTCGGCCGCGCCGGGTACGCGGTCGGGACGCGGCTGCTGCCACCCGCGGTGTTCGGGGCGGTGTTCTTCCCCTTCCGCTGGCCCGAGCACGCGCTCACGTGGGCCCTGTTCATCGTCTCCGTCGTGCTCGCGGTGATGACGAGCTTCGGCATCCGGTTCCTGCTGAACGCGAGCGCGTTCTGGCTGCTCGACGCGCGTGGCGTGATCGCGATGTGGGGCGTCGCCGGTGGGGTGCTGAGCGGGCTGGTGCTGCCGCTGGCGTGGTTCCCGGCGTGGGCGCAGGCGGTGCTCGCGTGGACGCCGTTCCCGGCGCTGTTCCAGAGCCCGATCGACGTGTTCACCGAGCGCGGCGACGCGCTCACGCTGCTCGGTCACCAGATCGCCTGGGCCGCGCTGCTGCTCCTCGCGGGACGGGTCACGCTCACCCGCGGGGCGCGGCGGCTGGTGGTGCAGGGTGGCTAGGGTCTACGCCCGGATCGTCACGTCCCGGGTGCGCAGCCAGCTCGCCTACCCGGGGTCGTTCGTCCTGGACGTCGTCGCCCAGCTCGCCGGGCAGGCCACCGAGCTGGTGGCGATCCTCGTCGTGTTCACGCAGGTGGACAGCCTGGGCGGGTTCCGCGCCGGCGAGGTCGTGCTGATCTACGGGCTGTCCGCCACCGCGTTCGGGCTCGCCGGTTGCGGGGGTCCAGGGGTCGGGATGGCGCTGCCGCGGTAGCGGGTCACCGGGACGCTGGCTGTGCCGGTGAAGGTGGCCCCGTGTGGACGATGCGCCAGCCTTGGTCGCAGAAGCGACGACGGACTGAGGCATCCCGAGCCGGTTTCTGTCCGCGTGTTTTGCGCTCATCCAACGCATCAGTCGTCCCCAAGCGTGATTATTTACTGCGGTTATTCAGCTATGCATGGGACTGTGCGGTCGATCCAGCAGGGTGCGCAGCTGGTTCTCGGCCAGCGTCACCGACGCCATGAGGTCGTCCAGCGGTCCCTGCGGGATAGCACCGCGTCCGAGACCCGACGCCTCGACCAGCGCGGCCAGCGCCTGCTCCTGACCTGTCGTCAGTGTGGGGCGTAGCTCGGGGTGCGCGAGGGCCTCCCGGGCCGCGTAGGCGTCGGTCGACGCCGTGGCGATGATCGCCGCTCGCAGACGCGGCAGCTGCGCGGAGCCGGAGCCGTCCGTGAGGTCGAGCGCGGTCATGCCGACCCGGGTGCGGAACACCGCCGTTGACGGCTCGGGCTGCTCCACGAGCCCGACGGTATGGTCCAGCATCACCACGGCGTCCTGGTCGGTGTCGTCTCCGGCCCCGTGCCGGCAGTAGACGCGCAGAAGGCCCGCGACAACCTGTTCCCAGGGCGCTGCGGTCACACTGTCCTCGATCATCGCCGCGGCCCGGTCGTGCTCGCCGCGGTCGGCCAGCGACAGGATCGTGACCTGGCGGCCGTCCAGAAGTCGGGTGCCGACTCCTCGGTGCGCCGCCGCGTGCTCGGCCGCGTCCTGCCAGCGGCCCGCCGAAGCCAGGGCACGCGCGCCGTCGGCCAGCAGCGCCGCCCACAACAGTGTGCACACCCTTCGATGGTCGTCCGGGGCGCAGGTGACGTCCCGCAGGCTGATCCACCGCCCCGCGAGCTCCGCATCCGTCTGGTCCCGCGCCGCCCGGTAGAGCCGATCCAGCATCTGGTAGGCGGTGACGCCGTCGCCGTCGCGGATCAGTTGGCGCGGGATGTTCAGGACCGGCTGCAGGGCGAGCTTCGCGGCCGAGGCCGGCAACGGCCGGGCTGTGTCGAACACGTCGTGCTGACGCCAGCACAGGGCCCGGGCAAGGTCCGCCGCGCCGCAGTCGGACGCGATCAACGCCGCCTTGTTACACACCTCCCCGGCCCGGGCCATGCGCATGTGATCGTCGGCCGCGCCGGATTCCCGCATGATCTCCCGGAGCTCCGCGATCCGCGTGCCGAGACAGCGCCCCGGGGGTCGGGAACGGGAGACCAGCGGGAACCGACGTGCTATCGCGTCGAGGTCCATCTCATTCCCAACTGATCGCCAGTCGGGTGCAGGTCTTGTCGATCGTGAACTGGCCGGTGAGTGTCTCGCGGCTGTCGTCCTGTGTCAGGCGGATCGTCGGATGCGCGCCGCGGTAGTCACGACCCCAGACGCGGAGCTCCTCGGCGACCTGGGCGGCGAGTGCGTCTCCGCGCGCACCGTGCCCGATCACTCCCGCCTCCCAGTACTGGCCGGCCTCGTCCTCGCCGGGGCGCAGCGTCAGGTAGGCGAGGGAGTCCTCGTCCACCGCCGCCATCGCCCCCCACGGGAACTGAGGTCGCAGCCGTCCGGACTCCACGGCTGGGCCGGACTGGGGCATCCGGACCAGGCCGCCGGGCAGCGCGCAGGCCAACCACAGGTTGACCCACTCCCAGGGGTCGCCCTTTCTGAACAGGACCTCGGTGTAGACCTCGGTCGCCGGGTGCTCCAGGACCGTGGCCAGGGCTGCGGGGTCGGCTCGCTGGTCGCGGTAGGTGTGCAAGCTGACCTGACCGTCCGGGGTCAGGGGGATGACCAGGCGGGGGTCGTCGGCGATCCCGCGCAGCGGCATGAACGTGCACATCTCGCTGGAGACCGCGCGCCAGTGCACACCGTCGCGCTCGACGGCGATCGACCGCGACACCCCGCCGCGGATACGCAACGGCACGACCAGACGGCCACCGGGGGCGAGCTGGTCGAGCCAGGCGGGCGGGACGTCGCCCGCGCCGACGGTGGCGATGACCCGATCGAAGGGCGCGGCGTCCGGATCACCGAGCGCGCCGTCGGCAAGGAGCGCGGTCACGTTGTCCGCGCCCGCCGTCGTCAGGTGCTCGCGGGCGGTGTCCACGAGGTCTGCGTCCACGTCGAGCGTCGTGACATGCCCGTGCGGGCCGACCAGGTGCCCGAGCAACGCCGCGTTGTACCCGGTACCGGCGCCGGCTTCGAGCACCGTGTGGCCGGGGCGCGCGTCGAGCTGCTCGAGCATCATCGCGACGATGCTGGGCTGTGACGCGGCGGAGATCGCCACGCCGGTGTCGGCGTGCTTGGTGAAGACCTGCTCGTCGGCGTAGGCCGCAGACACAGGCGCGTCCGGGACGAACAGGTGCCGGGGAACGGCCGCGAACGCCTCGGCGATCCCCGCAGTGCGGACCGAGCCGCGCTCGCACAGTCGGGCGGTCAGTTCCGCGCGCAGCCGCGCGGCCTCGTCGTCGCTCGTGGCCGGAGCGGTGGTGGTGCCCCTCTGGCCGAGGCCGGGGTTCGACACGATCGGGTGCTGCATGACGACATCCTTCGCGAGGCGGGAGAGGGCGGATTGTTCCGAGGCGGCCAAGCCGGCCCGGTTGAACGTGAAGATGAGGTGATGGGCGAGGACCGCGCGCAGGCCACGCTGAAGGTGCCCGCTGCGGGCGAGCTGGGCGAGCTCGCGCCCGGCGGTCTCAAACGCGGTGAACCGTAGCGCCCAGCCCGGCTCGCTGGCCCGAACGGGCGCGGCGGCGCCTTCTGTAGTCATCAGCCGGCGCATCGCGGTGCAGGCGTCGGCGAGGCGCTCGGACGGGGGCAGCACGGGGGCCGGGCGGTGGGCGGAGACCTTGGCCCATACATCGCCCTGCTCGTACCAGTCCAAGCCCGCGGCGCGCAGCAGCGCGCTGACAAGGAGAGTCGCGGTCTCGCGCGGGCCGGGCCCGTGCCGATCGACCCGACCCGCTGCGGCCAGGGCAGCGTGACTGTCGGCGCAGAACAGCCGGTGCGCGATGTCCGTCGCGGCTGGGCCGCCGAAGGCGTATATCTCCGGTTCGTAGATGCCGCGTCCCCAGTCGCTGATCTCGCTGTGAGCGGTGAGGGATTCGAGGATCCGGTCCATCGTGCGCCGGGCCTGCTCCTGGTCCGGGGCGACACGCAGCCGCAGCCCGCCGTCCTTGCGCAGGAAGTGGTATCCCGTGATCGCTCCGGCGGCCTCGGCTTCCTCCAGGCCGGCCGCGAGCCGCGCGAACCCTGCTGGCGCCAGCCTGTGCCGGTCGGGGCCGATGAGCATCACCTGCTGCCACTCGGACCGGTCGGTCAGGCGGAGCATGGCCGCATCCCCGGCGGCCCGGTACGCCGCGACCGCGTCGCTCAGATCTGCACCAGAGATCTGACAGCGGTCCGCGACGGTGTCGACGGGCTCGCCTCCGAGCACGGCGAGCACGGCCTCCGCGGCGGCGCGGCCGTCGATGCGTGACCTCACTGGTGTTCTCCCGGACGTCGTCGAGGTGGTCATGCAGTCAGCAGGGCGCGATCCCAGCCGGTGACCGGCCGGACAGCGAGCGAGTGCAGGGCGAGGGCGGTTCCGGCCTGGCCCTCAAGCCATCCAGGGTCCGCCAGCTCGGGCTGCATCAGCTTCTGCCTCAGGGCGTCGAGCAGATCCGGGATGACGTCGGTGAGCACTCCGGGGGTGGGTGCGTCAACGGCCATCAGCCCGGCGACGTGGATCAGCCCGGCGTAACCGTGACACAGCGAGGCGTCCCCGATGTGGTGTAACTGTGCAGGATCGGCCAGGGCCGCGGCAGCGGCACCCTCGGCCATCGCCCGGCGGACCGGATCATCCAGGGCGAGCGCGGCCAACTGCTGGGCGCGGGCCAGGCCCAGGGTGCCGTAGCACCAGGAGGGTCGGCGTGGGCCATCCGCGTTCTCCTGTTCGCCGCGCAGCTCCGGCCGGGTGATCCAATACGGCCACCAGGGGCCGCGGTCGCTCTCGCGGCGCCACCGGTCCAGCCACGCCCAGATCCGCTCGATCGCTTCGACGTGTCCGGCGACAGCGGCTCCGTGTCGCAGGGTGAGGGCGAGCAGGGCCAGTACGCCGCCGATCCCGTGCGCCAATCCGTTGTTGGCGTGCCCGCCGGGGAAGTCCTCGGACGGCTTGCCGTTCGGGGCCAGCTCGGTCCACCAGCCGGGCAGCAGATCATCGCCGTCCTCGACCGGTTCGGTCAGGGCGATCAGGTAAGCCAGGACGTCGCCGAGCAGGGCGGCGGTAGGGTCTTCTCGCTGCAGTAGGAGGGCGCCGAACCCGGACAGGCCCCGGATGCTGTCGAACTCGGCGAGCGGCGGGTGGGTGCGACGCTGCAGGCGTCGGCGGGCGTCGTCGAGACGGCGCCGGATGACCTGATCGGTGGCGCGTTCGACCGCCGGCAGGCTGCGCGCAGCCAAGCCGGGCAGGTGCGGTTCGGCGGCGCGCAGCACGAACTCCACGGCGGGAGCGCCGTAATGGAGCGAGGCATTGGATCCGATGCTGAGCTCGCTGGATGTGGCGTACTTCAGCCATGCGCGCACCCGGCTCCACTCTGCGCGTCCGGTCGCGGCACGTTCGATATGCAGCAGCGCGATTCCGGCGCCGCCGTGCGCGAGTGATTGCGGCCACCAGTCGGGAAGCCCGCTGCCGGCCCGCGGTGGCGCCGCGTACCGGTCGGCGATCTCGTCCGCGAGGGTCTCTGCCGCGAGCAGCGCCATGGCGGGGGCGGTTCGGGTCACGGTCGTCCTTCGGTGTGCAGGCAGGCGAGGGCGGCGGCGCGTACCAGGTGCAGGCTGGTGCGTTCGCGTTCGTCGTCGAGGCCGAGCGCTCGCTGGGCGTGGAGGTGCAGGAGCGAGGTGAGGATCGCGTCCGGATCGGCTCCGGGCTCCTCGGTCATCACGGCCCGGTACGCGACCAGCGCCTCGGCGCGCTGACGCCACGCCGCCGCAATCGGTGCGCTGCCCAGTGCGGTGTGCAGCGCGGCGAAGTCGTCTTTCGGGTCGGCAAGGCGGACGGCTTCGGCTCGAAGACCCCGAGGGACCTGCGGCGGGGCTGGCGCGGGCCTGGCGCGGCGGGCAAGCCAGTGCAGTGCGTCTCCCGGGGAGTTGGTGAAACTGAGCGTGAACGCGGCGAAGTTCGCGGCGGCCAACGCCTGCGCGCTGACGGAGTGGCCTGCGCCGAGCTGAGCGATGACCACCATCGAGTCGGCGTGGAACACGCGCCCGGCCGCCGCAGGCGGCCCACCCTGGTCCCGCCCTCCCGTCTGCGGCGGGCAGGTGGTCAGCTGCAGGTCGTGCAGCAGCCCGTCGGTGCGCAACCCGGCCGCCCAGGAGCCCAGCGCCTGGGCGGCCGGGCCGAACTCGTCAGTGCCAAGCAGAGCGATGCGTAGTCGTAGCAACGGCTCGGGCTCGACGTGACGATCGAACCACCAGTGGGTATCCGCTGCGAAGGAGGCCAGCAACCGAGGCAGACGCGCGAGCACCTCGTCCTGCACGTCGGGGTGGACGAACAACTCGGCGCAGAGCCACGGAGAGGTCCCAGGCGGCATCCCGTGGCCGCCGCGGTGGATCACTGCAGTGTGACGCGGGAGCGCAGGCGGTGGCGTCGGGGTGCGGGTGGAGGCCAGCGGCACGACGAGGCTGTGCGCTCGCCCGCCGATCCAGCCGTAGTCCTCGGGGCTTGCGGCCTCGATCAGAACGACCCGCCCGGCGCGGCCGAGATGCGTGCGCAGCAGGTCCAGAGGGGCGTCCTTGTCGAGGTCGAGCAGGAGCTGCTGGTCGCCTTCGGCCAGCAGCACGCGGGCCGGTACCCGCCGCCGACGGCGCCAGGTGTGCAACTGCTGCGACCACTGCGTGGCGGACTCACCCGCGCTGGAAAGCTCGGCGGCGGTCAGCTTCCAACGAGCAGGACTCAGGACCGTGCGGCCGTAGCGCAGCGCGGGCAAGAAGGGCAGCACGGCCGCGGCGCCCCAGTCGAACCCGGTGACCTGCGCGGCGCCGGATCGCGCGATCTCGGCGAGAAACCGGGCGAGTGGCGGGGTATGCGCCTCCGTACGATAGTTCAGCGCGGTGGGCACCATCGCTTCCAGGACGCGTCCCGTGGCGAGCGAGGCCAGATATAGCCGATCGTTGTCGCAGCCGACGGCCAGGTCCTCCAGCGGGACCAGATCGACGTCAGGGTCTGGATACTCGCCCAGGCTGATCACGGACGGCAGGATGCGCTGCGCACGCGTCACGTGATCGGCGCGGGCGCGCAGCGGCGGGAAGGACAGCTGCACCGCGACGCCGACGCCGTCCACGGTGGGCAGCCTCGCGTAGACCTCGGCCATCCGCGCCTTGTCCGCTGCATCCAGCAGGTGCAGGAATCGGCCGGTCATGGTTCCAACCGCGCGGGAGACGCTGAGCACCCGTGCGGTGAACTCGCCGAGGGTGAGCGCGCCCGTCGACGGAGCGTGCAGTTGAACGCACACCTCCAGATGGGGCGGGATCCGGATGGGCGTCAGATCCTCCCCGGTCTCCAACTCGGGGATCATCGCCTCGGTCAGGACGACCTCAGTGGCGCCGTCAAGCGCCGCCAGTTGCGCGTAGGCGAGCAACCGCTCGTCGCGCACGGTGCGGCTTGCCAGCCGTTCGGGGCCCGAGCCCGGGTATCCGGCCGGATATCCCAGCCCCATCACCGGGTCGGTGAGCTCTGCGACCGGGACCAGGACGTCGGACCCGTACCGCTGCCTGAACCGTTCGGCGTAGTCCCGCCATGCCGCCGTGCCGTGCGAACACAAGGCCAGGCGAGCGAGCACTGTCGCCGCGGCCTCGACCTCCCGGGCGACCGCGTCCGGTAACGTCACCCGCCCATCGAGGCCCAGATCGACGGCGAGCGGAACGTCCGAGACCGGCGCGAGTTCGCGCATCCGGTCGATCACGGCCGCGCGCACAGCCCTGCCCGGCCCTGCGAACTCGGGTCGGCCTGACCCTTCCATGCTGGTGTGGATCTCGTTCAGCCTCCGCAGCAGCGGGGCAAGGTGCGACAGGCCGCTCGCATCGTGCGCCTGGAGCTGAGCGAGCAGTTGCCCGAGGGGATCGGTGATCGTCGAGGGCGCGCGAAGCGCACTGACCAGGACCCGGTGCGCCACCAGCTCCACGATCAGACGATTGATCTTCTCAAGAGGCGTGGCCGGGAACTCGGCCGCGAGCTTCCCGACCAGATCGCCGCAGCGCACCGGCGACGTGGCGGCGTCCAGAGCGAGAGCCACGGCTGGAGTCAGGCGCATGGAGACCTCAGCCGAACCTGCCACACCGTCCACAGCGGGGGCGGGAACCCGCAGCCGACCGCTGCACCGCCGACACAGGGTATTGGCGGCTACCGACAGGCGGGCCAGCAGCGCCGGATCCGACTCCAGGACGGTGACCACCATGTCGAGCCACTGCGCATCCAGTCGGGCACGCACCCGGTGACGCTCACCGAACCACACCTCGGGCGTCGCGGCGAACCTGGCCGGGGCGACGCCCGCGAACAGGCCATACGGGGTGGCGCGTGAACCTGCCCGCAGCAGATATCGAGCCAGCGAGAGCGCCATACGCCGCGCCCGGCGCGCGTCCACCGCCGCCCCGCCGATCACGGCCTCGATCCGGCGGGCAAGGACTGGACTCGCGATCTCGATCGCCTCGGCAACTCGCGGACCAGCCCAGGCCAACCGCAACCATGCGCGCCACTGCGCCGCCGAGGCGATATCCGGGCACTGCGGCGACGGCCAGGGCGGCAGCGTTGTCTCGCCAGGCTGGACAGCGGCTCGCAGAAGTGCGGCGTCAAGGCACCGGTACCAGCGTCGGTCGTTCCCCGATTGCATCCGACTCCAGCTTCTCAGTCGCGCTCCTGCACGGTGCAACTGCAGCCCAGAGGATAGGGGCACCCGCACCGCGAACCCGGGAGACTTAGGCGAACGCGGAGGTAGTGCACGCGGTCGGACACGTACTGCCGCAGCCGTCATCCGTCATGGCGATCACCGTGTCCGCGTTCGGGCCGTTCTCGATGAAGCTGATGTTCAGGTCGAACGGGTCGCTGTCGATCTCCGTACCGTCCGGGCACGATGCGGCCGTATCGCCAGGGAAAACAGCGGACCGTTCGATCGCGTCGATGCTCATAGCAACTTACCTCACACTGTCGGGCTGATACTGGATGAGCGGAGTGGGACGAGCAGTCAACCCCGGCCATCGGGCAACCGGTGATCGACAACGCTGAGCGTAGGGCAACATGGCCGGCCCGTGGTAGGGCATCGTGTCCTACCGGTTGCCGTCGATCCTGCGCTAACGGCTCCTCGTGCCAGGCAGGGCGTGCAGGCGGCCGGCAAGGGCTCGCAGTCGCGACGACGGGCGGCCTCGGGTCATCAGCTCACCAACGAGCACGCGCGGCAGCTGCTGATGCGCGGCCCACTCCGGGGCCGCTTGTTCCATAGCGAGCAGCACCGACTCCGCAGCACGAGGGTGACCCAGACGCAGCTGGGCATGCGCGACGTCAGCCAGATGACGGGAGTGGGTCGACAGCGGAAGCGCTGAGTCACCCGGCATCGTCCGAGCCGCCTCCGTGGCCGCCACGTAGTCCTCGGCAACCACGAAGCAATCCACAGCCCCCATCACCACATGACCAGGACCGAATACCACGTCGTAGTCAGCGCGGTCCGTCCCGATGCGCTGCGCGACGGTGGCAGCCTCGGTCAACAAATCAGCGGCAGCACCGGCACGACGTTGCCGGGCGGCAGCGGAGGCGCCCCGGAGCAGCAGCCCACCGTACACCGACAGCTGCGCCGTGCTGGCATCTCCGTGGGGTTGGACAGCCTCGGCAGTGCCCACCGAGACCCGCTCAGCATCCACGAACCGACCCTGGCGCATCAGCACGTGACCAAGCGAGCAGCGCACAGCGGCGGCCCGCAGCGGGTCAGGCGCCAGCGCGGCACACCGCAGCGCTTCTCGGGCTGCGACGTGGCCGAGGTCGGGCGCACCCAGGTGTAACAACGCGCTGGCCGCGATCCGGTGGACCTGCGCGGCAAGGTCGGCCGCACGAGCCGAGTCGGCTGGCGCGGCGCCGTGAGTGGCGGCCGCTGCCTCGGTCAGCAGGCGAGGCAACATCGCCGTCAGCGGCCCGTACCGGCCCGCCCAGTACAGGCCAAAGGCGTAGGCCACGGCGCGGCCGAACTCGGTCAAATCAGGCGCGTCGACATCATCGAGCTCACCCAGTAGATCATCCACGCTAGTCAACGCATCCCGGATGACCAACACCGAAGTCTCAGACCTCCGGAATCAGCTTCAAGATCACAGTTGAGCTGACCGGATGTCTGATGTGATCGGTCAGCGATCACTCGGGATGTCGAGGGATGGCGTTGAACTGGTGTTATGCCCGTCGGGCGGCAGACCGAGTTCACAGGG
>JBBSQN010000179.1:0-10496 GCA_038257875.1 Mycobacteriales bacterium
CGCACGATCTGGTCGATCGTCGAGGACGGCTCACCCAGGGACGCCTCGCCGGCGCGCTCGCCGCCGGTGGGCTCGGGCACTACGTTGAGCATGGGTCGTACCTTCCCGACCGGCGTTGCACCGCCGGTCTTTACTTGAGGACCTTCCGAGATGATCGGGAGGGTACGACCCCTTCTCGATCATCCTCATCCACAGGTTTCAAGTATTGCTCGTACTGCATGGTCCGCGGCGGCAACACCAACGAGAATCTGTTCTACAACAGCTTCAACGGCACGACATGGTCCGCGTTCACCCAGTTCACTGGCGCCACCCGTTCTTCTTCTCCTTTTTCGCCGGCTCTGGCCGTTCACGACGGGAAGCTTTACAGCGTCCACGCCAACTGACACCCACACCAAGGCGTGGCCGAGCCAGTGGCCGAGGGCCGACGACCGGTGTGAGAACTCAGGCGCTGCCGCGCGGCAAGCGAGGGCTAGTACTACAGCGCTAGATCGTCTTGCTCGGCGTCGTCGTTGCAGGTGAGGGGTCTGTGGTCGGCCCCAGCGTCGGATGCGGGGCGGGGGCCGGTGGCTCCTGGCCGCGCGGATCGTTGCGGATGGTGTGGGCGGTGTCGTCTGATCGACGTCTGATCTGCGCATTCGCTGGATGAGGCAGATCAGGAGGTCTTGGCACGGCTTCCTTTCCGAATTCCGGGTGCACGACGGGGTACCGTCGGCGCGCCTCCGATAACATTGCATCAAGCCGTGTGACGATATTCGCATGAGTTTATCGCCAGCGAGTCATCTCACCGTTGTGTATGATGGCGCGGTGACACCGGCTGATCTCCAGAGGTGGGAATCTGAACTGGAGGGTGTGCCAATACCACTTCCTTTAGTGATCAGGTTGGTTTCGGTTGGAGTGGGTGCATGACGATCGTGTGGGTGACGTTGCGGACGGGGGCGACGTCTGGTTTGCGGCGGGGGTAGCGGGTCGAGCCACCGCGTTTGCGGGCGCGGGGTGCGCTTCGGCCGGGGCGGAGGGGGACCAGGTTGTCCTTCTTGATCAGTTGGGTCACCAGGTGGGTCACGGCGCGTTTGAGGCCCCTCGGGGGGAGAGAGCCGCCCGGGTGGTGGAGTCCCGGGCGGCTTCGAGGGCACGTTTGAAGCTGACCCGTGCGGGGTCCAGCCCGGGTGGGGCGGCGTAGCTGATCAGCTCGCGGATCCCCTGGTAGACACACAGCATGGCCCAGAACTCCTGGGTGACGATGGTGGGGGACTTGGACCGCAGGACGGTTTCCGGGCCGCCGCGCTCGGTGGTCTTGAGGTCCCCGATCCCGGTCTCGGCCTGCCAGCGGTCGTGGTAGAGCGCCGCCAGCTCGCCCGCCGGGTAGGCCTGGTGGTCGAGCAGGGTGGTGGCCGGCACGAACAGCTCGGAGATCTCCTCGCCGTCCTCGTCCACGGTGAGCACGCTGTACTCGATGACCCGGACCTGGATCGGCGGGCCGTCACGCTTGCGCGGCGGGTTGAGCTGGGACAGGTAGGTGCCTTCGGGCAGGACCTGCAGCACCGGCAGGGTGAAGGAGGCCGACATTCGCCAGCACAGCTGCGCGCCGGTGGCCGCGGCCGCGGCCCACAGCTTGTGAGAGGCGAAGTTCCGGTCGGCCAGCAGCACCATCCCGGGCCCGAGTGCGCCCAGTAGCCCCAGCGCCAGGGTTTGCTCACCGGCCCCGTACGGGCCGTGGACCGCGCCAGCGCGCTGCGCGCGCGGGGCACCCCGATGCCCGAGATCGCCGCGAAGCTCACCATCACCACCGGCAAGAACGCCGGCCGACATCCCTCGGTCGCCTCCCTCTACCGCGCCCTCACCATCGCCGACGCAGGTGCGCGGTGACGCTCCCGCTGTTCGGCGCCGGCGGCCCCGGCATCGACACCGGCCTGGAGCCCGTGGCCGGGGTCGCTGGTGAAGCGTGGGCGGCGCAGCAATTCCGGGGCCAGAACATGCGGATCGGCCGCAACCACACCGTGCACCGGGTGACGTTCCTGCTCGACGAGCGCGGCGTGGAGGTCCCCGCCCCGGAGTGCCACGTCGGTTCCTTCGCCGCCGGTCGACCGTGGTGGAGGGTCTACGCCCCGACACCGGAGCAGGTCAGCTGCGGTTCGTGCCTGACCGGGCATCGTGGCCACCGACAACCAGCAGGCGACCGTACGCAGCCGGGCCAACTGGCCTTCGACCTCGACGAGCAGGTGGCCTGACGGCGCCTCCTCGCCACACCGCTTCGTCACCCAGCAGGACGGCGTCCATATCCGCCCGATCCTCGGCGATTACTACGGCGACCCCCACCCGATGAGCACCAGCCCGTCACGCCGGCCGGCCGGGAGGTCCGTCGGGAACAAGGCGTCGAGGCACACTCACACCGCCGTCACCGGCGGGCCGACCTTCATCGGCAACCCGGAACGCGCGTTCGAACCACGTTCGAACTGTAAGGGTCTCGGAGGTCGGCGCCCGGGGGTGCGGAACGTCAGCGGTGCCCGGCCGCCCGAGGCAGGCCCAGCGCTGGTGCGCTGGAGGCGCCAGGTGGAGCGCCCCACGGAGTGGGGGTCGCGGGAGAGCGTGGCCGTAGGATCGACGGGTGCCCGATGATGGTTCCGGTGACCTTGCAGCCCGCGTGCGGGTCGTTGAGCGGGAGCTGGAACGGCCGCGTGAGCAGGTCTCGCAGGTCGCGCTGTCGGCCGCTGATGCCGGCGCGGCGCGGGTCCTGGCCGCCGGCGCGGACCGCGACGTCGCCGAGGTGCGCGCCGAGCTGCGCGCGCACACCCAGGTACTCAACGCCCTGCGCGAGGACCAGCTGAGCCTGCGCGGCGAGATGGGCGAGTTCCGCCAGGACATGGACGGCTTCCGCGAGGAGACCCGGCAAGGGTTCGCCACCCTCACCACCGGGATGACCCGGATCGTCGAGCTACTGGAGAGCGACGACCGCTGAGGGGACCTGTCGCTGCTGCTCACGCACTTCCGCACTGCTGGACCGCGTCATCCCTGGCCGCGATTGGGGCGCGCGGGTCCGGGGGAAGGGGCCCGCGCGGCCCGGCAACTTCGAGCGGCAGGAGCGCCACACGATGGGCAGCAGCACCGCCGACGGGCAGCCGGGCGACCGGCAGGCACGAACCGGTCCGTCGGCCATGGCCGGGCTCGCTGGGCCCGGGCGCCGATCGCCCGCAGCCGCGCCCGCGCCGGCTCCCTCGACACGACACAGCAGCGCCGCCCATGACAACGATCAGCACCGACGATCCCGTCGCGCAGGCCACGACCACAGCCATTCACACCGGTGACGTGGCAACCTTGCGCCGACTCCTCGCCGAGCATCCCTGGCTGGCCACCGCGCGGCTCGGCAACGACGATCCTGGCGGGGATGTCGCGGACCTTGCTGCACGTCGCCACGGACTGGCCCGGTCACTTCCCCCACGTCAGCGCGTCTATCGTTGCGCTGGTCGAGGCAGGCGCCGACGTCAACGCCCGCTTCCACGGCCCGCACGAGGAGACACCACTGCACTGGGCAGCCAGCAGCGACGACGTCGCCGCGCTCGACGCACTGCTCGACGCCGAGATCGCCCCGCAGGTCCGGGCGCTGTGTGAGAAGTACGGCCTGCCCTACACCAGTGGCCCGCTGGCGACGCAGTACCTCTCGACGTGGCGGCGGATCCTGCGGATGGCGCTCCCCGGCGGCGCCGCGGAACCGGCGCCCGAGACCGTCACGCTCAGCCCCGGACTACCGAAGGCGGCCTGAGCAGCGAGACCGCGTCTATGCGCCTCGCCTGCCTGCTGCCGTCAAGGCCTCGCCCGTAGTCCAGATCGCGACCGCCAGGAGGGCCAGGTCCTTAGCCAGGAACTGCCCCGGCATCGGCGACAGGAACGGGATGCCGTAGCCCGGCTGCCACACGCCTGGGGTGCTCAGAACGAACGTCATGGTGATGGTGAAAAGCGCGACGGCCCCAAGGCTCCCCAGGGCGGACATCCGCGGTGCGAAGGGTCGGGTCGCGATCAGCAGCGCCAACGCGATCTCGAACGCCCCGAGCAGGCTCGACAGGGTCTGGACGCTCAGGAGGTCGTAGAGCCACGACAGCAGCGGGCTGTTCTCCACGAGCGGCTGGATGGCCATGGCTTCATAGGCGGTGAACTTCAAGGCGCCAACCCAGAGGAGGATCGTCACCAGACCATAGCGGAGAAGGAACCTTCCGACTCGCTCGATTTTCACGCTCGTGCGTCCCTCGAGGAGGGCCGCCTCCGTCTCTTGCATGTCCGATTCTCGTTTCACTCGTAGGGGTAGCGGAACATCGACGGGCCGGATCCTCGTTTGGCGAGGTTCCCACCGGACAGGCCGAGCGATCCCGTCTACCGGCAGTTGTCACCAACTCGTAACGGTTCGGGCTCTTCTGCTGTTCCCGTGGGTGGCTTGATGTGATCGTTTAGGGCGCACGCCGTGCCCTGTCTAGGGTTCCTGGCTGTCGAAGGTCGGGTTCCACGGGACGGGGTACGGCGTGCGCGCTGTCAGGGTATGGCGCTCGATGTTGGGGGTCGAGCACACGGTGGTCGAGTCAGTGGAGCTGGAGGCCGATGGTGGGGGCGAGGTGGTGGTGGTGCGGGTGCGTCCGACCCGCTCGCGTCGGGGTCGGTGTGGGCGGTGCCGGCGGCGTTGTCCGGGTTATGACCGTGGCGAGGGCCGGCGCCGCTGGCGGGGTGTGGATCTGGGCACCACCCGGGTGTATCTGGAGGCCGAGGCGCCGCGGGTGTCCTGCGTCGAGCACGGGGTGACGGTGGTCGCGGTGCCGTGGGCGCGGCACGGGTCGCGGTTCAGCACCGGTTTCGAGGACACCGCGGCGTGGTTGGCCGCCCATGTGGCGCTCTCGACGCTGGCGATCCTGCTGCGGGTGACGTGGCGGTCGGTGTCGGCGATCGTGGTCCGGGTGGTCGCGGAGCTGGCTGGGCGCACCGACCGGCTGGCGGGGTTGCACCGGATCGGGATCGACGAGATTTCCTACCGCACAGGCCGGCGTTTCCTGCTCTGCGTGGTCGACCACGACACCGGGCGGCTGGTGTGGGCGGGCAAGGGCCGCAACCAGACCGCGCTGCGCAGCTTCTTCGACCTGCTCGGCCCGCAACGATGCGCCCAGCTCAACCAGGTCTCCGCGGACGGCGCGGAGTGGATCCACGACGTCGTCGGCGAGCGGGCCCCGCAGGCGGTGCTGTGCCAGGACGCCTTCCACGTGGTGGCCTGGGCCACCGCGGCGCTGGACGCGGTGCGCCGCGGGATGTGGAATCAGCTGCGCGCGGCGGGCAAGAAGGACCAGGCCAGCACGCTCAAGGGCACCCCGCTGGGCGCTGCTGAAAAACCCGCAGAACCAGACCGGTGCCCAGCGCACCACCGTCGCCTCCATCGCGATCACCAACAAGCCGCTGTACAGGGCCTACCTGTTGAAGGAGCAGCTCCGGATGGTGTTCGAGACCAAGGGCGAACAAGGCCGGAGACTGCTGGCCGGCTGGCTGGCCTGGGTACAACGCTGCCGGCTGCCCGAGTTCGTCAAGCTCGCAAAGACGATCAAGAAATATCGGGAGCTGATCCACAACACCCTCGACCACGGGCTGAGCAACGCCCTGTCCGAGGCCACCAACACCCACCTGCGGCTGCTGACCCGACGCGCCTACGGCTACCGCAGCGCAGAGGCGCTGATCGCCATGGCCGACCTCACCCGCGGCGGGCTATGCCCACCACTCCCGGGACGATCATGAAAGCCGGCCCGGGGGGACGACAGAAGGGCCGTGATCGTGGCCCTTTCGCCACGCCCCGGGTTTCACACAGAACAGCGCCCTCGCCGGGCGGGCAGATCTCCGGGATCGGCCGACCACGAGCACCGAGCCCCGGGTGTGGGGGCGGCGAGAGTGCGGCATCAGCCCCAGCGTGCAAAATCAATCGGCCGTCGGCACCAGGAAGCACCCGCCCGCCGTCCTATACCCGCAGGATCATGAAAGCCGCCCACGGGAACGGCAGTAGTCCCTCGCCCGCTATCTCGACGCGATCGGGGGGCGGCTGGAGATCACCGCCGCCTTCGACGGCGGCGCCGAGCGGATCGTTCTCGACTGGCCCGCCGCGTGATAGGAGGAGGTCCGGACTCAACACCGATTCGCAGCGACGCGTCAGCTGCCTGCTCGGACAGTGATACCCCGCTCGGCGGCGGCGCGGGCGAGTCGCTCATCGAAGGTGGCCAGTTCCGCTGGACCGTTGATCTCCGCGGTGAGCAGGACGCAGCAGTCCGGCATCCGCAGGCCGCTATGCGCCCGCAGTTCAGCCAGCCGCCCGGCGGCGTCGCAGGGCAGCTCAGAGGTGCCGATGTACAGCTGATCGAGGACGTCTTCGGCGGCGCGCAGGCGCCCGGCTCGGGCCGGAGCGACGAGTACCTCGGCCCGGGTGAGCACGCTCATCATCTTGGGCTGACCCGCCAGGCCAGCCAGCAGCCGCGTCGCCCGTTCGTGGTGAGCGTCGTCGCTTGCGAGGTGAGCGATCAGCACGCAGGCGTCCAGGACGATCACGCGGGCCACTCGTGGCGCAGCGCCTCCAGGTCACCGGGTTGGTAGATCCCGGTCAGCGCCCCGCTCGTCTGTTCCACGGCCGCCCGCTCGGCCGCCACGGAGGTGCGCAGGGCAGCGTGCCCCTCGGCGACGAGTCGGCGCAGCAGTTCGGCGGCGGGCAGGCCGGGCCAGCGGGTAGCCGCGTCGGCGAGCGCGTCACTGACCTCGTCGGTCTCCGTGATCATGTAGCGACGTCGGGTGGTCGGCATCCCGCAAGTGTTGCACTACTCGCCTACGGTGCAACGCCGACGGCGGTCTCACCGGAACAAACAGCGGCCGCTCGGGACGGCGCGAGACGCGCTCGCCGCGCGTCGTTACGAGCCAACCGTGCGACGGTGGTGGCGGCCGGGATGACACTACCCGCGCCGCGCTGTCGGTCGTGCCGCCTACGGTCACCGTCGTGAACAACCTCAAGACGTCAAAAGACAGGCCAAGCCGTACCAGGTCCGTCAGCTGCTACGGCTCGTGGAGCGGCACGATCTGCGGTTGGAGGGAGAACGATGACCGATTACCACATCAACGTCTTCTACAGCGACGCCGATGGTGGATACATCGCCGACATCCCTGATCTCGAGGGCTGCTCTGCCTTCGGCGACACCCCCGGGCAGGCGGTAGCCGAGGTGTTGCGAGCCAAGAAGGCGTGGCTGGACGTCGCCACAGAGTCCGGACAAGACATTCCGAAGCCCTGCTATCGGCCAGCCATCTACGCGCCGTGACCGTTCCGACGGCAGACATTCTCGCCGAGCTGCACGCCGACCGGAGCCAGCACGTCAGCTACCTGCTCGGACAGTGATGCCCCGTTCAGCGGCGGCGCGGGCGAGTCGCTCATCGAGGGTGACCAGTTCCGCTGGAGCGACGGCCGCTACGGGTCGGGGTTCGTGCGTGGTGCCGGAACGAAGGTCGCGACGTCGAGGACCGGGCAGCGCACTCCGCCCGCTCGCGTGAGCCGCCGGTCGGCGGTGACCAGCTCGCATTCGAGGAACTCGGCCAGCGCGACGTACCAGCCGTCGTACACGGTGACACTTTCGCGCAGCTCCCAGACGCGATCCACGAACGGCTCGAACGGGTACAGCACCGTGCGCAGGGTCTTGAGCTGGGCCAGTGCTGCACGTGCGCGCGTGACGTCCAGCGCCTGGCGCGCACACAGTGCCCGCAGGGCCGACGTCACCTCTGCCGTGAAGATCGACGGGACGTGCAGGACCTGGCGGTCCCGCAAGACGGCCCGCGCCGCGTCCCCGGCCGGCCCGACCACCACCAACCCGTCGACCAGGACCGAGGCGTCGACGACGGTCAATGCGCTTCGCGGTCGGCACGCACCAGCGACGCCGACGACGTCGCGGCAAACCCGGCAGGGCCTTCGGTCAGCATCCGACGCTCGGCCTCGGCCACGAGTTCGGCGGGGCTGCGCGTCCGGGCGTTGCGGATGAGCTCCAGCCGCAGGTACTCCTGAAGACTCAAGCCAGCGAGCGCTGCGCGCTGCTGGTACACCGCATGCACATCATCAGGGAGATTTCGGACCTGGACGGTGGCCATGCATGCAATGTAGCGCGGCAGGCGCTGGTACAGCGCGAGCGGGCAGCGCACCCTTGTCGACCGCGGGAAGGGCTGCGTATGTGGGCCATACAGTCCTGGTCGGGGCGTTCGAGTAGGTCGAGGAACCGGCCGGTGGTGGTGCCGGCGGCGCGGAACGCGCCGCTGACGACCAGCGTGAACTCACCCCGGTCGAGCGCGGCAGGAATGTCGCGCAGTTCGCGCAGCTGGGCGAGCAGGCCGGCCACGGCGGGAACGTCGCCTTAGGCTCCGTCCAAGGTCATGAGGACGTGGGTCAGGGGTCGGTGGCGGTCCTCGGCGGCTGCAGCGCGCTGATCAGGACACGCTGGCGCCAGCTGGTTCAACATCCGCGTAATCCCCGGCGCCGAGGTCGCCGGGAACGCGGCCGCGAGCGTCTCGGCGAGACAGGTCGGTGCGGGCCGCGGTGGGGGTCCTTGTGCAAGCCGACGACCAGTCGGCCGTCGCGCACCGTCGCGGCGTGCTCCGCCATCCGCAGGCCGGTCTGCGCGCGCAGTTCAGCCAGAAGGCCGGCGGTGTCGCCGAGCAGCTCAAAGGTGTCGATTCGCAGCTGATCGAGAACGTCTTCGGCGGCGCAGGCGCCCCGCTCGGGCCGGGACGACGAGTACCTCGGCCCGGATGAGCACGCTTATCGTCTTGGATCGGCCAGCCAGGCCAGCCAGCAGCTGCGTCGCCCGTTCGTGGTGAACGTCGTCGCCTGCGCCCCCATCGAGCCTGCGCGAGACACTCGCCGCGCACGGTTGCGAGTCCACCTGCATCGAGGGACGTGGTGGCCGAGGTGGCGCTACCCACTCCCCGCTTCAGTCAACTTCTTCCTCGCTCACCCGGAGAGCATCGACCGCTCGCGCGACCGCCTCGCGCAGCGCGGGGGCCGGGTCATCGCCGTACCAGCCCACCACCTGCTCATACGCCGCCACCGCCTCCACGGAACGACCCAACACCCCCAGCTCGACACCCTTGTTGACCAGCGCTTTGGCGACCAGCTCACGCAGCGCGGGGGCCGGGTCATCGCCGTACCAGCCCACCACCTGCTCATACGCCGCCACCGCCTCCACGGAACGACCCAACACCCCCAGCCGGACACCCTTGTTGACCAGCGCTTTGGCGACCAGCTCACGCAGCGCGGGGGCCGGGTCATCGCCGTACCGGCCCACCATTTGCTCATACGCCGCCACCGCCTCCACGGAACGACCGAGTTCGCCGAGCACGACGCCGAGGTTGTATCCGGCGATTGCGGAGACCTCATCGACGGATGACTCGCGCGCACGAGTGAATGAGGTGGCCACGTCTTCGAGGCGAGAGAACTCGTATGCCGCGAGCGCGACCGCGGAGGCCTCCGCGGCGGTGGCGGTCTCGATGGCGGAGACCCAGGCCGGGTCGCGCGGAGGTTCAGCACCGGGCTTGTCGCGCACCAACCGGATGACGTAGTCGTAGGCCTGATAGCTGCCCGCGCGCTGAAGCAGCGCGATCGTCGCGGCGACCGGCCGCAGCGCCCATTTAAGGCCCGTGGCGAAGCCGTCGTCGGTGTTGGACCTTCCCGCGGCTAGGTAGGTTGGCCACAGCTGGCGCAGAGTCTCATCGCTGATCGGGTCCGTGCGACCGCATCGGGCCCAGTCGATCGCGGCATCCACCACCGCGATGCCTTCCTGGCACCACTCAGCACCGGGTTCGTGCCGGCCCGTAGTGAGCTTGCGCTCCAGCGCCGGCCCAGCAACCAGGTACGCAGCTAGCCCATGCCGCTGCACCGCTTCGAACTCCGTGTCCGAGAACCAGGTGCGAAGCGGACTGAGCTCATCCCCGGTCGTCGGCCACATCGGGATCTCTCGGGCGTGTTGCAGCACATCGGCGGCGATCGTGGCCAGCCCACCGGTGCTCGAACCCGCGATCAGCTCGCTGCCCTTTCCACCGTAGGTCGCCACGACGAACCGACCTGCCCGGCTGGCCTGCCACTCACGCAGCGTCTGCAACGTCACGCCTTGGTTGAGGAACGGCTCGAGATCATCCAGCCACAGCACGGCATGTGCGGCTTGCGCTCTCACACCCTGCCCAGGGTTGAGCAACGACCGCAGCGCATCGCGGTCCACCGGGGCGATCAGCTCCAACTCCCCGGCCCGATCACACCGGCGCAACGCCTCGAACAGCGCGCGAGACTTGCCGACCTTCGAACCGCCCATCACGACCACCAGCCAGGGTCTGAGGTGCCCCGTTGTTCGCGGACCACGACCCGAGTAGGGTCGGATCCGAAGGGTGACAGCGAGAATGTCTCGAAAGTATCGGAAGTTCAGTCCGGAGTTCCGCGCCGAGGCCGTACGGCTGGTGATCGAGAACTCGCG